>CAZBSV010000186.1:0-6673 GCA_964494795.1 uncultured Spirochaetales bacterium | reverse complement strand
GAGCAATCCGTTTGCGGAGCCCCCGTGCACGACAGTTGCGGCCGCGCTGGGGCTACTGAACTCCGAATCGCGGTTGAACTTCAAGTGATCGCCGTCTTCCACTAACGTTCCGTCTTCGATCAGTCTTCTCCGCGAAGCAAGGGTGTATGGGTACTGATGGGCGGACGCACGTTCTTTGAGGACGGCTTGCGATCCTTTCAGCACGACAAAGCCGGTTGGGGTGAGGCGACCGGTGGCCTTTATCCCCTTGATCTCGCAGAGGAGAATCTGCTTCTCCGCAGAGCCTTCCGGCACCGAGCCAATTGGAAGGAGGGCATCCGCCCCAAGCACGGGCATCAGTTGGTGGATCCTTTCAAGAAAGATCTCCATTTCTTCGCGGTCGGACTCGGGAAGCTTTGACCCACTCGATTGACCATTCATGACGAGCGCCCTTCCGGCCGACTTCGCTTGCTCGATTAGCCGACCTTCTAGGTATCGACCATGAGCCCCGATTTCTCATCATCGCTATTCCGAAATTGGCGCCGGGCTTTTTCTACAACCTCAATGACGGCGCTCAGCCGCGGCGCGCGCTCGCAGGGCGCGCGACGTCGGTCTGGAGCGCCTTGTTGGGCAGCACAGTTTCTAGTGGAAAATGTTCTGCCACTGGCCGTTAACCTGTTTGTATTCGCATTTTGTCGTTCCCAACGGTGGCAGATCCAGCGACGGAAGAGGTTTAAGTTCCGTGGAGGGCAGGGGCTTCAGCGGCGGTAATTCGACGGATGGTAGGTCAAGCGTGCTATCGCAAATGTCCTGGACCCGGCAGTTCATTCCGGAGTCATCGCAGACCTGTGCCTTACGACACTCTGCGTGTGAGGAAGTGGACGCAATGACGCAGGCAAATGCGGCCAGTGATCTATAACGCATGACTGATTCTCCTTTGTGATGCCCAAGAAGAATTTGAAAGACCTGCATAAATACCGCGAACGCGGCAAGGCGGTCCGTCGAATTCGGCTTGGAAAATAACCGCTCGAACGGCGCAAGCTACCGTACGTCCTAATGTTGTGACGCGCGGCGTGCGAGGCGGGCGCGGTATTAGACGGGTCTGCATAAATCGGCTCGTCGCTTGGGGCCGGTCATCACCCTCGCGGAGAGGTGACGGCCGGACGAGGCCGAGAAGAAGAGACTGGCTGCGCATCGTCATCCTCCGAGCAGGCGGTCGGCCGGCGACTGGACGCCGGCGGGGCCGGGTTCAACAGATGGGTGTAGATCATCGTCGTGGCGAGGTCCTTGTGGCCGAGCAGCTCTTGTGTGGGGAGCGCTGCGCAAAGACCGATCAGTACGCGGCACTTTTCGTGAAAGACAACCTCCACCCGCGGCCCCCTACCTATTCCAAAACCACCTGGGTGCGGTGTCGGGGGGCCGTCGGGCGACATGGTGTTAGAGCCCGACGGCCCCCCGACACCGCACCCAAGCAACCAACTCGGTCCTCCACCGGCGCCCGGACGGAGTCGAAGCGCCAAAGAGAAGGGCGCGGCGCCTTTCGGCGCCGCGCCCCATTTCACGCCCAACGGGCTCTAGCAGACTCGCGTCGACTAGAACTCGTAGGTCATCTGGGCGCCGACAAGAACCTGTCGCCGATTCACCGAGTTCGCGAGGCAGGTGTCGTCGCAGAAGTACTGGTTGTCTGTGTTGTTCTCGGAATTGCCTTCTTGATAGACAACCTCAGCCTTGACGGTCAGATGATCGGTCAGTTTGTGGTCGAGGGTCGCGGTGACCGACCAGATCTCTTGCTCGTCCCCCGGGCCGGCGATCCCGTTCGGGAGCCCACCGAGAAGGTCCGGGAACGCAGTCGCCAGGTTGAACAGCTGCGGCGCCGTCAGCTCGAGGTAGTTGTCCTTGGACTTGACGTACTCGAGGCGCATCGCGACGCCGGTGGCGTCGGTGATCCCGTAGCGGCCAGCAGCTGCGATGCCGAAGACGTCCGGATCGCCGGCGCGCTCTTCTTCAACCGGGTACATGTAGTTGACGTTCACCCAGGTCGAGAGCTTGTCCGAGGGATCCCAGTTCATCGTCCAGTCGAGTAGGACCTGGCGGTCGCTGCTCGAGGCGTCGATCTGGCCGTTTCGGAAGGTGGCCCCGCAACCGCCGCCGTAGCCGGTCACCGCACCTAGCGTCGGACTGCCGGTCGCGCAGTTGCCGCCGTAGAGGCCGTTGAACGCGAACGCCATCGTGTCCGAGGCTTCGAAGCCCAAGCGCCACAGCAGGACTTTCTCGTCATCCGTGTCGTAGTTCTGGGCGTTCGGCAGCAGCGCGTACGGGTTGGTGTCGAGTGTCGCGTAGCCCGAGTTGTTCGACGCGCCGACCATCCAGTCGAGTCCGTTCTCGTACTTGGAGGAGAACTTCACGCCCGTGAAGTTGACCGGCTGGAGGGTGTAGAGCAGGCCACGCGTGATGTTGTAGTTGTACGGATCTTGCGTGGACTCGGAGCCGATGTGCTTCTCGAATCGACCCGCGGTGACCTTGATGCCCGCATCCGTGATCGGTGCGAGGTACGAGATGTTCGCGTTGTAGAGATAGTCGAGGAGCGAGTTCCCCTCGATGCCGAGCGCGAGCTGGTCGGCGGTCTCGCCGTACACGATGTCGATTTCAAAACCAGCCCGGCTCTCGGGCGTGGCCTCGTTGCTCATCGAGAACCAGACCTGGTCAACCTGGAAGCTGTTGTGGTTCTGGTGGTACGGATTCGCACCGAACGTACCGCCATTGGCGCCAATGTTTCGACCGTTGTCCGGATTGTTGGTGTTGTAGAAGTAGCTCGACGACACCCAACCAGCGAAGGTCGTTTCGGTCAGGAAATTCGACAGCGCAAGCATCGCACCCGACTCGTTCGACGGCTCGAACTTGCTGAGCGTCTTCTCCTGCTGGTCGACTTTTGCGTTCGACGCGGCGAGCGCGTCGTTCGTCGCCTTCAGCTGCTGCTCGAGGTCCGACATGCGGGACAGGACTTCCTGGAGGTCGTCCCCACCTCCGGCATCGTCCGCACTCGCGAACGACGGTACGACCAAAAATGCGGCCGCAACGGCGATAATTGATTTCAGGCTGGATCGCATCGCGATTCCCCTCCTACCTAGTTTTAATTATCCAGACGAGGTTCCGGCGCCCGCATCGACGCTAGCTGACACCCTCTCTGGGAGTCGAGCGCGGAATTCCGCTCCTACACATTTATTAAATATTCTGAGGGGGAATACCCACGAATAGACTTGGTGTCTTCCACCATTCGCTGCATTACCCCACCACCCCACCATCACCATCTACGAGCAGACCCATCTACGAGCAGACGAACGTACGAGCATACGATCTTATGACCTTACGATCTGCGGCATGCCAAAACAGGTTCGGGCCCGGTCGGCCCTCACTTTAACCCTTTGTGCGCACTCCGCTGCTGCGATCTACCTCAAAAATCAGAGGTTTGCAAACCCTACTTTCACTTTTTGCGCACCGCAATACCAGACTTTACGCGGCCCTAGGGCCGCGTTTCGAATCCATAACGTGACCCAATCACGACAACAGCCGTGACCCAATCACGGCCACAGCGCTTCCGCGTCACGGCCACAGCGCTTCCGCATCCAGGAAGGACAGCGTCCGCGGACACAGATCTGAGACAAGCGCGCCACACGGACCCGCGCGCGCGGCTGCGAGCCGATCCAGATCGCTCGCGGTGTCCAGATCGAAGGATGCGCGCTGCACCGCTGCGCGTAGACCCAGCGCGGACGCGTTGGCAAGCGTGTCATCGAGTACGGTTCGCGTGCTCATGGGGTGATCGAACAGGCCAGGCGTGGGTTTTCGCACACCGATCAGGTTATAACCGCTCCCTAGATCCGGACTGACGACGAGGTCGAAGTCGTCCAAAGACTCCAGCGCGGCTTCGATCTGTTCCAGATCGAGAATTGGACTGTCACTGCCGCGCAGCAAGATCCGCTCCGAGCCACCCGCTGCGGCTTCCCGAATCGCCCACGCCATCCTTTCGGCGAGATTGGCGCCTCGCTGGGCGACGACCCTGAACTCCGTCGGTGCGCTGCGCGCGAGCGCGGGCGCCGCGCACGGCGGATCAACTGCCAGCACCGCCGCGAGCCCGGTCTCGATCGCGATGCGGTGCGAGGCGGCCAACACGTCCTGCAGCATCTCGGCGTAGAGATCACAAGCCTGCTGCGGGGACAGCGGCGGCACCATCCGCGTCTTGACCCGGCCGGGCGCGGGTTGCTTCGCGAAGATCCACAAGGCGCCGCGCGAATTCCCCCTCACGTTTCGTCGGTTCGCCGTTTCACGAACGGCTTGTCGGTTCGCGGTTTCACGAATGGCTCGGCGGCTCGCGGTTTCACGAACGGCAGCGCGACAACGCGCGCGGGCCGCCCGGCCACGCGCAACTCGGCACCGACTTCGGCGTGGGCGCTGCGCACGAAACCGAGTGCGATCGATCCCGCGGGCACCGAGAGGCAGCTGCTCGTCACCTCGCCCACGCGTTTGTCACCTGCGGTGATTTCCGATCCGGGCGCCGCGACCGCGCTCTCGCCGAGCGCGATACCAATTAGCCGATGGCTCACGCGGCCCGCCGTCTCCATCCGCGCGACCACCTCCTGACCCACGTAACAACCTTTCGATCGGGCGATGGCGCGCTCCAGCCGCGCCTCTGCGGGCAAGACCGTGTCGTCGATCTCCGCACCAAATCGGGGGCAGCCCGCTTCGATTCGCAAAATTTCGAGGGTATTTTCACCCGCAAAGATCGGTTTCGGTTCGGCGCCGGCAGCGAGGATTTCCTTGGCGACCGATTCACCGCTGCCTGCCGGGATCAGCAGAGAAAACGCCTGCTCGCCCGACCAACCGTAACGCGCGACCACGACTGCCGTGCCGCCGATCCGCAGGCTTTCGCAGCAATCGGGCGCGAGTTCGAGCGCGCACGCGGCGGCTCGCTCGAGCAGCCGAGTCGCGAGCGGCCCCTCCACGGCGAGCCGGTCGACGCTCGAACCGATGTCGCGCAGCGCGACGTCATCTGCGATCAGGTGCCGCTCGAAGTGCTCGAGCAGGTTCGGCAGCGCGGCGGCGGCCGTTTCGAGCCAGAAGGCGTCGTCGCGCAGCAATACGTGCAGATCCGCGACGATTCGCCCCTTCGCGCTGAGCGCAACCGCATAACAGCCCGAGGCATCGCGGCCGGCGCGCAGGCGAGTGACGTCGTTGGACAGCATGCCGTCCAGCCAGCGCACGCGATCGCCGCCGCGAACTTCGATCAGTCCGCGCTGAGATAGACGAAAGACTCCGGCACTCGCGCGGACGGCCGCAGCTTGCTCGGCGTCTCGATCTGCGGCGCTCAACGCGAGCGCTCCGGATCGCCGGCCGCAGCCGCTGACGGAGCGGGGAGGCGTCGGAAGAGCTGCTCCGCGCGCTGCCGTTGGAGCGCCCTCCAGCGGTCGTATGCGCGCGTCGCCACGTCGTAATCTCGCTCGTTGTCGATATCGACCCCGCAACCTCCGATGTCCGTGACCGCAAAGCGGAAATCCGCGCGCAGCAGCGCGCTGCAGGCCTCCGCGACGCGACCGAGCGGAATCCAGGCGCGAATCCGGTCCGCAAGCCGCCGCCAACCGCGCCGATTCGCAAAGCCCGCGAGGTGGATCAGCACGTAGTAGCGGAGCATGCGCAGACCTCCCTCTTCCTTCCTCACGAGTCTCGCGGCGAGGCTTACGATGTTGCCGAACTGTTTCTGGTAGCGGTGTTCGTACATCTCCTCGACGTAGTGGCGGTTGACGATTCGCGCTGGCCGCACGAGATGCAGGTTGCTGACCCGAAACCGACCTTCGCGCAGGTTGAAGTAGGCCATGCGGATGCCGGGCTCACCCGGCGCGGCAGGGTAGAAGGCCTCGAGCGACTCCTCGGTCACGAGCCCGCACGCGTAATCGCAGTCGAGGTCGCGCGAGCGCTGGATGAACAGCGAAATCTCCTGCGCGGTCGCAAAGGGCATGTCGGCCGACAGGTAGAGCACGAGATCGCTCTCATCGGCAAGCTGCGGGTCTCGCCCATCGGCCCCGGCTCCCGGCAACAGCCTCCGGTAGGTCTGCCAGAGGTTCTCGTAGAGATTCCGAAACTGGGGAACGACGTGCAGCGGTTTGCGGAGATCTCGTTTGATCTCCTCTCGGTCGAAGATCGCAAGCAGCCGCTCGGCGCTGCCGACGACCCAGACCTCGGAGACCTCGGGAACTTCTTGCAAGGCGGCCACGACGTGGGCCACGAGCGCGCGACCGCCGAGCTCGAGATAGACCTTGCTCTGGCCGTGCACGGCTTTCGCGGCGCGCCGGTCTCCGGCGGCCACGATGGCGGGAATCGCCTTCAAAAGCGCCCCCTTGGGGTTCTCGACGCGCCCTCAACTAGAGCGGCCCGAGCTGGATCCGAGCCCGCTCGGCGCACGGGCGCGAAGATAGACCCGCTTGCGCGCCAGGCCCAATCTGACAAAAGTGCGAACCCGAAAAAAGTGCGAACGCGTTCGCAATGGATCGATAGCGCGGTCTCCGCGCATGTTTTGTACTGGTGGAGCCGAGCGGGATCGAACCGCCAACCTCCGCGTTGCGAACGCGGCGCTCTCCCAATTGAGCTACGGCCCCACGACCAGCTGAGCTACGGCCCCACGACCAATCGAGCTACGGCCCCACGA
>CAZBSV010000185.1:0-6448 GCA_964494795.1 uncultured Spirochaetales bacterium | reverse complement strand
TGCCGTGCACTTTGCAGGTCTTGCCGTGCACGTTGCAGGTCTTGCCGTGCACTTTGCAGGTCTTGCCGTGCACTTTGCAGGGCTGGCCGCGCACTTTGCGGGGCTGGCCGCGCACTTTGCGGGGGTTGCCGTGCACTTTGCAGGGCTGGCCGCGCACTTTGCAGGTCTTGCCGTGCACTTTGCAGGTCTCGCCGTGCGCCGCATGCGCGGCGCGACGCCGAGCCCGCGCTAGAGCTCGAACTCGGCCCGCTCGAGCAATTCTCGCACGCGGTGCAAGAAACCGTTTGCGGGCACGCCATCCACGGCCCGGTGATCGTAGGACAACGCGAGGTGCAGGGTAGGCCGGATGACGATCGCGTCCTCGCCGTCGGCGCTGCGGACGACCGCCCGCTTGACGATCTCACCCATGCGCACGATCGCGACCTGCGGCTGGTTGATGATCGCAAAGCCGTAGAGATTCCCGTGGCGGCCCGGGTTGGAGATCGTGAAGCTGCCGCCCCGCAGTTCGTCGGCCGAAAGCTTCTTGGTGCGCGCGCGGTTCGCGAGGTCTTCGATCGCCGCGGCGAGGCCGACGAGCGACAGCCGATCCGCGTGCCGCACCACGGGTACGATCAGTCCGTTGTCGGTCTCGACCGCGATTCCCAGGTGTAGCGCGGCCTTCTCGACGATCGCGTCGTCGAGCACCGAAGCATTGAGGGCCGGATATTCGCGCAGCGCGCGCGCGCACGCGTGGACGATGAACGGCAGAAAACTCAGCGAGAAGCCGTGGGCCTCGCCGAACGCGCGCTTGTGGCGCTCGCGCAGCGCGACCACGCGGCCCAGGTCGATTTCGGCGACGCTGCCGACGTGGGGGCTCGTGGCCTTCGAGTAGACCATGTGCTCCGCGACGAGCCGGCGAAGCGGAGACATCGGGATCACGCGGTCGCCGTCTTGGACGTCGTAGCGCGCGTAGCTGGGAGCCTTGGCGGCGCGGCGGCTGCCGGCTTCGGAACTTCCGGCCTCGTCCGCAGCGCTCGCTTGCGGGGTTTGCGGCGCGCTGCTTCGGCGTTGTGCGTCGCGCAGCACATCACTCTTGGTGACGCGGCCGCTCGGCCCCGACGCGCTCGCCGAAGCGAGATCCAGATCGAGCGCGGCGGCTACGCGCCGTGCAAGCGGGGTCGCGCGCGGAATCGAATTCGCGCGCGCAGCGCGCTCGGCTGCCGCCTGCGGCGCCTCGGTGTGCGGGCGGTCTGTTGCCGCGTCGGTGCGCGGACGGTCAGCCGCCGCCGAGCCCGGGCGGACTGTTGTCACTGAGCCCGGGCGTTCGATTGTCGCTGAGCCCGGGCGTTCGATTGCCGCCGCGGCGTGCGGGCGATCCGCCGGCGCCGAGCCTGGGCGACTCGCGTGGGCCTTGGCGTCGATGCGCGCGAGTTCGGCGCCGATCGGAACCACTTCGCCCGCCGCGGCCACGATCCGCGCGACGATCCCCGAACACGGCGATGGAATTTCGACGTCGACCTTGTCGGTGGTCACCTCGACGAGCGGCTGATCGCGCTCCACGCGATCGCCTTCCTTCACGAGCCACTGCGAGATCGTGCCTTCGGAGACGCTCTCTCCGAGCGGCGGCAGCACCACGGCGATCGACATCGGTACTACATCCTCCTTCGCGCCGGGCAGCGCCCGAGCGCGCAACGGCTAGCGGTTCAGCGTGCGGCCCTCGGCCGACAGCGCGGCCTCCCAGATCGCTTCGGAAAGCGTCGGATGCGCGTGAACGGTATGCGCGATCTCGGCCGTCGTCGCCTCGAGCTGCATGGCGAGCGAGACCTCCGCGATCAATTCCGTGGCACCCGCGCCGATCACGTGAGCGCCGAGAATCTCGCCGAACTCGGCGCTCGCGATGAGCTTGACGAAACCCGCGGTGTGATCGGCGGCAACCGCCTTGCCCGAGGCCGAAAACGGAAACGTGCCGATCCGCAGCGCGTCGCCGTACTGCGCGCGCGCCTGCGCCTCGCTCAGGCCGATCCACGCCACCTGCGGCTGGGCGTAGATGCAGGCGGGAATCCGCAGCGGATCGAGCGGCGGGCGCTCGAGGCCCGCGATGTGTTCGACGGCCGCGACGCCCTGCTCGCTCGCCTTGTGGGCGAGCAGCGGCCCGCCCGCGACATCGCCGATCGCCGAAATCGTCGCGACCGAGGTGCGGTGCTTGGCATCCGCGCGCACGAAGCCGCGATCGTCGAGCTCGACCCCCACGCGCTCGACGCCGAGCCCTTCGGTCGACGGGCGTCGACCCACCGCAAACAGCACCTGATCGACCGCGATCTCGTCGGGCCGATCGCCCACGCTATACACGACGCGAACCTCGTCGCGGCCGCTGTCGAGTTTTTCGAAGCGCGCGCCGAGCATCAGCTTGATTCCCTTGCGCTGAAATTCCTTTTCGAGCGCCTTGGCGACGTCGCGGTCAGCGCCCGGCAGCAGCTGGTCGGCCATTTCGAGCACGCTCACGCGCGCGCCGTACATCGCGTACACGTACGCGAACTCGATGCCGACCGCGCCCGCTCCGACGATCAGCAGCCGGCTCGGAATGCTTCGCGACTCGAGCGCTTCGCGCGAAGTCAGCACGCGCTGTGCGTCCACCGCGATACCCGGCGGAACCCACTCGCGCGACCCCGTCGCGAGCACGATCTGCGCGGCGTCGATCGCGCGCGCATCCGGCCCCTCGACTTCGAGCGAAGTCGCGCCCGCGAGCCGGGCGCGCCCGCGCACCAACTCGATCCGATTCTTCTTGAGCAGCGATTGAACGCCCTGGCAGAGGCGATCCGCGACGCGCCGGCTGTGGTCGATCGCACGCCCGTAGTCGAGCGTGAAACCACCCGTGTTGATGCCGAACGCGGTGCCGTGATCGCGCAGCGATTCGATCAGCTCGGCGCCCGTGAGCAACGCCTTGGTCGGAATGCAGCCCCAGTTGAGGCAGACGCCACCGGGTCGCTCGGCTTCGACGACCGCGACCCGCAGACCTAACTGGGCGGCGCGAATCGCGGCCACGTAGCCCCCGGGCCCGGCGCCGACCACCGCGAGATCGAAACTGGACTGCCCGGCCACGAAGAGTTCCCCCCGGGCTCAGATCGGAAGGGCGGGCGCAGATCTTGAAGCGCGGACCGCCGGGGCGCTGGGTATCGCAGAGTGATGATTGGAGTCTCAGGGATGGCTGGTGTCTCAGGGATAGGCGCCGCGTTTCGAGGATCGAGGGCGGAAAGCGCCGATCAGGCGATGGGTTTTTCGACGATCGGAAGCTCGAGGTCGGCGGTTTCGCGATGCCGGCCGGCGGCGGGGACCTTCTCGGCCTGGACCCGGGCTTGGAGCTTCATCAGGCCATCCATCACGGCTTCGGGTCGGGGCGGGCAGCCGGGGACGTAGATGTCGACCGGGATGATCGTGTCGATCCCCTGAACGGTTGCGTAGTTGTTGTAGGGCCCGCCCGAGCACGTGCACGCGCCGAACGCCATCACCCATTTCGGCTCGGCCATCTGGTCGTAGACCTTCTTGAGGATCGGCGCCTGACGGTGCGTGATGGTGCCGACCACCATCAGCAGATCGGCCTGCCGCGGCGAGAAACGCGGTAGCGCGCAGCCAAAGCGGTCGAGGTCGTAGCGCGGGCCCGCGACCGACATGAACTCCATCCCGCAGCAGGCCGTCACGAACGGGTAGAGGAACATCGAATACTTGCGGCCCCAGTTCACGACGGCGTCGGCGCGGGTCGCGAGAAACGAATCGCCGCCCTGGCGCAGGAACTCGATCGCGCGCGTCGAGAGTTGGCTCACCCTCGCACTTTGCGCCGATGTGGGCGCGACGACCTGTCGCGGCTTGCGCGCTTCCATGCGATTCCCCGTGTGACGCCTGGTTGGCAGATGGATCCGACGTCTGCGTCGCTTTTGAATCCGTTGCCGTTCGCTGCTGCCAGATCCGTTGCCGTTCGCTGCTGCCAGATCCGTTGGCGTTCGCTGCTGCCAGATCCGTTGGCGTTCGCTGCTGCGGGATCCGTCGAATGCTGGATCGGCGCCACTATAGCGCCGCGCTCGACGCTGCGCTGATCTCGGCCGCGCCTCCGCGTCGGCGGCGCTGACTGCGGTATTCTCGGCGCGCGATGAGCGACCCCCGCACCGGCGCGCTGCTGCTGAACCTCGGCACCCCCGACTCTCCGCGCGTGTCCGACGTGCGCCGCTACCTGCGCGAATTCTTGAGCGAACCGCGCGTGATCGACATCGCGCCGATCGCGCGCTGGCTGCTGGTGCGACTCGTGATCCTGCCGTTTCGCCCGCGCAAGTCCGCGGCCGCGTATGCGAAGATCTGGACCCGCGAGGGCTCGCCGCTGCTGGTTCACAGCCGCGCGCTCGCGACGGCACTGGCCGACGCACTCGGCCCCGCATGGCTGGTGGAACTCGGCATGCGCTACGGCCAGCCGACGATCGCTTCCGCGCTCGCGCGGCTGCGCGACGCAGGCGTCTCGCGCGCCGTGGTGCTGCCGCTGTTTCCCCAGTATTCGGAAGCCGCAACCGGGTCCGCGCTCGCGAAGGTCGCGGACGAAATCGCCGCGGCCTGCCGGCCAGGCGACGCCTCGCCCGCGCGCCGAACGCCGCTCGAAGTAACGCGGATTCGCGACTTCTACGACGCGCCGGGTTTTGTGACTTCGGTCGCCGCCGAAGCGCGCGACGCGCTGCGCGGATTCGATCCGGACTTCGTGCTGTTCAGCTACCACGGCCTGCCCGAACGCCACGTGCGCGCCAGCGATCGCAGCGGCGCGCAGTGTCTCGCGAGTGACGCTTGCTGCGCGTCGATCTCCGCCGCGAATCGAGATTGCTACCGCGCGCAGTGCTTCGCGACGACCCGAAGCGTCGCGCAGTTGCTCGCGCTCGAGCCCGCGCGACACGCTACCGCCTTCCAATCGCGGCTCGGCCGCACACCCTGGATCCAGCCCTTCACGGACCGCATCCTGGTCGAACTCGCGGCGCGCGGCATCAAGCGACTGGCGGTGATTTGTCCTTCATTTACGGCTGATTGCCTGGAAACCCTCGAGGAGATTGGAATCCGCGCCGCCGCGCAGTGGCGCGGGCTCGGCGGAGCCGCGTTGAAGCTGATTCCGGCCGTCAACGCGCGACCCAGCTGGGTGCTCGCCGTCGCCGACATGCTCCGCCAGGCGCGCGCTATGCGGGGTTGAGCGGCTGCAGGTGGACGCGCGCGGCTTCTAGGCCCGACGCGAAGGAATCGGAGACGCCGATTCCGCCGAGGTAGCTGCCCGCGAGTGAGATGCCCGGTAGCTCGGCGAGTTGGCTGCGGATGCGCGCGATCCGCGCGACGTGATCGCGACGCGGCTGCGGGATGGCCTGGCGCCAGCGCGTCACCGCGAGCACGCGCGGCTCTTCGCGCAGCCCGAGGATCTGATCGAGATCTGCGCGAAGCTGCTTGACGATGACGTCGTCCGGCAGATCGACGGCTTCCGGCCAGCGCGCGCCGCCGAGCATGCACTGCAGGAGCTCGCGGCCCGCGGGCGCGCGCGACGGAAACAACTGACTCATGTAGAGGCAGCCGAGCAGGCGGATTCCCGCGCGCCGCGGGACCAGAAAGCCGAACCCCGCGATCTTTTCGCGCAGCGCGCACGGATCGACGCCGAGCGGTACGCCGACGATCGGCGCGTACTCGATCGCAGCGAGCTCGTCGGCGAGCTGCGGGCTCGCGCCGCGCAGGATCTCGGCGGCCTGATCGGCGGGCACCGCGAGCACGACGCGCGCCGCGCGCACGCGGCTCTCGCCCGCGGGCCCTGCTGTCCGCACGAGCCAGCGGTCGCCGTCGCGGCGCACGGCGGTCACCCGGTTCTCGAGCGCGATGGGTTCGACGAGCCGCTCGGCGAGGCTGCGCGCGAACGGGCCCAATCCCTCCGGCGCCGAGTAGCTGCCCCGCAGCCCGCGCTGGCGCCGCCCGCGAAACAGCGCCGCGAACGCTCCGATCGCGATCGATCCGCCGCGCCGCTCCATTTCAACGAGTGAGGGGAAGACCGCTTCGGCGCCGAGTCCGCACTCGTCGCCCGCGTACACGCCGGCGAGAAAGGGACCGATCAGGCCCTCCACGGCCTGCGCGCCGAGTCGCCGACCGATGAACTCCGCGACCGAGTCGTCGCGCGCGTCTGCGCGGCGCACGAAGGGTTCCGCGAGCAGGCGCAGTTTGCCGCCCGCGCTGAGCAGCGGAGTGCGCAGCAGCGCGAGTGGCGACATCGGAACCGCGCAGAGTTTTCCCGCGTCGTAGATCCAGCGCAGGCGGCTCGCGGGCCGCGCCGCGAGCAGCGAACTCTCGGCTCCGAGCATGCGCAGAAATTCCAGCATCGGCGCTTTGACGTGCGTCGTGTTCGGCCCGCGCTCGATCACGTAACCCGAGACGTGATCGGTCCGCATCACGCCGCCCGGGCGATCCGAGGCGTCGA
>CAZBSV010000184.1:0-44834 GCA_964494795.1 uncultured Spirochaetales bacterium | reverse complement strand
TCGTGATCACGCCCGAGAGTATCGCTGTCCACGAGGGTGTGATCGCCACAGCGAAGACTCGGCTGCGCACGAGCGGCCGAGTTGCGCGCCCGCTGCAGAGCGAATCGATGGCGGATCTCTCCGTCGAGTTCGACGACGTCGAAGTCTCACAGGTTCGGCACTTGATGGGTTGGCTTCCTCAAATCAAGCGAGAAGAAGCGGCGGCGATCGTCGCGCCGCTCAAGAGCGGTCGGCTGGTGTCCCTGCGCGCGAGTGGTGGCGCCACGTTGGCAGGCTGGCAGAATTTTCTAGCAGGGCGCACGCGCACGATGCCGCGGGATTTCCGCCTCGGTGCCGAGCTCGCGGATACGGTGATCTGGGTCAGCGATTCCGACCGGATCGAGAAATTGAGCGGGCGGATGCAGTGGGTCGGCACGCGTGCCGAGCTCGTCGGAGCGACCGCGGTGTTCAACGACACCGCGCTGCCGCGCTTGGATCTGGTCGTCGATGGTTTCCCCAATTTCTTCGCGGGAGATTCTGCAGCGCGCAAGATCACGTCGGGCGGAGAACCGCTCACGGGACTCGGCACGCTCTGGCGCAGCATCGGCATGGGACGAAAAGCCGATTCGCCCGACGTCGGAACGACCGTCGAACTCCAGCTCGACTATCTCGATCACCCGATGTTTCTGTGGCCGGTCCGAGACCTCGAGCTCGCGATCAAAACCGAGACCCGTGGTCTGCGCGTCGAAAGCGTTCGCGGTCATTGGGCGGGGGTTCCAATCGACGGAAAGGCCGAGTGGCTCTTTCTTCCCGACGAGCGAGTTCGCGTCGAATTGTCTGCGGGAGTGCCTGGCAAACTCGCCTCCGATCCGATCCCGAAGAACACCTGGGCGCGCGGTCGATTCAAAATTGGGCAAGTCGAGGGCGAGCGCTGGCGCCAACGTGCAGCGCGCGGCGACTTCGAGGCGTCCGCTGACCGCATTCGCATCCGAAACCTCGCGATCGATCTCGAGCCCTCGGGGGTGGTCGACGCGAATGGCCGGGTCGAAATCTCGGAAGTCGACGCCGTACCGTTTCAGGTGAGCTTCGACCTGAAGTCGGGCGACGCGATCGCGATCGCGCAATTGTTCGGGCTGCCGTCGAACCAGATCAACGGCCGCGTCGATCTCGCGGGAAGTTTCGAGGGCACGTTGCTTCCGGCCGTGTCGATTTATAAGACGCTTCGAGGCCTGTTGGAGGTCAGCGCGAGCGACGGCGTGATCCGCAAGAAAGCGCCTCCCATCGCTGCAGTTTCGCGCGCGAGTGAGGCGCTCGAAGACTTCGATCCGCGAGAGATGATCCAGTATCGGAGACTCGAGACCATTCTCGAGTTTTCGGACGGTCGGCTACGCACGGACGCTTTTTCGTTGGACGGCCCCGATATCGGCGTGCTCGCCTCGGGAGATGTCGAGCTCATGACCGTCGAGATGAACATCGACGGAAAAGTGGCCCTCTTCCTGTTTCGCAAACTCGACCGGGTGCTTGGGAAGATTCCAATCTTGAATCAACTCCTGCTCGGGACCGATGCGAATCTCGTGGCCGCCTATTTCCAGGTGACGGGCCCTTGGGAGAACCCCGATGTCAAACCCATCTTGTTGCCGGGCTCGGCGGGGCCGGCGAGCATCGTGCTCCAGGGCGTTCCGCTGTTCGTCAAGCGCGGATTCAGCAGCCTCGGCTCGATCATTCGCCCCGAACCGTCGGAGCCGGAGAGTTCCACAGTCGCAGAGCCGGAGAGTCCCACAGTCGCAGAGCCGGAGAGTCCCACAGTCGCAGAGCCGGAGAGCCTGCCCGTGGATGCGCGGTAAATGGCTGAAGCGAGCCTCGAGCCATCACCGCGTTGTGAGAGCGATTTCGAGTCGACGCCTTGACGCGCTGGCCGTTCGCGTTCGCGATTCTGTTTGCCGCTTTGATTGCCGCCCCTCCCACCGCCGCGCAGCAGCCCCCGAGTGCTGCGGAGATCGAAGCCGCGACCGAGCGGACCGCTGAAGGTGCGGATCGCGGGAGCGCTGAGCCCGAGGTCGAAGAGCCCTCGCCTTCTCCCTTGCCGGCGAGAAGCGGAGACGTGGAACAGATCGTCATCACGGGCGAGCAGAGCGACTCGCTTCACGACCAACCGACATCGAGTAGCCGTTTCAGCGCTGCGGATCTGAAGGCGCTGCGAATCGAAAACATCGCCGACCTCGCGGATTACACGCCGAACCTCGAGATCAACACCGCATTTGCGGCATCCAATCCGACGATCTTCATCCGCGGCATCGGGCTCAAGGACTACAACTCGAACGCGGCTGGCGCGGTCGCGGTCTATCAGGACGGCGTCAACATCAACGCGCCAGCCCTCCAGCTCGGGCAACTGTTCGACATCGAATCAATCGAGGTCCTTCGCGGCCCACAGGGCAGTGTAAACGGCCGCAACGCGACGGGGGGAGCGATCCTGATCCACTCCGCGCTACCGCAAGATGATTTCAGCGTCTCCAGCGATCTCACCTACGGCAACTACGACGCCAAGCAGGTCGAGGCCGCGATCAACCTTCCGCTGGTCCGCGACATGCTCTCGATGCGCGTGGCGGGTACCGCCAACTGGCGAGATGGTTATACGAAGAACCACTGCTCGGGTTGGGACCCTACGCGCTTCGGATTTCCGCTGGTCGACGAGCAGACGATACGCGCCAATTACGACTCGCTCGACGCGAGCCCGGGGCAGTGGGATCCGATCGCCGGCGCGTATCGAGCGGTGATCATCAACCGCCCGATCAGCGGCCCGACGGCCGGCTACGTCTACCTCGACCTCGGCGCGGTCAATCAATTGAAGGCCGCGGGCAGCGCCCAGATCACCACCGGCACACCCGCGAATCCCGTCCTGCTCGGCGAAGATCTGATCCAGCCCGATGGTTCTCCGGTGCTGCTACCGGACGGATCTCCCGCGCTCGCGGGTACCCCGGTCGCCCTGCAGGGAACGCGGTTTACCCGGACCGAAGTCGACCAGGTCTGCATGTTCGAGCCCGAGGGAAACGTGATCACCTATGCGGGCGAAGCGGCTCCGCAGATCCAGGGCATGCAAGGTGATTTCGAGCGCAGCCGGGTGCAGCCAAGCATTGCTCAGTTTGCCGACCTGAAGCGTACCACGAACAACATCGACAACTGGGCGGCGCGCACGGTTCTGCTCTTCGAGCCGATCGAAAACATGGACTGGACGCTGAACGCGCACGGCGGGCAAAACCGCGGAGACTCTGCCCACCACCAGATGCTCGGTGCGAGCGGACGCTTCCGGGGCGGATTCGACGAGGCATTCCAATCGGGTTTCAACGAACAGAACGCCGCATGGGCGTCGGGCCTCCGGCTCGGGGAGGGATATTCCGATGTCGACGGAATCACTCCAGACGACACACTTCCGGGTGAAGGTGGAGGAAACCCGTATGCGGGATTCTACTCCTCCGACGGACTCGAGATCCTCGACAGCTGGGGGGTCCGAGGCCGTGGCTACTGGGATGTCGGTCCCGTCACGCTCACGCTGCTCGCCGACTACGAGTGGTACGACCGCGTGGTCGAGGACGAGGGCGACGCGAATCCGCTGCGGATCTTTCAGGTCTTCTACTCCGACAGCGCCTGGCAGACGAACGAGGAGTTGCGCGCGGAAGGTGAGGGCGATCGCTACCAGTGGATCGCGGGCCTCTTCTTTCTCTACGAAGATCTGACGGCGAGAAATTTCTTCCCCAACACGCGGCAATTCACGATCGATCAAACGTACGCGCAGACGCTGATGAACTGGGCCCCCTATCTGCACGTCGGATTCGATCTCGTCGACGAAGGCGCGATCTCGGGACTTCACGCGCTCAATCTTTCAGCGGGCGTCCGCTACAACGAGGAGAGAAAGGAGTTCACGCTCGCAAGTTCGGCGTTCGCCACGGTTTCCGATCTGACGAGTCAGCTGCTCGCCGAAGAGACCTCCAAGGAGACGTGGAGGGAATGGACCGGCGACGTGGCGCTCAGTTACACGCCATTCGACAACGCGTACGGCGACTTGATCTCGTATCTGAAGTACAGCCATGGCTTCAAGGGCGGGCACTTCAACGCGGGGTTGACGATCAAGGGAGGTGACGTCGATCAGACGATCGATCCCGTAGAACCCGAGTACATCGACGCAGTTGAATTCGGGATCCGATCGCGCTGGTTCGACGAGCGGCTGACCCTGAGCGCAGCAATATTCCGCTATTGGTACCAGGACCTGCAGGTCTTCGACGTCGCGAACGATCCGGGCGCATTGCCGCTCAAGAAACTTCTAAACGGCGACGCCGACGTGCGCGGCGCCGAGGTGGAGCTGCGCGCGCGGCCCATTCCGCCGCTGCTGATCCAGGGAAACTTCGGCTGGCTCGATTCGAAATTCAAACACTTCCTGGTTGCGAAGACGATTCGCGGCGGATCGGTTTCGCGGTTGTTCGACTACGGCGGAAATCCGCTCGTGTCGGCCCCGACCTTCAGCTGGGCGGGCATCTTCGAATACGAGATTCCGCTGCTCGGTTGGGGCGCCCTGATCCCGCATTGGGATTTCAACTACCGCTCGAAGGTCTATCTCGACCCCCAGAAGCTCGACCCCATCTCGCAGGACGGCTACTGGCTGCACAACGCTCGGCTCTCCTACCGCACGCCCGACGAGCGGATCGAACTCTCGTTCTGGATCTCCAACCTGTTCGACGAGGAATACAAGGTCGACGTCTTCGACCTCAGCCGCACCGCCAGCACGATTCTCGAAGTCTGGGGTGTCCCGCGGACCTACGGCGTGACGCTCTCGCTCGAGTGGTGACGTCCGCGCGGAATCGGTGAGTGCTTGCTTCGCATTCGAGAGATGGATCGAAATCGAATATCGCGTTGCGCGGGCGATCAGCCGGTGTTGCGCAGACCCGCCGCGATGCCGTTGATGGTGACGCGGACGGCGCGGTCGATTTCTTCGGCGCTTTCCGCGGATTCGCGGCTTCGCTTGCGCGCGAGAAGTTCCACCTGGACGTACGAGAGCATGTCGAGGTACGGGGCGCGCATCGCGAGTCGCTCGCGCAGGTCGAGGTCGTAGGCGAGCAGTTCCCGCTCGCCCGAGATTTCCCGCACCACACGCGTCGTGCGCCGATACTCGGCCTCGATCCGCGCGAAGATTTCTCCGGCGGCGGGGACGTCCTTGGCGAGTTCCGCGTAACACGCCGCGATGTGGAGCTCGACCTTGACCAACACCTGACTCAAGTTGTCGATCACGCCGCGGAAGAACGGCCAGCGCCGGTACATCGCGCGCAGGCGCGCGATGCGCGGCTTGCGCGCCTCGCCGGCTTCCGCGAGCCAGTTCGCGAACGCGGTCCCCGCGCCGAACCAGCTGCCGAGCAGCACGCGGTTCTGGTTCCACGCGAACGTCCACGGGATCGCGCGCAGGGCCTCGATCCGCCGGGTATCGCTCCGCTTCGCGGGGCGCGAGCCGAGCTTGAGCGCCGCGAGTTCTTCGATCGGCGTCATCGCGTAGAAGGTGTCGACGAAGCCGTCCGTCTCGTAGACGAGCGATCGGTAGGCGCTGCGCGATAGGGCCGCCAGTTCGAGCATCGCCTGCGACCACGACTTCGGCACCGCGCGCTCGGGCGTCAATTCGTTCTCCGGAAGCGAGGCCTCGAAGGTCGCCGCGAGGATGCGCTCGAGATGAAAGGCCGCGGACTCGATCGAGCCGTATTTGATCGAGACGACTTCGCCCTGTTCGGTGAGCTTGATCCGCCCGCGCAGCGTGCCGCGGGGCTGCGCGAGGATCGCGCGATGGGTCGGCCCGCCGCCCCGCGCGATCGTGCCGCCGCGGCCGTGGAAGAACTCGATGTGGACGCCGTGGCGGTCGGCCTGCTCGACGAGCGCACGCTGCACTTCGTCGAGGGCCGCGCACGCGGCGAGATAGCCGCCGTCCTTCACGGAATCAGAATAGCCGAGCATGATCTGCTGGCGCATGCCGAGCGCAGCGAGCTGCGCGAGATAGGCGGGCGAGCAGTAGAGGCGCTCCATCGCGTCGGGCGCATGACGGATGCTATCGATCGACTCGAATAGCGGTACGAAGTTGACTCGACTGTCGAGCGCGCCGTTTTCGCGGAGCTTTACGACGCCCGCCACGCGCGCGAGCGCGAGCAGCTCGAGAACCGAAACCGCGTTCTCGGTGTTGCTGATCACGAGATCGCGCACGGCCGCGAGTTCCAGCTGAAACGGAACCTCTGCGACACAGCGCAGGGTCTCGAGAACCTCTCGCGTATCGGGGCTCAGCCCCGATTCCGGCACCGCGGGGATTTCCCTTGCGAGGATCAGGTTTTCGAGGAACTTCTGCTGCTCGTCGAGCGGAAGATCTTCGAGCGCCCCATGGGTCGGCCGGATCAGCTCTCGGCGCGCTTCGCGGTGGCGCCCCTCGTGCTGTCGGACATCGACGCTCACGAATCGAAAACCGAACAGGCCGAGACACTCGTCGAGCGGGCGGATCCATTGCTCGGCGAGCCTTGCGCCGAGGTTCTCGCGCATGCTCGCGTCGATCAGCTCGAGATCGCCGCGCATCGCCGCTGCGCTCGTGTAGCCGCTGCGCGAACCCGGAGCCTCGCCGACTTCGCTCTCCTCGATGTTCCGCTCGAGTCGAATTGCGATTGCGTTCAATTTCTGGCGGTAGACCTCGTTCGAATCGTGCGGATCCGTCCGCACGCAGAGTTCGTCGAGATCTGCGCGATCCTTTTCGAGGCTCGTCTGCAGCGCAGCGCTCACCGGCCGGCGCTGCGTGGAGAGTGTGAGACGCTCGATCAACGCAGGGATCGCCTTTCGATAGTGGCGCAGGATGGCCACGCGGTAGAGGCGGAGCGCCTCTCGGGTGACGTCGGCCGTCACGAACGGATTGCCGTCGCGGTCGCCGCCGATCCACGAGCCGACCGCGAGCGTGTTCGCGATCTCCCGAGGCGCGGGTCGGCCGTAGGTGTTCTCGTAGGCGCGCTCGAGTCGATCGATGACGATGGGTACGGCGTGCACGAGTACCGTGTCGAGCGTGTGGATCGCGTGCTGCACCTCGTCGATGGGTGCGGGTCGACGGTATCGAACGCTCATCGTTTGCCACAAAGCGGTGATCTCGGCGATCAGCTCATCTTCTAATTTCTCGCGATCTCCGCCGTCTCCGCTCGCGCGCTTGTCGAGCAGCACTTCGATGCGCGCGAGCGTCTGGCTAACCGACCAGCGCAATGCATCGGTCGGGTGCGCGGTCAACACGATCGTCGCGCGCAGATCGCCGATCAAGCGCGCGACGAGCCCGGCGTCGACGTTTCGCCGCTCGAGTCTGCGGAACAGTTCCGCCAGAGTTCCGGGCTCGTCGCTCTTGTGGATGCGAGCCTCGTGACGCTGCTCGCAGAGATTGAGCAGCCAGAAGAAGAGCGTGAAGGAATGGCCTAGCGCAATCAGGCGATCGAGAGGCGCGCGTTGCAGTGTGCGGCGAAGACGCTTCTCGTCTCGCCTCGCGAAGTGTCGGCGCATGTTCCGCTCGAGGTTGCGCACCTCGCGCACGAGCTTCAAAAACGCCGGACCCTCCTGCTCGCCGATGACGCGATCGTGCAGGTCAGCGAGAAACGACAGTTCGCGTTCGAGGGTCGGGTCGAGTCGGCTGAAAACGGGCATGGGGAGGGGGCGCCTATCGCGACGGGCTGGCGCGACGGGTTTCGTCGAGGCGCTGCGCGTCGAAAACGGGAGATTCGAGGGGTTTGATTCGCACGGCTTCGAACATCGATCGGCCCTCTCTCGGCGGCAGCGGCCGACGCGAATCGCCTTGCATCCGCGGATTTTCGGAGCGTTGGGAGGATACCCCCTCAAGCCGTTTGCCGCTCCACCAGATTGTTGGATAGAGGATGTGTGGCCTGGCCGAAGATGCTGGGTGGTACGTCCAATGTTGGACAGAAAAGGGTGTTGAACGCCGCCTCGGCGCGAGTACCTTCTCGGCCGCGTCACACCGGGAAGGGTTTCGCCGGCGGGCGTTTGGCATTGCGCGTTTCGCTGCGGGTTTTCTGGCTGCGGATCTTCGGGTTCCGGGTCGTCTGCTTCCGGAGCTTCTGATTGCGGATCGTCTGATTGCCGATCGTCTGATTGCAGATCGTCTGCTTGCGGATCGTCTGCTTGGAGATCGTCTGCTTGGGGATCGTCGGATTGCGGATCGTCTGCTTGGAGATCGTCTGCTTGGGGATCGTTTGAGATGGGTGTTCCGATATGGGTCTTCTGATCGGAGGCAAATGGTCGGCCGACCCGGACGCCAGCCAGTCGAGTGGCGGGCACTTCGCCCGCCAGCAGAGTTCGTTTCGCGATTGGATTCGCGCGGACGGCTCGAGCTCGCACTCACCGGAAGCGGGCCGCTATCACCTCTACGTCTCGCTCGCGTGTCCGTGGGCGCACCGCACCTTGATCTTGCGCAAACTCAAGGGGCTCGAAGAGGCGGTCAAGCTCTCGGTCGTCGATCCCGTCATGGGAGAAAACGGCTGGGTGTTCAGTACGACCGCCGGATCGATTCCGGATTTGATCTTCGGAAGCCGCTACCTCCACGAGATCTACACCCGCGCGAAACCGAAGTACAGCGGTCGCGTCACGGTTCCCGTGCTCTGGGATCGCAAGCACAAGACGATCGTCAACAACGAGTCGCACGAGATCGTCCGCATGTTCAACCGCGAGTTCGACGCAATCGGAGAATCGGGCATCGATTTCTACCCGGAGTTGCTTCGCGCGCAGATCGACGAGATCAACGATTTCGTGAATCCGCGAATCAACGAGGGCGTCTACCGCTGCGGCTTTGCGACGACTCAGACCACCTACGAGGAGGCCGTCCGCGAACTCTTCGAAGCCCTCGACATCCTCGAACTCCGCCTCGCGGACCAGCGCTATCTGGTCGGCGATCGAATCACGGAGGCGGACTGGCGGTTGTTCACCACGCTGATTCGCTTTGACGCCGTCTACGTCGGACACTTCAAGTGCAACCTGCGTCGGATCGCCGACTACCCCAATCTGTCGGGCTATCTGCGGGACCTGTATCAATCACCCGGCGTCGCAGAGACGGTGAACTTCGCCCACATCAAGCGACACTATTACGCGAGCCACGTCAGCCTCAATCCGACGCGCATCGTTGCGCTCGGCCCGGAACTCGATCTCGACCTCTCCCACCCGCGCGAACACCGCTCGCGCAAGAAGCCGGACCCAGAATCCCACTCCTAGCGCTCGCCCAGCCTTCGGAACCGTGGCGCCATTCTTCGGAACTGTGGCGGCATTCAGAATTTTCGGAACTGTGGCGCCATTCAGAATCGCTTCAGCATGCTGGATCCCCCCACCATTTGAACTCGCTGCCACTCGCTGCTGCGTCGACGCGAGGCTGCTCGGCACCCGGAGTCGCAAACGCGCGGACAGGATTCCCAGTTGGCGGCTAGACTGATCGCTCGGGAGAGGTGGCCGAGCGGTTGAAGGCAGCGGTCTTGAAAACCGCCAGGGATGCAAGTCCCTCGAGGGTTCGAATCCCTCCCTCTCCGCCACTCCTGCGCGCCGGAACTGCGGAGGGGGTGTTGATTCCGCGCAGACTGGGTCGCCGATCGCGCCTGCCTCCCCGGCGCTGGAAAATCTCGGTATGCTGCGCCCCGGTGCAGGAGAGGTGGCCGAGAGGCTGAAGGCACAGGTTTGCTAAACCTGCATACGGTTTAAACCCGTATCGAGGGTTCGAATCCCTCTCTCTCCGCCAGTTCGATTCGCTCGGCGCGCCGCTCGCGGCGGATCCGCCCCGGCGAGCAACAGAAATGATCCGAAGATTCGGAGAGATGGCCGAGCGGTTTAAGGCGCACGCTTGGAAAGCGTGTGTACTGAAAGGTACCGAGGGTTCGAATCCCTCTCTCTCCGCCAGATACCCGGAGCCGTCGGCCTGCTAAGCTTCGGCTCCGCTTCGAAACGCGCCCATAGCTCAGTTGGATAGAGCGTCTGGTTGCGGTCCAGGAGGTCGCACGTTCGAGTCGTGCTGGGCGCGCCATGTTTCGCGAATACGGCCACCGGTTGGATCTCAACCGGTGGCCGTTTGCGTTGAGGGCGTGCGCGAATTCGGGTGGAGATCGCCACAGAACAAGCCGTCGAGTCCGCGCACTCTCCGGATTCACCTCAATCCGCGCGCTCCGCGTGCCGATTTTTGGACTGTGGATCTCGCCCTGATCGCGCAGCAATTTCAGCACCTCGACTGGATCGCGTTTCCGCTGGCCATCCTGATCGGCGGCGCAATCGGATTCGAGCGTGAGCTGCACGGCCGGCCAGCAGGCATCCGCACCCACATGATGGTGTGTCTCTCGGCAACCATCGCGATCCAGGCCTCGCAGGGTATTCCTTCTGCGCTCGGGGAATCCGCGGTCGGAAACATCGTCTTCGATCCGAATCGGCTCGCCGCGGGCATCGTCACCGGCATCGGTTTCCTCGGCGCCGCGACCGTGATCCGCTCCGGCGACATCGTTCGCGGCATCACGACGGGGGCCTGCATCTGGTCGGTTGCGGTGCTCGGAATCGTGATCGGCCAGCAGCATTATGCGCTCGCGCTCGTCGGTGCGGGCGCGATGCTCGCGGTGCTGATCGGATTCGATTGGTCGTTTCGCTGGGTGACGCCGGTCGTCTACCGGCGCCTCATCGTAGCCGGTTCCGGAACCGATCTGACGCAGATCAGCGCTTCGCTGCGCGGAGTGTTGGTTGGCAGAAAGATCCGGGTCCAGGATCTCGCGGGCCGGGTCGACCCGATCGCGCGCTGCTGCGAACTCGATGTCTACATCCGCTGTCGAAATCTGTTCCAGGCGCCCGATCTGCTCTCGCAGATCGCCCGCATCGAGGGCGTCTCGAGCGCGAAGTGGGTCCATATCGGGGACTGACCCCCGGAATTGTCATCTGCTCCCGCCCGATGCTCGCCCGTCGCCTACCGAACACGCTGTGATACCCTCGCCGCCGGACTGCCTTCACATCCTGACGGAGGATGATTTGGCGAACAAACTGCACGTCGGGAATCTGCCTTTTTCGGCGACCGAGGAACAGCTTCGAGAACTGTTCGGCCAACACGGAGCGGTCGTTTCGGTCAAGATCATCCAGGATCGCGGGAGTGGCCGTTCGCGCGGTTTCGGCTTCGTGGAATTCGGCGAAGCGGCTCACGCCGAAAAGGCGAAGGCTGCGCTCAACGGCGCGGAGCTCGCTGGCCGCAACCTGCGCGTGAGCGAAGCTCACGACAAGCGCGAGCCCGACACAGACCACTGAGCCTTCGCGCGCGCAATTCGACGAACCTGGCGCAGAGTGAGCGACTCCCAGTGGTGTCAAACGTCACGAGCCTGGTGTCAAACGTCACGAGCCTGGTGTCAAACGTCACGGGCTTGGTGTCGGACGTCACGGGCCTGCGACCCCGGGAACCGGAATCCCCGACAGCAGCGCGAGGCTGACGACGAGCCCCGCGTAACTGACGAGTCCGCGCAAATCGCCATCCTCGGGCGCATCCTTCGCAAAGCACTGAAAGGCGGCGCCGATCCCGAGCAGAACGAGCAGCCCCTCCTGCGCGATCAGCCAGGTCACAGCGATGACCGCTAGCGCGATCCAGCGCTGCGAACGCGAGAGCGAGCGGAAGCCCCGCGCGCCGTCGAGTTGCCAGACCGGCAGCAGATTGAACAGATTGATCCAGGCTCCGACCGTCGCGATTGCGGCGATCACCGGCAGTTGTGTCACGTAGTAGAGAACGAGCGTCGCAATGCTCGCGCCGAGCCCCCAGATGGGGCCCGCGAGTCCGACGCGCGCGTCTTCGCGTGCGGTCTGCGGATACTGGTGGAGCCGGACCACGGCGCCAAGACCAGGCAGGAACATCGGCGCGGTCGCGCGAATTCCGAATTTCCGGAGCTCTGCGACGTGCCCCATCTCGTGAACGTAGATCGAGAGCACCACGCCCAGCGCGAACTTCCAGCCCCAGGCCGCCCAGTAGACGCCCAGCGAGAGCAGCATCGTGAAGAGCGTCGTCGACTTGCTCAAGCCGAGCAGCAGCAGTTTGGCTTTGCTGGCAATGAAGACCAGAATGAATTTGAACTTCCAGAGCAGCAGCCCGATGACAGCTGCCGCGGACCCCGTCTTCAGCAGCGCGTGCCGCGCCTGCCCCACTTGGGGCTGCGCGCCCGCCGGGCTTGCGGCAGCCGCGGGCGCGCGCCCGGTGTCGATGAATTCGCTGAGTTCGACCACGCGATTGCGGATCAGCGCGTGCTCGTCAGAACCCGCGGGAAGCAGGTCGAGCGCACTCCGGAGGGCCCCGAGTTGTTCGCGAGCGTCACCGCGCGCACGCGCGCGGTCGGCATTGGCGACGAGTTCCTTGAGTCTGCCGGCGTGCAGGAGCCGCCCGCAGCCCGGGCAGCGGAGCAGCTGCGCGGGGGCCTGCGTGCCGCACGCGCACTCGAGGGTCGAGTTTCCGTCAACCACGCGCGGCGTTGCGCGCTTCGAGCCGGAACGGACCCTGCAGCTCGATCTTTACTCGCGCGTTCATCCGGAAGGCCTGCCAGAGCGCGAAGCCGATGATGAGGATTCCGATCGCATTGTCGAAACCCAGCAGCAGCGGCGTCGCGTACGCGATCGGCACCGCGGCAATCCACGCTGCCGACACACGCGCATCAGATTCCGCCACACGCAGCTCCTGATCCGACACAACCGAATCCGCCATGCTCGCATCCGACACAACCGAATCCGCCACGCTCGCATCCGACTCCGTCACGCGGTCGTGTTGAGTCTCTGCGTCGTTCGCGCCCGCGGCGAAGTCTTCGCCTGCGCGCCCGGTCCACTCTTCGCCCGCTGCTTGTTCTCCGGTCGAGTTCGCGGAAGGCGCGAGCTCGAGTTCGCGTTGGAAGTCCGAATTCTCGAGCAGTCCGTTCGCGATGTGCGGGACGTAGGTCATCACGATCGCCGAGTAGGTGAGAAACACCGCGAGCAACTGGTAGGGCAGGCCGCCCACCCGACGCGCTCCGAACTGAACCGCCATGCCGACCCCGTAGCCGATTGCGATCGCGATCAGTCCGATTTCGTAGCCCGTGAGTTGCGTGGCGAGCATCCAGAGCGCGCAGCCGAGAGCGGCCGCGACCGCTCCGAGGCCCGCGGCGCCAAAGAAACGCGTGACGGGCTCGCCGGGTGCTTTCGCGTGTTGGAAGCCGAGATGACACGACTCGCAGAGAACATGCGAGCCGAGTGTGAAATAGCGCTCCGCGATCGGCGTCGCGCACTGCGCGCACGCGGGCGCGGAGCGCTCTGCGCGATCGAAATCGAGCGAGCCAATCGCTGCATCGGATGCGCTCGACGCAATCCGAGTCCGCTCGTCGTCTGCCACCTTCACCTCGTCCAGCCCATCGGGTCCGCTCGGCTCGCTCGAAATGGGCCCGCTCAGCTCGCTCGAAATGTGTTGACTCGGGTCACTCGAAATGGGTTGACTCGGGTCACTCGAAATGGGTTCGCTCAGCTCGCTCGAAATCGCGGGATCCCGCTGAGAGGATGCCGCAGGAGCATATCGCACCCGCTACGCGTGCATCGCGCACGGGTCGCCCGCGCACTGGTGGATCGTGGGAAAGACCCGCTAGCCTAAGCGACCTGCTAGGAGCGACGCGGGAAGGGGTCGAGTCATGAAGCGCAGCGATCGCGAACTCGGAATGGATCGGTCGATCTCGCGCCGCGATTTCTTGAACGGCGTGGGCGTCGCCGCCGCGGGAGCGCTCGTTCCCGGGCGCGCGTTCGCCGAGGCGATGGCCGCGCTCGAAGGCAGCGCCCGAGCGAAGGCCGCGTATCCGCCGCTGCTCACGGGAATGCGCGGCAGCCATCCGGGATCGTTCGAGGTCGCCCACGAACTCGCGCGCGACGGGCGCAGCGACTGGGGGGCGGTCCGGGAACCCGATGCGGAACTGTATGACCTGATCGTGGTGGGTGGCGGAATCAGCGGGTTGGCGGCTGCGCATTTCTATCGCCAGCACGATCCCGGCGCGCGCATCTTGATCCTCGACAACCACGACGATTTCGGCGGACACGCGAAGCGAAACGAATTCGAGCTCGGCGGTCGCACGATCATCGGCTACGGCGGCAGCCAGAGCCTCGAGGATCCCGGCGACTACAGCGAGGTCGCGCGCGAATTGCTGCGCGCGATCGGCGTCGACATCCCGCGCCTCGCCGCGGGTTACGACCAGGATTTCTACCGCCGCAATGGTTTGCGCGGCGGTGTGTATTTCAATCGCGAGACCTACGGCGTCGAGCGCGTGATTCCATTCGAGCTGTTGGACTTCTCCAATTACCTGCCGCTCGCGCGCTCGACGCTTTCCGCGAAAGAAGCGGTTGCACAGATGCCGATTTCCGAGCCCGCGAAGCGCGAACTGCTGCGCGCGCTTTTGATCGACGAGAATCGCATCCTCGATGTGCCCGCAGAGCGCCAGGCCGAGTACCTGAATGGCATCAGCTATCGGGACTTTCTCGCAAAGTACATGGGGATCGAGAATCCCGAGATCATCGCGCTGCTGCAGCGCATGACGAACGATCTGAGCGTGAATTTCAACGTCGCGCCCGCGATCGGCGTGATCGGCTACGTCGGGTTACCGGGCCTCAATGCGACCGCGCTCCCGTCGAACGCGCTCTTCAGCGAGCCCTACATCGATCACTTTCCCGACGGAAACGCATCGGTCGCACGGCTGCTGGTTCGCGGACTGATTCCCGAGGTGGCTCCGGGATCGACGATGGAAGACGTGGTGACCGCGCGCTTCGACTACGGCCGGCTCGATGCGCGGGATTCGAAGGTCCGACTGCGGCTGAGCAGCACCGCGGTGAGAGCCCAGAACGATGGCGCTCCCGCGAGCGCGAAGAGAGTCGGCGTCACCTACGTACAGGGCGGACACGCGTATCGGGTGTGGGGGCGCTCCTGTGTGCTCGCGTGTTACAACGCCATCGTCCCGGCGCTGTGCCCTGAACTTCCCGACGCGCAACGCGGCGCGCTCGCGCTTGCCGTGAAGGCTCCGATCCTCTACACCAGCGTGCTGTTGCGCGACTGGCGGGCCTGGAAGAAGCTCGGACTCGGCGCGGTGTCGGCGCCCGGCAGCTATCACTCGGTCGCGATGCTCGATTTCCCCGTGAGTCTCGGCGGCTACGCGTTCTCGCGCGACCCGGATCAGCCGATCGTCGTTCACATGGAGCGCTTCGCGACGCGGCCGGACGCGGGTGCGACGCCGCGCGAGCAGTACCGCGCGGGCCGCCACGAGCTGCTGAGCACCCCATACGAGAACATCGAGCGCGAGATCCGCAGCCAGCTCGCTGGCACGCTCGGCGGCGGAGGCTTCGATCCCGCTCGCGATATCGCGGCGATCACCGTCAACCGCTGGGCGCATGGGTACGCGTACTGGCACAACCCGCTCGTCGATCCCAAGTACGCGGACGGCCAGTATCCCCATGAGGTCGGAAGGCAGCGCTTCGGTCGGATCGCGATCGCCAACTCGGATGCGGCCGGTCGCGCGGTCATCAACGCGGCCATCGACGAAGCGCACCGCGCGGTCGGTGAGCTGACCGGTTAGCGCGACACCGCGCTCAGCGCGGATCGGTGAGTTCGAAGTGAACCGGAACTTCGAGCGACCCGTACACCCAGGGCAGTGGCTTTGCGGATTCGACCGCGCGAACCGCGGAGGCGTCGAGTCGCGTGTGGCCGCTCGATCGGACCACGCGCACGTTTTGCGCGGCGCCTGCGTGATCGATGTCGAAGCGAACAAGTGCTTCGCCGTCGGACGCGTTCAAGCGCGCGAGCGGCGGGTATTCCAGTGTGCTCTGGATCTTGTCGCGGATGACCGCGAGCCGGTCGGCAACGCTCGGGCCGCGCGGCATCGCGTCGTCGGAGAGCATCACCGCCGCAACCTCGGTGGAATCCGCGAATGCGCTTCCGGACACGCCCATCACGCCCGCGATGCCCATCACGCCCGCGATGCCCGACACGCTGGCGATGCCCGACACGCTGGCGATGCCCGTCGCCCGCGCGAGCGCGCAAACGGCGCCGAAGCGCGCGCTTCGCTCCAGTCCTGTAGACACAAATCTGTGCATGGAACCTCCACCTGCTCCAGTGAACGAGAGCGATGGAGGGTCTCGGCGGCGATGCGCGGAAAGCCAAGACACCGCATCGCAGCTCCTTCTCCTCGAAGAGCAGCGTGCGCGGTCGCGTTCCGGCAGGTTTCCTGACTGATGGGTCTCTGCGCGGCGGGTTCATTCGCCGCGCATTCGCCCCACCCGCGCCTTCCCGGAATGCCATCCGGTGGCTTTGCTGCGGGTGGTGCTCCCCAAACACAGTGGCGGGTCCGTGGCCGATTCGAACGGCCTTCCCTTTTTCCCACGCCAATCGGCGTGGGCACCAGAGCGCGTATGTGGGACCCTAGTTACACCGCGGCCGCAGCGGGGTCAAGAGTCGCGAAACAGCTGCGCATTCTCTCGGCTCGGAGCCCTCGTGCGGCGGCCGTGGCCCCGCGGCGAAGGTGATACGATCGCCGGCGTGGACGGACCCCTCCAACGGCTGTGGCGCATCGCCGCAACGGGCTCGGCATTTGCGCTGTTCGGCATCGCAGCGCTCGCGCTCGCCGCCTTCGCGTTTCCGCTGCTGCGCGTGCTGCCCGGAGCTCCGCACGACCGCAAGCGCCGCGCGCAGCGCCTGATTCACCGCAGCTTCCGCGCGTTTCTCGCCTACATGCATCTCGTCGGACTGTCCGACATCCGCGTGCGGGGCCTCGAGCAGCTGCGCGAAACCGAGCCTCAGCTGGTCGTCGCCAACCACCCGAGCCTGCTCGACGTGGTCATCCTGGTTTCGCTGATGCCGCAGCTCGACTGCGTGGTCAAGCGCGAGGCCTGGTCGAATCCGTTCATGCGCGGTGTGGTCGCGGCGGCTGGCTACATTCCCAACGATTCCGGCGAAGCGCTCGTGGACCGCTGCGTCGAGTGCATCGAGCAGCGCAACTGGCTGCTGATCTTTCCCGAGGGAACCCGATCCCCCGAGGGAGGGCTCGGGTACTTCCAGCGCGGTGCCGCCCACACGGCGCTGCGGAGCGGTCGACCGCTGCGGCCCGTCGTGATCCGATGCGATCCGCCGACGCTGATGCGCGGTCAGAAGTGGTACGACGTGCCGCCGCGGCGGATGCAGTTTTCGCTCGAAGTCGGCGAACCGATCGCGCCGCCCAAACTCGACGAGGGCCTGCCGCGCGGCGTCGCGGCGCGGCGGATGACCGCGGAGCTGCGTGACTTCTACGCCAAAAGGCTGCAATATCCAGCCCGGGTGTGAGAGTCGGAACCGAGTGTGAGAGTCGGAACCGGGTGTGAGAGTCGGAACCGAGTGTGAGAGCCGGAACCGAGTGTGAGAGTCGGAACCGGGTGTGAGAGTCGGAACCGAGTGTGAGAGTCGGAACCGAGTGTGAGAGCCGGAACCGAGTGTGAGAGTCGGAACCGAGTCAGCGAGTCGGTAGCCGGCAGCGGCGAGATCTCGATCGGCACAGGTGGCCCGGATGCAGTCGAAGGATGAAATCTCGAAGTGGGTGATCGAGATGGTCGCCTGCGAGTTCGGCTTCAGCACGGCTGCGCTGCGCGCCGAGACCCGACTGCTCGAAGATCTCGATCTCGACAGCATCGACGCGATCGACCTGGCAGTGCGGATCGAGGAGAAGACCCGCCTCGCGCTGACCGGCACGGATCTGCAGTCGATCGAGACGATCCAGGACATCGTCGACCTGATCCATGAGCGCCTCTAGCGGGGATCGATGCCGTCGCTAGCCGTCGGCGCGACTTCCGCTGCGCGGCATTCGCGCCCGAACGCGCAGCCGCGCGCCGAGTCGACCCGCTGGAGTCAGGTTTCCGAGCGCGGTTCTCTCTGGGGGATGCGCTTTACCGCCTGGTCGTATCGCCGGCTCGGCGGCCGCGTGTGTGGTGCTCTCGTGCACCTGATCGTCGCGTATTTCTTTCTCACCGACCGCAAGGGGCGCCGCGCCTCGGCCGCCTATCTACGCCGCGTCTACGCCACCCCGCAAGGGCGTGCGCGGCTCGGGAAGGCTCCGGGTCGCTGGCAGAGTTTTCTCCACTACCGGGAATTCGCGCTCTCGATCGCCGATCGGATCGGGATCTGGTTCGGGCGCGTCGCGGATTTCGCATACGAGATGATCGGCGAAGAGCACCTCGATCGCGTCGCCGAGCAGGGGCGCGGTGCGATCCTGGTCGGCGCGCATCTCGGCAGCTTCGACGCGCTGCGGCTGCTCGCGCAGCGCAAGAATTCGATCGTGAACGTGCTGATGTTCACCGCGAACGCAGAGCGCATCAACCGGCTGTTTCGCGAGTTGTCGCCGGACATGGACGCGCGTGTGATCCGGGTCGACCCGGAGTCGATCGACTCCGTGTTCGCGGTCCGCGAATGCCTGCGGCGCGGTGAGTTGGTCGCCATCCTCGGCGATCGCATCGAACCCGGAGAGCAGGATCGCGCGGTTCCGACTGCGCTGTTCGGAGATCCGGTGAAACTTCCGCAGGCTCCGTTCCTGCTCGCCGCTCTGCTCGGATGCCCGGTATTGCTGATCCTGGCCTTCCGCGAGGGGCGCGGCCGCTATTGTGTGTTTGCCGAGAAACTCGCGGATCGCGTCGAGCTTGCGCGGCGCGCGCGCGAAAAAGGCACGGCCGAACTTCTCGCCGCCTACGCGGCGCGCCTCGAATTCTATTGCAAGCGATATCCGTTCCAGTGGTTCAACTTCTTCGACTACTGGGGGGATGAGGCCCGATGAACCGCCGCGTCGTCGTCACCGGAATGGCCGGGCTGAGCCCGATCGGGCTGGAGTGGAAGGCGGTGCGCGAAGCGCTGCGGACGGGCCGGTCGGGCGTGCGCCGGATCGACGACTGGGAAGATGTCGACGGACTGCGGACGCTCGTCGGCGCTCCGGTTGCAGACTTCGTGACACCTGCCAATTATCCGCGCAAGAAGACCCGCACCATGGGGCGCGTCTCGCTGCTTTCGACGCGCGCTGCAGAACTCGCGCTCCGCGACGCGGCCCTGCTCGACGACCCGGTGATCCAAGGTGGCCGGACCGGCGTGAGCCACGGCTCGAGTTCCGGAAGCCCGCCCGCGATGGGCGTCTACGCGCGCCAGCTCTTCGTGGGCCAGACGACCCGGAGCATCAGCGCGAACGATTTTCTGCAGTTCATGAGCCACACCACCGCCGCCAACATCGCGAGCTTCTTTGGCGTTCGCGGCCGGATCATCCCGACTTCGAGCGCCTGCACGTCGGGCAGCCAGGGGATCGGCTACGGCTACGAGTCGATCCGCTTCGGTCAGCAGGACGTGATGCTCACGGGTGGAGCCGACGAACTCGCGCGGATGGACGCGGTGATCTTCGACGTGTTGTTCGCGGCAACGACCCGCAACGATGAGCCGCATCGGACACCGCGACCCTTCGACGTCGCGCGCGACGGAACCGTGGTGGGCGAGGGAGCGGGCTGTCTCGTGCTCGAAGAATTGGAGCGCGCCCGCGCGCGCGGCGCGCACATCTACGCGGAGATCATCGGCTACGGGACCAACTGCGATGGCCAGCACTTCACGAATCCCGATCCGGACGGAATGGAACAGGTGATCCGGCTGGGTCTCGCCGACGCGGGGATCGACGCGCGCGCGGTCGACTACGTGAACGCGCACGGCACCGGCACCGAGGCCGGCGACATCGCCGAGAGCCGCGCGACCCACGCGGTCTTCGGCGGAGCGACGCCCGTGAGCAGCCTGAAGGGCCACCTCGGCCACACGCTCGGCGCCTGCGGGGTGCTCGAGGCCTGGATGACGATCGAAATGATGAACGAGGGCTGGGTCGCGCCCACGCTCAACTTGAGCGAGGTCGACGCGCGCTGCGCGGCACTCGATTACGTGCGCGACGCGCCGCGCGATCTCGAGGTCGAGATTGCGATGAGCAACAACTTTGCGTTTGGCGGCGTCAACACCTCGCTCGTCTTCAAACGCTGGACGGCGTAGTTTCGCCGCGCGCGCGCCGGACCTGATAGGCGAGCGAGCGCCTGCCGTTCGCGCTCTGCTGCGGCGGAAACACGCGGCTGAAGGCTCGATCGACCCAGCCGTCGCCGAAATATCGGAACCAGATCTTGCGAACGACGAACTCGCCAGAGAGGATTGCTCCGATCAGCAGATACGAGATGAATCCGGAGTAGAGCGCCCAGAATTCGAGCGGCGCCGCGAGCGCGAGCATCAACACGCAGAGCGCGTTCGCCGCGAAAAACACGCACCAGACGATCGTCACCTTGCGGCAATACGGGATCGTGAAGTCGGGGAGATCGTCCTCGGCGATCCGCGCGAAGCGCTCGACCATCGGCATGCCATCTCGCAGGCTCGCCGAAAACGTCCAGAGCAGGTAGAGGCTCACGATCACCGGCATGAACAGCAGCAGCGTCGAGTTGCCGGTTGCGAGCGCGAGCGCGATCAGCAGCGCGAGCCCGCTGTGTTGGCGCACGAGCTGCCAGATTTCCCTCGCGCAGCCGCGCAGTCGGATCGCCAGCGAAAATCCATAGAGGGCGAGCAGCAGCATCGCGAGCGCCCGGGTCGCAAGTCGCGTGTAGCCGAAGTACACGATGAGCGGGTAGGCGAGGACGAAGATCCCCTGGAGCGCGCTGGAAAGCGCTCGCCGCCCGCGCGGCATCGCTCGCGCTCCGCGCGCGGATGGCTTGGACATCGGATGGCTCCTGTGGTAGTCGCTTGTCGTGGCCAATCGGATCCAGAGCGTAGCGGTGATCGGCGACGGGCCGGCCGGCTCGACGCTGGCTGCGCTTCTCGCGAGGCGGGGCGTTCGGGTCGGGCTGTTTTCGCGCGGTCGGCCGAAGCCTCCGCTGATCGGCGAATCCACCGTGCCCGCGCTGGTTCCGATCCTGCGGGAGCTCGGCGTCGAAGAAGAAGTCGCCTCCTACAGCGTCTTCAAACCCGGTGCGACGTTTAACGTGCATCCCGACGAGCGCCTGGAGATCGACTTCGACCAGGTCCGCGGGCGCGCCCCGGGTTATGCGTACAACGTCCCGCGCGATCGTTTCGACGCCAGCCTGCTGGCGGCCTGCGTGAAAAGCGGCGCGCAAATCTTCGAGGCGACGGCTCGGCTCGAGCGCGTGCCCGGAGGCGACGCGCGGGCCGAGCGCTCGCGGGTCCGGCTGAGCGCGGGGACGCTCGCGGAGACGCATGGTTTCTTCGCGACCGCGCCGGATTTCATCGTCGACGCGAGCGGGCGCTCGCGCTTGATTTCGCGGGTGCTCGAGCTGCCCGAGCGGACGGGCGATCGCCGCGACACCGCGCTCTTCGCGCACTGCACGGGCGCGTTGATCGACCGCGCAGGCCACGTCCACACCGATCGGCTCGCGCGCGGTTGGAGTTGGCGGATTCCGCTCGTCGATCGCGTTTCCGTCGGCGTGGTGATCGATCCGGCGGTGCTGCGAGAATACGGCGAGCGGCCCGACGAGCAATTCGATGCGATCCGGCAGTCGGATCCACAGCTCGCGAAAACCATCGGTCGCGCGGAGCGGATCACGCCCGTGTTCAAGTACACCAACTACCAACTCGTGGCGCGGCGCGGCATTGGCCCGGGCTGGGCGCTGGCCGGAGATTGCCTCGGCTTCATCGATCCGGTGTTTTCGAGCGGCGCGTTTCTCGCGATGGACGGCGCGAAAAGGCTTGCCGAGGCGTTGCTCGCGGGAACCGCGCGCGCTCTCGAGCGCTACGACCGCCGACAGCGCAGACACATCGAAGCCTGGCGCCAGGCCGTGGGCTATTTCTACGACGGCCGCTTCTTCGCGATGCTGCGGCTGCGAAACCAACCGCACGAAAACTGGATCGGGCGCTGCGTCAGCCCGCACGCGGCGAAACATCTGCCGCGGGTGTTCACCGGCGAATCGACCGCGGATTTCTACGACCGCAAGCTGCTCGCCGCGATGATGAAATACGGGCTCGCTGCGCTCGAAGATCCAGACTGGGAGCGCTGGCGAATCGGCTGAGCGGCTACTGCGGTCGCTGCCACTTCCAGGGTCGCCGCGCGCTTCCGAGCACGAGGCTCGTCTCGCCCGAGAGAAACCAGCGCAGGAACTCGATCGCGTCGGGCCAGCGCGCGGGTGCCGGCTGCGCGCCGCGCGATTGCAAGTCGAATTCCAAGCGCGTACCCGGAGCGTCGCGAGCGAGCAGCAGCCCGAGCCCATAGGAGCCCGCGGGTTCCTCGACGAGCGGTGCGAACGTGGGCGCGAGCGGAACGTCGCCGACGATCAGCAGTACCGACCGCTTCGGATCGCGCTCGAGCAGCGTGAGCGCTTCGAGATAGCCGCACGCGAAGGAATCCTGCTGCGCGGCGATCGAACTCGAGGCGCGGCGATTCACGGCTGCGATCGAGAACAGGCCCGCCTGCGCGTTGTGAACCGTGTGGCTGAACGCCGTCGGCGAAAGTGGCTGGCTCTCTGCGAGCCGGTCCAGCAGATCGATCGACTCGTTGATGTTTCCGTGGCGGGAAGCGAAGACGGTTGCGACCTCGGCGAGCTCGGCCGGCTCGCAGCAGTCGAACGCGGTCGTCAGCATGATGCGCGCGAGCGGACTGCAGCGCCGTCGCAACAGCGCCGGGAGAAAGCGCGCATCCGGTTGCCCCTCGCAGCCGAGAGGCGTCGGTGCCGCGCACCAGTTCGACCAGGCGCGCGCGTCTTCCAGGCCCGGTGACCACGCCGACCAGCGTCTGACGCTCGCTGCGATCACGGCTGCGCGACCTCGAGAATCAACGTGCAGTTGTTTCCGCCGAAGCCAAACGAGTTCGTCATCACGGGACCCAGCGGAACCCGCAACCCCTCGCGCGGAACCAGCCGAGGGAGCTTCAGCGCCGGGTCCGGCTGCCCGTCGAAGGCGTGCGGAATCAGGTCCAGCGATCCGGCATCCCGCTGCGCGAGCGTCAACCAGCAGAAGGCCGCTTCGACGGCGCCCGCGCCGCCGAGGATGTGCCCGACGAGGCTCTTGGTCGAGCTGCAGGGCGGCGGATCCGCGAACACGCGGTCGATCGCCGCGCATTCCATCGCGTCGTTGAGCGGCGTTCCGGTCCCGTGCAGATTCAGGTAGGCGATCTCGGCGGGATCGAGCGCCGCGTCTTCGAGCGCAGCGCGCATCGCCTGTTCGGCGCCGTGGCCTTCGGGGTCCGGCGCCGACATGTGGTGCGCCTCGGTCGACTCGCCCACGCCGCTGAGTCGGATTCCAGCGCCGCCGCGCGTCACGAGGAAGATCGCCGCGCCTTCGCCGAGCGTCATGCCGTTTCGATTGACGCTACACGGATTGGTGATCTCGTCGGAAATCAACTGCAGTGACGAAAATCCATTCGCCGTCAACCCGCAGAGGGAATCGGAGGCGCCCGTGATCACCGCATCGCACACGTCGAGTGCGAGCAGCGAGCGCGCCGTCGCGAGCGCGCGGGCTCCTGATGAACAGGCCGTCGAAATCGCGTAGGCGGGGCCGTCGAGTCGCAGCAGGTCTGCGACGAAACTCGAAGCGCCGCCGAATTCGAGCTGATCGTAATAGAAGGCCTCGGCGAGCGCGCCGGTGAGGTGCTGGTGGCGGATCGCGGCCTCGGCGTCGCTGACGCCTGACGTGCTGCTGCCAATGACGACGGCGACGCGCGAGCGACCCACGGTCTCGATGGTGTCTGCAATCGGCTTTTCGATCTGCTGCAGGGCCGCCAGCATCAACGCGTTGTTGCGACACGCGTAGCGCGCGAGCCGCGGCGGAATCTCGGGCAGCGGTCCGCGCACATCCGCGACCAGAAGTTCGCGGTCGGGAACGAGGTCGTCGCGCCGACGGAAGTGGGACTGATCGGCGGCCAGCAAGCGCGGCCAGATCTCTTCGGGTCCGCGACCCAGCGCGTTCACGATCCCCATCGCGGCGAGCGAACACGGCTGTCGCGCGTGGTCGGCTTTGCGGATCGCGCTAATGGCCGACACGAAGGCCGCTCCAGAGCTCCGATTTCCGATCCACGCCGAGCGCTGCGTGTGCGGTCTGGATGCCCGAGGAAACGACTCCGTAAATCCCGCCGCCGGGCTGGGTCCAGTGGCCCGCGAAGTGCAGCCCCTCGATCGGCGTGGCGCCTTCGAGTCGCCCGGGCCCGACCTGGGATGGAGAAACTTCCCAACCGTAGAGCGCGCCGCCGCGGTTTCGCGTGTAGCGCTCCATGGTTCGAGGGCTGCCCGCGTCGGCGAACACGACACTCTCTTTCAGTCCGCCAAAACGCTCGTCCGCGCGGTCGATCAGTCGCTCGAGGATCTGCCGCTTGTCGGATCGCCAGCGGCTCGCATCGCCGTAGGGCAAGAGCGTGGTCAGGATCATCAACTGCTCGCCGTCGGGTGCAAGGCTCGGATCCGCGAGGGTCGGGATCGTGACCGAGAGCCAGTTCGGGTTCCCCGCGAGACTGCTGCGGTGCGCGTCTTCATGATCCAAAGATGAGTAGAGAAACGTCTCGTGGCAGGTGCCTTGCTTCGAGAGTGGAAGCCTGGCGGCCAGGTAGGCGACGAAGGCCGAGAGCGACGGCTTCATCCGGCGCATCCGGCGCAAGTAGCGCGGCGGAAATGCTTCGGGTCCGACGAGTTCTTCGACGGTCTGCGTCGCGTCGGCGTTCGAGATGACCAGCGGCGCGTCGATGCGCTGGCCGTTTTCGAGCAGCACCCCGCAGGCGCGGCCGTGTTCGACCCGAACGCGGCGCACCGTGCTACGGAGCAGGATCTCGCTGCCGCTTTCGGTGATCGCCGCCGCGAGAGCCTCCGCGAACTTCTGGAACGTGCCCGCGCAGTAATAGGCGCCGTCGGCGAGGTAGCTCATGAGCATCATCGCGAAGTAGAGAAATGAAACCCGCGAGGGCGGCAGCCCGAGGTACGGCCAGAGCGCGCCGATCACGGCGCGCAGCTCCGGCGCGTCGATGCGCTCGTCGAGAACCTCAGCAAGTGTCGCCTTGCGATAGCGCATCAGGGTCGGGAAGCGGTCCGGCGTCTGGAACGCGTGGAAGGGAGTGTCGAGTTCGCTCGCGCGGCGGATCTCGTTGCGGATGTTCAGGCATTCCTGCATGAATTCGCGCAGGCCCTTCGCGTTCGTCGGATACTGGTCGGAATACGCAGCGATGAATTCGTCGAGATCGCCGGGCGCCACCGCGGCCATCCCTGGGAAAGCCGCCGCATAACACGGGTCGATCCGCTGAAAGTGGCAGCGGTCGCGAACGCCGAGCTCGCTGAGCAGATTGTGGATCAGGCCGCCTCCCTCGAAGGCGGTCGGCTCACAACCTCCGACGAGGTGTACCGCGGAGTCGAACAGGTAGCGCCCGCGCCGAAACGAGTGCGCGTAGCCGCCGACGCGGTCGTGGCGCTCTACGACGAGCACCCTGCGTCCGGCGCGCGCGAGCAGCGCCGCGGCCGTCAAGCCGCCGATGCCCGCTCCGACGACGATCGCCTCGTAGGTGTCCTGGCGCGCCTCTCCGTGGAATCTCACCGCATCACCGGCTGCCGCGGAAGATTTGCTTCGAGCGGCACGTCAGTTGATCTTCATCTTGGTCGGATCGTTCCCAGCCAGCCCATGATTCACCATGAATTCCACCAAGGCGAGGCTGTAGCGATTGGTCGCGTCCTCCCCGGTGAAGATTCGCGGCATGTGCTTGCGGAAGTGGAAGTCGAGCAGCCTGCCGGCCAGGGTTCCGCGCACGTACTCGCCGACCTTGAAGAGCGTGAGCAGCCGGCCGCTGTAGAACCAGCCGATCACGCGCTGCCAGGAGGCGAGGCTGTGCTGGGTCTTGCGGTCGTAGTGGTGCAGGGCCTTGTCGGTCCCCTCCAACAATGCCTGTGCGAGGTTTCGAGCCCCCTCGAACGCGATCAAGAGTCCGCTCGAAAAGACCGGGTCGATGAAGCCGAACGCGTCGCCGAGCATCGCCCAGTTCTCGCCAACACCCCGCGTCGCGCGCGACTGGTAGTTGGTGTAGCGCACGACGGGCGTCACCCGATGCGCGCGCCGCGCAAAATCGCGAATGACCGGATCCTCGCGCAAGAAGTTGTCCATCTGTTCTTCGGGCGAGTTGCCGAATTTGCGGATGAACTCGCTGTCGATCACGACGCCGATCGAAACGCGACCCGGCAGCGGAATCCGCCAAGCCCAGCCATGTTCGAGCCGGTCGGTGTGGACATTGCCCGGGATCTCCACTTCCACTCCCTCGAAGTGCGCGTGCAACGCGGTGTCGCGGCGGTCGCCATCGATGGTCGGAATATCGAGCAGGCGCGCGATGTGCCGCGTGCGCCCCCCCGCGTCAACGATGAACTCCGGCTGCTCGTCCAGGCCCGCGGCCGCGAGCGAATCCGCGCTCAGCATCAGGCGGTCGCTTTGCCCCACGCGCTCGATGCGGGCCGGTTGATCGACGACCCGGACACCCGCGCGCCTCGCGGCTTCGAGCACCGAGGCGTCGAAGCGGTCGCGCGGCACGTTGTACGAATACGGGGTCTTCGCGCCGCGGACTTCGTGGAAGCGGAAGCTCTGGGTGTACTCCTTGTCGTGGATGAAGGTCGCTCCGCCCTTCCAGATGCTGTAGCCCGCGACCTCTTCTTCGATCCCGAGCTCCCGCAGAAACGGCACGATCGCGGGTACGAGGGATTCGCCGACGATGATCGGCGGGCGCTTGCCTCGCGCAAACAGCACGACATCCACGCCGGCGCGCGCGAGCAGCGCCCCCGCGGTTGCGCCGGCCGGACCCCCTCCGAGGATCGCAACTCGGCCCGCTCGTCGGGCAGGCCGCTCACTTGTGGGCATGGGCGCCACCATAAGCCAGCGCATTCACGCGAGCAACGAGACTCCCCGAGCGCTGTTGCTACCCTGTGCCGGCCATGGCCGCGCCGACGATCCAAGAGCTGACCGCGAAGATCTTCGAGATCCTGCGGGACGAAGTCCTCCGCGCGGGCAGCGATTTTTCGACCCGATCCAACCTGATCGCTGCGGGGCTCGATTCCTTGGCCGTCACCCAGCTGATGCTGTCGATCGAAGAGTCGACCGGCGTCTGGTTGGACGAAAGCCTGCTGACCCCCGAGCACCTCGAGTCCGCGGAGACGCTCGCGGCGATCGTCCAGCAACAGCTCCCGGAGGCCTGAGCGATTGAAGGCCCGTGTGGACAATCTGCCCCAGGTTCCGCTCACCGGGGCGGATTGTTTTCTGCGCGCGTTCGATCGCGAGATCCGACGCAAAGCGGGAGCGAGTCACGTCTCCCAGCTCGTGCTGCGACTGGGGCCCGGCTTCGACGTCGAGCTATTCCGGAAAGTCGTCGAACAGGTTGCGCTCGCGCAGCCGATCGTGCGTGCGCCGATCGGCAGGCGCTTCGGGTTCGGGGCGCCCGTCTACCGGCTCGCCGCGGCTTCGCGCTGCGCGAAGCCGCGGGTTCGCATCGTCGATGCGGATACGCGTCCCGTGCCGGACGCGCAGCTGCCCGATTTGTTTGCGAAGCAGCTGAACGAGCCGATGTCGGCCGAGCGCGGTGAACTGCTGCGCTTCGACATCGTTCGCTACGCGGGCGGCGCGGCCGGATCGGACTTCGCGGCGAGCTGGCTGCACATGCTGTTCGATGGCTTTGGCAGCGAGATCTTCATCGCTTGGCTCGACGCCTGCTTCCGGGGCGCGAGCTGCGCCGACGCGCTGCCGTGCGCGGATGAATTCGCGCCCACCGCAGCGCCCGAGCGAGGGCTTGGCGTGCGCGGGGACCGCGCGCGAGCGTGGCAAAAACGGCTCGAAGAAATCAGCGCGCATCCCCCGCATTCGCTCGCCGGCCCGCTAAGGCGTACCCGCCAGGCGCTCCACTACGAGCGGCTCCGGCTCTCGGCCGAACAGACCGCGCGCAGCAGCGAAGCCGCGAAGCAGCGCGCGGGCTTTCTCACTCCGACGCTGTTCTATCTCGCGGCTGCAATCCGCGCCCACCACGCGGTGTTTCGCGCGCGCGGCGCAGATCCCGGAAGCTACGTGGTTCCGCTCGCCGTCAATCTTCGCCCCAAGGGCGCCGCGAACGCGATGTTTCGAAGCCACGTTTCGCTGGTCTGGTTTCAGCTGCTGCCCGCGGAAGTGGACGATCTCGACGGCTTGATCGAGGCCTTGAAGCAGCAGCGCCTCGCGGCGATCAAGGGCGGTCAGATCGAAAACGCGATCTGCGCGATGGACTTTGCGCGCTTCGCGCCGCGACGCCTCTACGCGCGAATGTCGCGCAGTGTGTTTCGCGGCGAGCTCTGTTCATTCTTTTTTGCCTTCACGGGCGATTTCCTCGCGGGCGTCGAGCACTTTCTCGGCGCAGAAATTCTCGATGGTTTTCACGTCGCGCCCGTCCCGCCGTCGCCGGGCAGCTGCGTGGCGATCAGCTTGCGCGGAGGTCGGCTCGGCGCGACGCACACCTATCAACGCGGAGTCTTTTCGGCGCGCGAACTCGAGATCTTCCGCGAGCGGCTCCGCGGCGACCTTCAGGCTTGATGCGATGCGCCCGTTGGAGAACTTCGACGTAGTCGTCGTGGGAGGCGGATCCGCGGGAGCCGCGGCGGCTGTTTCCGCGGCCGAACTCGGATCCCGCACGCTGCTGGTCGAACGTGGAAAATGCCTTGGCGGCAATGTCGCACACGCGTTCGTGCATACGATCTGCGGCCTCTACCGCGCCGCGAGCGAAGGCGACGCGCTGATCTTGAATCCCGGTATGCCGAGCCGCCTTGCGGCCGGCCTGCGCGCGGCGGGAGCGGCCGGCGCCGCCGAGCGCGTCGGGCGCGTCTACGTGCTTCCGATCGAACCTGCGCGCTACACGGCCTTCCTCGCGGAACTCTGCGAGCGGACACCCGGACTCGAAGTGAGAATCGAATCCGCACTCGTCGCAGTGAAGCAAGACGAGCAGGGCGCACGGCGTTGGACGCTGCGCACGAGCGGCCGCGCAAGCGGCGTGAGCGAGATCGGCACGCATTGTTTGCTCGATACCAGTGGCGACGCCAATGCGGCGGAGCTCGCGGGAGCGTCCGTCGAAGCCGCGGAATCCGACGAGCTGCAACTGCCTTCGTTCATCTTTCGGATGGCGGGTGTCGATCGCTCCGAGTGCGTCGGATTCGCAAAACTCCGCTTCACGCATGCGCTCGCCGGCGCGGTTTCGCGCGGCGAGCTGCCGCCTGGCTGCGAATCGGTGCTGGTGCGCGCGGGCTCGGAACCCGACGAGGTCTACGTCACGCTGAATTTGCCACGGCCGCTCGATTGCGCGTATGCGCCGCTCGACGAAGGCCAGATCGCGTCGCTGACCGCGCGCGCGCGCGAGCACGCCGAGCAGGTCGCGCTATTTCTCAGCCGGACGCGGACCGCATTCGAGAAGGCTCGCGTCTGTGCCTGGCCCGAGCGCATCGGCGTGCGCGAGAGCCGGCGCGCGCTCGGTCTGCGCGAACTGCGCGGCGAAGACGTGCTGTCCGGTCGCTCCGACCCGGACGAAGTCGCGCGCTCGAGCTGGCCGGTCGAACTCTGGCACGACCACCGGCGCGCGCAATTCGAGTATCCCTCGGGCGCCTGCTCGATTCCGCTCGGCTCGCTCGTGAGTCGCTCGCACCCGCAGCTCGGCATGGCCGGTCGCTGCCTGTCTGCGAACCACGAGGCGCTCGGCGCGCTGCGCGTGATCGGGACCGCGCTCGCGACCGGAGAGGCGATCGGCGTCGCGGCCGCGCTAGCCGCGGATGCCGGAATTCCGCTCGACGCGATTGCGGCGAGCGACGTGCGAAAGCAGATTCTCGAGCGCTCTGACCGCAAGATCGCGCTGTGAACAGCGTCGATCGCATTCGCAAGGAACCGAACCTGGAGGTCGCGCGGTGAACAGCGTCGATCGCATTCGCAAGGAACCGGACCTGGAGGTCGCGCGGTGAACATCGTCGATCGAATTCGCGAGCGGGCGATTCGGGACCCCGCGCATCCCGCGCTCGTCTCCAACGGACGCAGCGAAAATCCGCTGCGCTCGAACGAGGTCGTCAGCTATGCGGAACTGATCGGCAGCGTCGATGCGATCGCAAAGCGGCTGCGCGCCGAGGGCCTCGAGTCGGGTGATCGATGCGGCTTGCTCGCGCGGCAGGGGCGCCGCTTCGTCGAACTCGCGCTCGGAATTCTCGCCGCCGACGGCTGTCTCGTGCCGATTTCCGAGGATCACCGCGGCGCGGTCTTCGATGCCTTTGCGCGCCGCGCGCATCTACACCGCGTCGTGGTCGAGCGAGAAGGCGAATTCGACCACCAAGCGTTTCCGGATGTCAGCGCTGTCGACGGATCTGGCGACGCGCGATTTCGCGCGCTGCAACCCGGCTATCTGCGCTTCACCTCGGGGACCACCAACGAGCGCAAGGGCGTGATCCTCGGTCACGCCGCGATCCTCGAGCGGCTCGCGGCCGCGAACCGCGCGCTCGGCGTGACTCCCGCGGACCGGATTCTCTGGTTGCTTCCGATGGCGCACCACTTCGTGGTGTCGATTCTGCTCTACCTCGAAAACGGCGCGACGCTGCTGCTTCCCTCGAGCCCTCTCGCGCGCGAGATCCTCGCGTTTTCGCACGCGGAGGCGCCGACTTTGATCTACGCGTCGCCGCAGCACTACAAGCTGCTCGCGAAAGACGCGTCCGGGCTCGGCTTCGAGTCGCTTCGGCTCGCGATTTCGACCGCCGAGGGCCTGCGCGCGGAAACCGCACAGGCGTTTTCGAAGCGCTTCGGCCAGCCGCTCGTCCAGGCGCTGGGAATCATCGAAGTCGGCCTTGCCGCGCTGAATCTGCAGCGCGCGGATTCGAAGCCGCAGTCGCTCGGCCGGCCGCTACCCGACTACGAGATCTGGCTGCGCGGCGAAGACGGCCGGCCCGTCGAGGGAACGGGTTCACCCGAGCGAACGGGAGAGATCTGCATTCGCGGACCGGGAATGCTCGACGCCTATCTCGACCCGTGGATTGTGGGATCCGATGTCCTCGCGCCCGACGGCTTTCGCACGGGCGATCAGGGCTATTTCGACGTGGACGGTGACCTCCAGCTCGTCGGGCGGCGCGTCAATCGGATCTGCATGGCCGGGATGAAGTTCTTCGGCGAAGAAGTCGAAGCCGTGCTCGACGCGCACCCGAAGATTCGCGAAAGCCGGGTCTTCGCGATCGAGCACGCGCAGCTCGGCGAAATTCCGTGCGCGGAGATATCGCTCATCGACAGCGCGAATCCGCCGGAGCGCGCCGAGCTGGCGAACTTCTGCCGCGCGCAGCTCCCCGCTTACAAGATCCCGCGCGAGTTTCGAATCGTCGAAGCGCTCGAACGCACCGCGAGCGGAAAGCTTCAGCGGCGCGGTAGCCAGCGCCCAGCTGTCTCGCAGTAACGCTCGTACGCGTCGCCAAAGCGCGCGCGCAATTTCTTTTCCTCGACGCCCACCACGTAGAGGTGAAACAGCGCGCCGAGCGCTGCCGCGTAGACGAGCAGGATCCACGAGCGGTAGAGGACGGCCTCGCCCAGCGCGATCACAAAATAGGTGGTGTACATCGGATTGCGGACGCGCGCGTAGAGTCCCTGCGCGATCATTTGTTTCGGCGGGTCGAGCGGGATCGGCGTGCCCGCGCCCTGACGCACGAAGCGCACAACGAGAGCGACGAGAACGACGTGGGCCGCCGCGATCAGCGCGACGCCGATCGGGCGGTTCGCTCCCGCTGGTGGGATCAGGCTCTCGCCGCATAGCTGGAGCAGGCCGCCCGGAAATGCGACGAAGAACCAGAGCGCGAACCAGATGCCGCCGAGCAACGAGCGCGCAGCCAGCGCCGCGCGCGAGCGCTGCGCGCCCGGCTTCGCGCTCGCATCGCTCACGGCAGACGTTCTTCGCTCAATGGCTCGAGCGTCATTGCGTAGTGGCAAGCTGCGTTTTCGAAGAATACGCGCTCCCGCTCGCCGATCCGCGCATTCGACACCGAGAATCGAAATCGATGCAGATCGCGCAGCACGTTGAGCGGCGGGACCGGTAGAGCCGCGCCCGGTAGCGCATCGACCCGGGTTTCGAGTCCGCGCTGAACCACGCTGAAGAGCTTCGCGCCCAGCGGGCTGATGCCGATCAGCACGAGTTCGCGCCCCCTCTTCTGTGCGATCAACTCGAACGGAAAGTTCACGTCTTCGGCCGATACGATCACCCGCTCGCGGAAGCTGAAATCGCCCGCGATTTCATCGGTGGAGCGGATCTCGCCCGGGCAGTCCGGAATCGAACGCGGCGGAAACGGAAATCCGCTACAGGCCGCCAGCGATCCCACCCAAATAGAAGTTGAAAGCAAACGTGAAGTTGAAAGCCAACGTGAAGTTGAAAGCCAACGTGAAGTGGAAAGCCAACGTGAAGTGGCAAACCGACGTGAAGTGGCAAACCGACGTGAAGTGGCAAACCGACGTGAAGTGCAAAGTCGACGTGAAGTGAGGATCCGACGCGAAGCGGATGCTCCGCGCAAGGCTGGCATGCGTCGAGCCGCAGCGCCGTGCGTGTCGAGCCTATGCATCCGCGCGCTCCTCGGATTTTCCGACACGCATCGCGGCGAGGTTGATCGGAGCCAGCAGAAAGCAGAGCGCGATGCCGACCGTCACGCCGATCGCGCGCAGCGCGGGCTGCGATGAGACCGCGAGCATACCGAACACGAAGGCCGTCGTGAGGCAGGAAATCAATACGCTCAGCATCGTCACTCCGAGAGTCTCGCGCTCGCCCGCGCTTTCGACGAGAAAGATTCCGTAGTCGACGCCCATGCCCATTACCATGAAGAGGCTCATCGCGTGGATCAAGTTGGCCTGCACGCCAAGCGTCGACTCACGGAACGCTTGCGGTCACGGGTTGAGTCCCCCCGACGAAGAGATCTTCGAGTTGCTCGTCCGTGAAGCGGAAGTCCGTCTTGACGGCATCGAACGCGGTGGTCGTGCGATCGCCATCCGAGTCTTGCATTGCGATTTCAAGAATGCCCCGCCGGTTTCCGCGCAGCGCAATCTGCTTCACGATTCCACGTAGGGGTGATCTGCGGGGTTCGAGGATCAACGTCCAATTCTGGCCTTCCGCGCTGAATTCCGTGTAGTAGAGATCCTGGAGCCTTGGGAGATCGCCATTGAACAGCACGATGAAGTTGTCGACGAAGACCCGCGCCATCGGACTGCCCGAGAGATCGAATTTCGCGCCGCCACCCTGCTCGAAGCGCAGCTTCGCGCCGTCGATGACCAGCAGCGACGCCTCGGGCCGAGAGGTAAAGCGAGCGAATCGATCCGGCGGAACGAAGTAGAGCGTTCCGCTGCTCTCGAGCGGTTCCTCGAGCAGCGCGATTTGTTTCTGCTCGCGAAAGTTCGCGATCACGCCGGACCTCGACGCCATGCCGTCCATCAGCTGCGCGAGGCTGAGCGAAGCGGGATCGCTGAGCTCTTCGGCATACGCGGCGGGCGCGAACAAGGCGGCGGCGAGGCTAGCCGCGCAGCTGGCGAGCGCGAGCAGAGCGGCGGCGAGCTGGGTCGAGCAAATGACGGGTGCGAGCAACGCGCTGGCGAGGCGACCCGCGCAGCTGGCGAGCGCGCGCGACGCGCTGGCGAGATTGTTGACCGCGCGCAACGCGCTGGCGAGATGACGCGGGCGGGCTGCGCCGGATCTCATCTCGAATTACCGAGAGCCGGCCGCGTGGCTGGCCCGAGTCGTGGCGACTGGCTGATCCGCTCTCACAGTCGGTTCATCACGCTAGTAGGCACCGATCGGAAGCGAGTCGTCGCGGATCAAGCCGAGCACGCGCTCGATGTCGAGATCCTGGCGGCGATCCGCCGTGACGGTTGCGGCGACCTTGCGCACGGCTTCGCGCAGCGCGAGCGCGGCGCGAAGCTGGCTGCCGCCGCCGCGCAGGTCGAGGGCCTGGCAGGCCGCGAGCAGCGCGATCGCGGCGACGGTCTCGCACAGCTCGAGGATCCGCCGGCAGTCGCGCGCCGCGATCGTTCCCATGCTCACCTTGTCTTGATTGTGCGACTCGGTGCTTCGACTGAACGCCGATGCGGGCATCGTGAGCTTCAGCGCTTCGGCGGTCAGCGCCGAAGCGCTGATCTGCATCGCCTTGAAGCCGTGGTGAGAGACATCGTCGCCCGCGACGAGGTTTGCGGGAAGCCCGTCGCTGGTTTCGGGAACACAGAGCAGCGCGAGCTGGCGGTCGAGCAGATCCGCGACGCTCGCAGCCGCGGCCTTGAGTCCGTCCATCGCGAAGCAGATCTGGCCGCCGTAGAAGCTTCCGCCGTGCAGGATCTCGCCGCGCTCGGGATCGACGATCGGATTGTCGTCCACGCCGTTGATCTCGATCGAAAGCGCGCGCTCCGCGGCACTGATCGCCTCGACGAATACGCCGATCACGTGCGGCGCGCAGCGAATCGAGTAGCGGTCCTGGACGCGCGCGGGCGCTGCAAAATCGCCGCCCTCGCCGAATTCGAGATCTGCGCGGATCCAGGCCGCGCTGCGGCACTCTCCGGGGTGGGGTTTGAGCTCGAAGATCCGCGGGTCGAAGTGGCCGCGGTTGCCGTGAGTGACGTCGACGGCGATTGCGGTGATCGACGCGGCGAGCCGCGCGAGACGCCGCGCGCGCTCGTAGCAGAGCGCGCCGATCGCGGTCATCGCGCTGGTTCCGTTCATGATCGACAGACTCTCTTTCGGCAGCAGCGCGAGCGGCTCGAGTCCGAGTTCGGAGAGCGCCTCCGAGGCCGGCATCGCGCGGCCGCGAAGCGTCACTTCGCGCTCGCCGAACAGCGCCGCCGCGAGATACGAGAGCGGTGTCAGATCGCCACTCGCCCCGACGGATCCCTCTTCGGGGATCCGTGGCAACAAGCGCTCGTTCAGAAATTCGCAGAGTCTCTCGAGCAACTCGGCCCGAACCCCCGAGTGCCCTTTGGCGAGCGTGATCAAGCGAATCGCCACCACGGCGGCGGCCTCGCGCTCGTCCAGCATCCGGCCCGTCCCACAGCCGTGAAAGCGCATCAGATTGACCGGGAGTTCGCGGCGCAAGTCGGGCGGAATCGAGGTTCCCGCGCAGGCTCCGACTCCGGTCGTCACGCCGTATACGGTGCCGCCATTGGACTGCGCGTTTTCGACGACGGCGCGCGCCCGCGCGAGCTTCTGTCGATAGCTCGGGTCGTCGTCGAGCGCGGCGCGCCGCTCGCCCTTGGCGAGCGCCAGCACGTCTTCGATCGAGAACCAGCGCGCTCCGATGATCGCCGTCGGGTCGGGGTCCTCGCCCAAGGGCCGGAGGGGAAGGGGGCGCTCGATGCTCATCACGGGGCATATTAGCCCGATTTGCCGCGCTGGCCTGGGTTAGAATGGGCGCTGGATTCCTCGCCATGCGCAATTCGATCGCGTACGCACTGCAAGTCGCCCGCGCCGCGCTCGGTTTCGCGGTCTTCGGCGCCATGGCCCCCGTGCTGGGCGTCGTCGCGTTACCGCTGGCGCAGATCCGGGCCCGCGCCGGCTCGGATCGCGAGCTGTGGATGCAGCGCGTCGTACACCGCGCAGCGAGGATCTTCATGCGCATGCTCGACAGGCTCGGGGTGGTCGAGTCGGCTGGCTTTGGCGTCGAGCGGCTCTGCGAGGCCGGCCCCCGGCTGCTGGTCGCGAATCATCCGACGCTGATCGACGTGCTGGCCCTGCTCGCATACATCCCCCAGGCGGATCTGATCGTCAGCATGCAGCGCGCGCGCAATCCCTTCTTGCGCCGGCTCATCGCGTCGTGCGGTTATCTCCGCAACGACGACGGCCTCGCGATCGTCGGCGAGTGCGTGGATCGACTTCGCGCGGGCCGCTCGCTAATCATTTTCCCGGAGGGCACGAGGTCGCCGAGGCGCGGACTCCAGCGCCTTCAGCGGGGAGCAGCGCACATCGCCCTGAGGGTTCCCTGCGATCTGCTCCCGGTGGTGATTCGCTGCGACCCCCCCGCGTTCGGCAAGGGTCAGAAGTGGTACGATCTGCCGGCTCGCGCGATCCGGCTGACGCTCGCGGTCGGGGAGCCGATCGCGACGGAATCGGTGACGCGGCCGCTCGCGAAATCGGCTTCGGGAACTGGTGTGGCTCTCCCTGCGGCGGCGCGCCGCTTGACCGCGCAGCTGCGCGAGACCTTCGAGAAGGCTTTGGAGGTTTGAAGCTCGAAGCTTTGACGCTCGAAGGTTTCACGCTTGAAGGTTTGACGCTTGAAGGTTTGACGCTCGAAGGTTTTACGCTTGAAGGTTTGCAGTTTGAAGGTTTGAAGCCGGAAGCTTTGAGAGAACTAAAGGAATCGGAAATTGTCGACGCCGGAATTGCTCGAGTTCGAGCTGAAGCAGTTGATCATCGAAGCCCTGGCGCTCGAGGATGTCGCGCCGGAGAACATCGAGTCGAGCGCGGCGCTCTTCGTCGAAGGCCTCGGGCTCGACTCGATCGATGCGCTGGAGCTCGCGATGGCGCTCGAAGAGCGCTACGGGGTGCGGATCGGCGACGACCCCGAATTGAACCGGCAGATCTTTGCGTCCGTGCAAAATCTCGCGGCGTACGTCGACGAGCATCGGGCTGCCTGATCGGGGCGAGCGGTTGGCTGAATGACCAGAGAGGCCATCTACCGGATGTTCGTCGAGGTGCTCGCCGAGCATTTTGAAATCGAGGGCGAGCAGGTGCGCGACGAAGCGCTCCTGGTTGCGGACTTCGATCTCGACAGCCTGGATTTCGCCGCGCTCGGCGCAGAAATCGAAGAGATCACCGGCGTTGCGCTCGACGAGAACGACATTCGGGACTGCAAGACACTCGGAGATCTGACGGATCGCTTCGCCGCTCGAATCTCCGAGTGCGGATGCTGAAGGTCTCGTAGCCCGCAAAGGAAGCTCGATGCCGCTGGGATCCGTGCAGCTTTCGCGACTCCACTGTGGTGCAGGGCCGACGGACGCTCTGGTCGCATTCGACCGCGCGGGCAGCCGACACATCGGAGATTTGATCCGCGACGCCGCGGCGCTCGCAGCCGCGATCGCCAAGGTGGGATCGGGCCGCTGGCTCGTGTTCAGCGACGACAGTTACGCGGCCGCCGTGAGCTTGATCGCGCTCGCGCAAACCCGCAGCACCGCGGTTCTCTTACCCAACCGACAGCCCGAGACGCTGCGCGAACTCGGAGCCGACGCGGTCGGCGCGATCCTCGACGCAGGCCTATTGGCCGACGCGCGCTCAGCCCTGATGCAACTCGCGCCTCTCGCACAGCCACCCTCGGACGATTGGGTCTGGCGGGCTCCCGATCGAGAAGCCGCGTTCGCAGAATTTCGAACTTCGGGAACCACCGGCGAGCATCACGGCGTGATCAAATCGCTGCGGCATCTCGAAGACGAAGTCGAGACGCTCGAGGCTGCGTTCGGCGCCGCAATCCCCCCCCGCGCGCGCGTGTTTGCGACGGTTTCCCACCAGCACATCTACGGCCTGTTGTTTCGCGTGCTCTGGCCGCTCGCGGCGGGCCGTCCATTTCAGCGCGACAGCCTGCTCCACCCCCAGGAATTGCTGCCGCGCATGGCCGAAGGGACGGACTGCGTGCTCGCGAGTTCTCCCGCGCATCTGAGGCGCATGACGGCGACGGGCGAGCTGCGTCGCGTCGCGTCGCACTGCCGCGCGGTATTTTCGTCCGGTGGTGGACTCGACGCGGATACCGCGCGCGGTGTCGCAGCCGCGCTCGGCGCGCCGCCGTACGAAATTCTCGGATCGACGGAAACGGGCGGTGTCGCGCTGCGCCAGCAGTCCGCGCACTCCGACGCGTGGACGGCGTTTCCGGCGGTCTCGGTGCGGCGCGAAGTCGCGGGAGAGCGCCTGGTCGTGACGTCGCCGTTCGTCAGCGAAGGGGATGCGGTCGGCGAGCAGCAGCGCCGCTTTACGATGGGCGACCGGGTCGAGATGCTCGACGACGGCCGCTTCCTGCTGCTCGGGCGCGCGGACCGCATCGTGAAGATCGGCGAAAAAAGACTGTCGCTGCCCGCGATGGAGCGGGATCTCGCCGCGCATCCGCGCGTCGAAGAAGCCGCGCTCGTCATTCTCGATCGCGGCGCCGATCCCCGCGTGCACGCGGTGATCGTGCTCGACGAGCTCGGAAAGCGGGAGCTGCGCGCGGGCGGGCGCCGCCGCTTGAGCGAATCGCTCTCGCGACAGCTCGCCGAGCGCTGGGATCGCGTCTTGTTGCCGCGCGTCTGGCGCTACGTCGAAGCCTTGCCGCGCGACGCCCAGGGAAAATTGCCCCAGGCCCGACTCGCGGCGCTGTTCGACGCGCAGCGGCGCGATCCGATCCTGCTCGAAGAATCCCACTGCGCGGCCTGCATCGAGCGCCGACTCGAAGTCCCCGACGATCTGGCCTTCCTGCGCGGCCATTTCGAGGGCTTTCCGATCGTCGCGGGAGTCGTGCAGCTGCGCTGGGTGGGCGACGCGCTGCGCACGTGGCTCGGCGAGATGCCTCGCGTGACGGCCATCGAGGCGCTGAAGTTCCCGGAGCCGATGCTTCCCGGCCAGAGCTTTACGCTGCGCGCCGAACTCTCCGAGCGCGGCGACCTGATTCGCTTTCGCTTGTACGACGAGAGTCGTACCTTTGCGAGCGGCCGTTGGCGTGTTGGAGACCCCCGTTGAACCCCTGCCTGCTGATTCCAATCTACGATCACAAAGACGAGATCCGCGCGGTGCTCGACAGCCTCGCTGGGTTCGACCTCCACTGCATCGTGGTCGACGACGGCAGCGGAATCGAAACGCGCGCGGTGCTCGAGGCCGCCGAGAAGGACTACGGCTGGCTCGAGGTCTACCACCGCGACGTCAACGGCGGTCGCGGCGCCGCGCTTGCTACGGGTTATCGGCTCGCCGCGAAGCGCGGATACAGTCACGCGATCCAGCTCGACGCCGACGGACAGCACGACGCGTCAGATGTTCCGCGCTTCGTCGAAGCCATCAAAGCCAATCCCGAGGCGTTGCTGCTCGGGACGCCGATCTTCGACGCGAGTGTCCCGAAGAGCCGCCTCTACGGCCGACAGCTCTCACGTGTCATGGTCTGGCTCACCACGCTTTCGTTGGACGTGTCGGATCCCCTCTGCGGATTTCGCGGGATTCCGCTCGCGGCGGCACTGGATCTGCTCGGGCGCGCGAGACTTGGCAGTCACATGGAATTCGATCCACAGCTGGTGATCCAACTCCACTGGCGCGGAGTGCCGGTCGTCAACCTGCCCACCCGGGTCGTCTACCACGCCGAGGGCCTCTCGCACTTCGACTTCGTGCGCGACAACCTGCGCCTGATCGGTGTCTATCTGCGGGCGCTCGGCGGTGCGTTGTTGCGCTCTCCGCGCTTGCTGGCGCGCCGCGTCCGCGCGAGCAGCGCCGCATGAGCGCCGCGCGCTGGTCGGAGGTCGCCGAGCGGGGGAGTGTGGGCGCGCTGCGCTTCGCGGCGTGGGTGCATCGATATCTCGGACGCGGGCCCATGCGGCTACTGCTGCGGGGTGTTGCGCTCTACTTCTTCCTGTTCGCACCCGGCGTGCGGCGCGCTTCGCGTCGCTATCTCGAACGGATCTGGCTGTCGCCCGAGGGCCGCGCGACGCTGCGGCGCGCGCCCGACTCGCGCAGCGTGCTCGTGCACATCTACTCGTTCGCGACGAGCATCTACGACCGGATGGTTGCGTTTGGGGGCGCGCTCGGCGATTACACGATCGAACACGATCGCAGCGGCGAGATCTTCGATCTCGCCCGCCGCAAGCAAGGAGCGCTGCTGCTCGGCGCGCACCTCGGCAGCTTCGAGTTGCTGTGGTTCTTGTCGCGCAAATACGAACTCGTTATCAACGTCGTGGCCTTCTTCGAAAATGCCGAGCGGATCAACGGATTCTTCCACGCGCTCGACCCCGGCGCGCACGTCCGTGCAATTGGCATCGATCCGACGTCGGTGAAAGCGGCGTTCGAGATCAAGGCCTGCATCGATCGCGGCGAGCTCGTCGTGATCCTCGCAGACCGCGTGGCTCCCGGAGAGAGCGCGCGTTTCGCGCGGGCGACATTTCTCGGTGCGAGCGCGGCGTTTCCGATGGGGCCGTTCGCGCTCGCCGGCGTGCTCGAGTGCCCCGTGCTGATGGCGCTGTGTCTGCGCACGGGCGATCGCCGCTATCGAACCGTGCTGCGGCCTCTGCGCGACGCGTCCCGCGCCCCGCGCGGCGAACGCGACAAGTGCGCGCAGGAACTCCTGGCGCGCTATGTCGGCCTGCTCGAATCCTACTGTTATCGCTTTCCCTACGAATGGTTCAATTTCTTCGATTTCTGGGATGAACGTCCGGAGCGCGAGGCGTGACTGCGCGTTTGTTCCCGCCGATCGCCGAACTGGTTCCGCAGGCCGATGCGATGCTCCTGCTCGATCGGGTCCTCGCGCACGAAGCCAGCCACACGGTTTGTGCGACGAGCGCCGAGCGGAGCCCGCTATTTGCCAATCCGGACGGAAGCGTTCCGAGCTGGGTGGGTGTCGAATACATGGCGCAGTGCGCGGCCGTCCACGGCGAACTCGCGAACCGCAGTCGCGGCGCGGCGCCGCGCCCGGGCCTGCTGCTCGGATCGCGCCGGCTCGAAGTCTACCGGGATGTCTTTGCGCCTGGAGAAGCGCTCGAAGTCACGGCCCGGCATCACAAAGGCGAAGTCGGACTCGTCGCATTCGACTGTGCGATCCGATCCGCGTCGAGCGGCGAAGCCCTGGTCGAGGGGCGCGTGAACCTCTATCTGTTCCGGGATTGGAGCGAATTCGGAGAGCTGCGCGAATGAGCGGAAAGCGTCTAGTGGCAGACACCCTGCGCCGGGTCCTCGTGACGGGCGCGAGTCGCGGGATCGGCCGCGCGATTGCGCTCGCGCTCGCGCGCGACGGCTTCGCGTTGTCGATCAACTACCTGCGCAGCAAGGCGGAAGCAGAATCGACCGCGGCGGAAATCGAAGCGCTCGGACGGCGCGCGAATGCGCTGTGCTTCGACGTCTCGGACCGCGAAGCCTGCGAGCAGGCGATCGCGGCCGACATCGAAATGCACGGCCCCTACTGGGGAGCGGTCTGCAACGCGGGGATTCACGCCGATGGAGCGTTTCCGGCTTTGTCGGGCGAGGCCTGGGATCGCGTGATTCGAACCAACCTCGACGGCTTCTACAACACCCTGCACCCGTTGGTGATGCCGATGGTGCGCGGCCATCGCGGCGGCCGCATCGTGTCGATCACGTCCGTGGCGGGACTCGCGGGAAACCGCGGCCAGGTCAACTACAGCGCCTCCAAGGCGGGCCTCGTCGGTGCCGTGAAGTCGCTCGCGCAAGAACTCGCCAAGCGCGAGATCACGGTCAATTGCGTTGCGCCGGGTTGGATCGCGACCGAAATGCTCGAAGGCGTCGATGTCGATTCCCTCGCCGGCATGGTTCCGCTGCGCAGACTCGGGACTCCCGAGGACGTGGCCGCCGCGGTGTCGTTCCTGATGTCTCCGGGCGCGTCCTACATCACGGGGCAGGTCCTCTCGGTCAACGGCGGGATCTATTGATGTCCGGATCTCCCGAGCAACTCGACGTCGCGATCGTCGGTGGCGGACTCGCGGGCAATCTGCTCGCGCGCCAGCTGCATCGCCGCGCACCCGAGTTGCGCGTCGGCCTCTTCGAGCGATCGACACGGACTTCCTACAAGGTTGGCGAGGCCACCGTCGAGATTGCGTCGAACTATCTGATCCGCAAGCAGGGCCTCTCCCAGTATCTCTACGAGCATCAACTTCCCAAGAACGGCCTGCGCTACTTCTTCGACAATGCCGAGCGCAATGCGCCGCTCGAGCAGATGAGCGAAATCGGAACCACCAATTTTCCGTTCCACCCGGCCTTTCAGCTCGACCGCTCGCGGCTGGAGGCCGACCTGCTCGAGATGAACCGCGCCGATGGCGTCCACGTCCGCACCGGCGCCGCCGTCGGTCGCATCGCGCTCGGCGAAAAGGGCGAACCGCATCGATTCGAGGTCGCGAGTGACGGCCGCACGACTGCGTACGAATCGCGCTGGATCGTCGATGCGACCGGGCGCAGCGGGCTCTTCGCGCGGCTCAAGAACCTGAAGGTCGCGGAAGAAGTTCACCGACTGGGATCTGTCTGGGGTCGTTACGAGGGCGTCGTCGATATCGACGAACGGGGGCCGGAGGAATTTCGCGCGCGCGTCCGGCACACGGCGCGGCGCTTGTCGACGATCCACTTCTGGTATCCCGGTTACTGGATCTGGTTCATTCCGCTGCGCGGCGGCACGACCAGCATCGGCGCGACCGGAAAAGCGATGGCGGAATCGAAGGAGCTGCGAACGCCCGAGGGCTTTCGCGCCTTTCTCGAAGAGCACCGCGCAGTGCGCGATCTGCTGGTGGGCGCGAAGAACATCGACGTCGGGAGTTACACGCAGATCGCGTATGGGACCCGGCGCTTCTTCCACCCCGACCGCTGGGGTCTGACGGGCGAGGCCGCGACCTCCGCCGATCCCCTCTACAGCCCGGGCAGCGATTTCATCGCGCTCGAAAACGACTATCTGACCGATCTGATCCGGCGCGATCTCGTCGACGGCGATGCCGGCGAGATGGCCGAGCGCTGCGAACTCTACGATCAGTTCATGCAGTTCCGCCACGCGGCGACGATGCTCCTGTATCGGAATCTCTACGACCCCCACGGCAGCTTCGAACTCGCCTGTGCGAAGTGGGATTTCGACATCGCTTCCTACTACAACCTCTGGGTTACGCCCTACATGCGCGACCAGCACCTGGATCGGGCTTATCTGAGCGAACAGCTGCGTTTGAAGCCCTTCATCCTCCAGGCCCTCGAGAACTTCTCGGATCTCTTCCAGCGGCTCGAGTCTACGCTCCGCGAGCGCGGCGACTACTTCCGCGCGAATACCGGCCGCTTCCACTACGGGCTGGCGAACATCGACTTCGAGAAGAAGGTCGGAAGCGATCGCTCCACGGATGAACTGATGCAGACCACCGAGTCGATCTTCAACCGGGTGCGCGCCCAGGCGCTGCAGCTGCTGGGAGAGGTGGCTTCCGCGCGCGAGGTCGAGCCGCTTCCGCTGAAGGCCTTCCTCGGGCGCCGTGAAATCGATTGAGCGCCGGCGCGCGCGCAACTGGATCGCGGTCGGCGCGCTCGCAGTCTGCATCGGTGCGGGCGTAATCGCCTACCCGTATCTTCTTGCGCGCGCGACGTCACGCTTCGGCGTGTCGGGCCTCGCGGTCGCACTGTTGATCGTCGTGGCAATCTCCGTCGCGCTGCGAGGTGGAAGTTGGATCGGTGCGTTGCGCGGCGGCGCCGCGGCAAGCGCGCGCGTCCCAATCCCGCCAGCCGCGGCTGCGGCAAGTGCCGGCATCCCGCTGCTGCTCTCCGCCGCCGCGGCAACCGGGGACGCCCGCTACCTGCAGCTCGTACCGAGCGCCGTCTACTTCGGCATGGCCGGTTGGTTTTTTGCGAGCCTTCGGACGCCGGTTTCGGTGATCGAGCGCGCGGCGCGCTTTCTCGTGCCGGAAGCGCCCGACTTCATCCGCCCGTACTGCCGCAAGCTGACCGGGCTGTGGGCGATCTTCTTTGCGGCGAGCGCGCTCGCAATCGCTGGCCTCGCGCTCGCCGGCGCCGGCTCGGCCTGGGCGTTCTTCACCGGAAAACTCATCTACGCGCTGATGATCGCGGGCAGCCTCGCCGAGTTTCTTTTTCGCAAGACCTGGTTCCGGTACTACTTTCACCGCGGCTGGTTCGATCGCCTGTGGGCGAGGATTTTTCCGGCAGAAAATACCGCCGAGGGCCGTCGCTCGATGGCGCACATCGCGGAATATTGGCGACACAAGAACCGTTTGCTCTCGCGCGACTCGGAGCCTTAGTCGAGCAGGCAGTTCTTGGCGTAATCCGCGGCCTCACTGGCGCTCCAATCGCTCTTTGGTTTTTCGGACATCTTTTCGCACCAGGCCTTGCTTCCCACTTCGAGAGAACAGCCCGCCGCGAACAGCGCGATCGCCGCCCCGCAGCCCACCAGTCCCACGCGGATCCAATTGCTCTTCATCGATGACTCCCTTGTTTGCGCAGCGCTGCAGGTCCGACTCGATGTCGAACGCCGCTTGATCCTCGAGCAGCTACTTTTCTCGTGCATCTACTTCTCGCGAGCGTTTACTTCTCGCGAGCGTCTACTTTTCAAACTTGACGACCCTTCCGGTCAGCACGACGTTGGCGATCACGCCGCCGGCCGCACAGCGGTAGCTCGTCGCACTGTCGAGATCGTTGTTCTTGGTGGTCGACTTGATGTCGACGACCGCATCTCCGCCGAGCTGGGTCGCGCGCTTTTGCAGCGCGATGATCGCGGACAAGAACGCGATCTCGCAGGCCTTCTCGTCTGTCTTGTTGAACGCGTTGGTTCGCTTGTTCGACGTGAAGACTCCGAAGTCGTGTGCCACTTTGGCGTGCTTCTGCCCCGACATGTAGAACGCAACGTCGGCGAGCTTGGCCACGCCGGTTTCGCTCTTGGCGGCGTCTTCGACGCTCAGGTCGTGAAAAGTCGTGCGTGCGCGGGCCGTCGTCGGCGCGAACGCGAAGAGCAGACAGCCGAGCAGAATGGCGAAATGGCGGTTCATGAGCTCCCTCCATCGCATTCGAAACTTCGATTTTCCCGCGTTACGGGTCCGCCGATGATACATCCGCGGCGCTCGCCCGGGTAGAGGTTCAGCGCAGCGTCCGATGGGGCCGGCGGGAAAATGCGTGCGGGAGCGGGACGATCGACGGTTCGGTCAAAATCCCTCGGCGTCGTGATCGATCTTCCACATC
>CAZBSV010000183.1:0-60545 GCA_964494795.1 uncultured Spirochaetales bacterium | reverse complement strand
CGGCTCGGCGCCGTGTTGTCGAAGATCCGACAGCGCCCAGAACCCAGCTGTCGAGTAGCCCGGGGCAGTCACCCACCCCGGGCCTCTCCAGATCCGGACAAGGAGATTTCCACCATCCGGCTCCTCCGTTGATGCGACTCGTGGTTACGTACCCCAGATCTGAACCGTGATCCGAGGCCGGGGAAGCGGGAAGTCGCGAAGTAGATTCGCGAATCGCTCCCACGTGAGGCGCTTGCGTTGGCTCCGACGGCAGAGCCACTTGTACCAGGATCGCTTCGCCTGTTCGACGACAAGCAGCAAACTTCGAAAGTTGCCGCTCACGCCGAAGTAGTTGAAGTGGCCCTGGATGCGTCTCGTGAGCGCCGCGTGCTGATCCTTCACCGGAAGGTGTCGATGGCGACGACACCAATCGTAGACGGACCGGATCGCCCGTCTCAGGCTCGCACTGCGCGTCTTGCAGAACATTCCCCACCGACCCTTGCGGGTACGCGCCCAGTAGAGCGTGAACCCCAAGAAGTCGAAGGTCGCCGGACCTTTACCGCCCTTCTGCCCCGACGGCGGACGCCGGAAGGGAAGAAGCCGCGTCTTGTCCGGATGCAGGGTCAGTCCGAAGCGCCCCAGCCGCTTGCCGAGCACCTCCATCACACGCCGCGCATCGTCCTCTTGCTCAAAGCCGATGATGAAGTCGTCGGCATAACGGATCAGGGTTGCCCTGCCCCGCAATCGCGGCTTCACCTCGTGTTCGAACCAGAGATCCAACGCGTAGTGCAGATAGACGTTTCCCAGCAGCGGAGAGAGCACCGACCCCTGAGCGGTGCCGGATTTCGACGTGGAAAGCTCCACGCCCTCCAACACACCCACATGCAAGCACTTCCCGATCAGCCGCAACAACGACCCATCGGCCACCCGAACCTCAAGCATCTCCTTCAGCTTCTTGCGATCCAAGCTGTCGAAGAAGGACACGATGTCGGCCTCGAGGATCCAGTTCACTTCACCTCGGTGCACGATCCGGTCGAGGGTTCGGGTGGCGTCATGGGCACTGCGCTTTGGCCGGAAGCCGTACGAGCAATCCAGAAAGTCCTGCTCGTAGATTGCTTCCAGCACCTCGCGCACGACGTCCTGGACGAGCTTGTCCTCGAACGCCGAGATCCCAATCGGCCGCGTCCTGCCCCCTTCCTTCGGGATGTGGACACGTCGGATCGGCTGATGGCGATAACGCTTCGCCTTCATCCGTTCGTGCAGGTCCTGGAGATTCTTCTCCAGTTCCTGCCCGTACTGTTCCTTTGTGACTCCATCCACACCGACCGCCGCATCCTTTCGGGCGCGTTGGTAGGCTCGCTCCAAAGCCGACACATCCATCAGATGCGCCAGTGAGTGGAACCGTGCTTCGGGTTCGCGCTGCGCTCTTTCCACTACCTTCAGCAGTTGCGGTGACATGTTTCCCAACGTCAATGCGTCGGTCATGGTTCCCTCCTCAAGATCACATCAACACGGGCTGCCTTTGCTCGGCCGGGTCCGAGTCGCCAACAAGTTCCCCGACGTCAAAGCTCCTATGCAGCCCTCCGCGGGGAACCTTCGGTTCCCATGCGCTTGCCAAGCGAAGCTTGGCCGCGACTCCCTCGCCTCCTTCGGCCGTGGCTTCGGTTCCCCTCGCCGACGACCTACCTCTTGGGGCAGGCGCTTTTCTGCCGATTGTCTCGGCGACCAGCGCGTGCGCCTGCCAACGCGCCAGCTTCGGAGATCGATCACCGGCTCTCCGCCCGACCGGAACTCCCGAGGAGAGACAAGGGCCTCCCGGGTTACTGGGCCGTCCTCTTCGTACCTGCCGTGGTGTAACACCCCGCCGGACTCGACCCCTCCTCGCCCCTACTTCTCTTCGAGAAGATCTACGGAGAGGTCGCCATCGCCTTCACGGAAAACAGAACGCTCGGCATCCGGAGATGACATAGTTTTCGAGGCCACGTACCCACGGCCCACACGCTCGCGTACCTACGCTTCGCCGATCTCGTTACCGAGACCGTCGCAAGGCTCGCTACCGGCTCGGGCGGGCTCACCCCTGGCCGGGCGGGTTTCGCACCCGCTGGACGACAAATCGAATTTCATGGAGTCATTGCATCTCCTCCAATCCCAATCGACCAGCAGAGCCTGGTCGCACTATTTTTCCTATTCTCCTGCGGTCTGACCCAATTTCAGGTAAGCGCCCCGCCTCTGCTCGCCTCAGCCTGTCACTGCACAGGCTGTCAGCGTATGTCTGCAAGTGCTTTTTCGCTATCGCTGGTTATCCCGAGCAGCGGCTTCGAAGTCACCGCAGGCGCTCCGGTCGTAGGCGGGCTACGCACAACCACGCAACATTATTTCTGTCCTCACTGCATGAGTTGGATGCTCACTCGTCCCGAAGGCATGGATGAGTTCGTGAATCTACGCGTGTCCATGCTTGATAAGCACGATTAATTTGTTCCCTTTATCGAGGTTTGGACGCAGGAGGGCCTACTCTGGGCAAGAACACCGGCTGTGCATAGTTTCACGACTCAGCCTGAGTTCGAGGACTATAGTAAATTGATCGAAGAATTTGCTCAGAGCAGTGCGCGCCCATCGTGACTGTGTTTCAATAAGTCGGCCTGAAACTGATAGCCGACACTTTTACTAACAACAATTAATAGCAATAATTAATTACAGCAATTACTAGCAACAAGAAGAGGTGATGAATGAATTGGGATGCAATTGGTGCTATCGCCGAGTTACTCGGCGCAGGAGGCGTAATTGGATCGCTGCTCTATGTTGCTTCTCAGGTTAGAGCGAGTACCACAGCATCGAGAGTAGAATCAAAACTGCGCATGACTGATTACATGGTGCAGTTTGGAGATATGTTGATTCAGAATCCGGATCTCAATAAATTGATGATTCTGGGACGGCAAGGAATCGACACTCTATCGAAAGATGACTATTTCAAGTTTTCGAACCTCGCACAAAAATTCTGTTGGTATATGTCAGGTGGATATTTTATGTATAAAGAAAAAACTATTTCCGAAGACGATTGGTTTGAGCTCAAGTCGATCATAACCTATTGGACCAAAAGCAAAGGCTTTCAACAATGGTGGACGAAGCAAGGAAAAGGTGGCTTTACCGGCAGATTCGCAACTTTTATTGAAGGGGAAATCGACCTCGCGAAGCAATCGGCTGCAAAATAACCGATAGCAAATGAGTACGCCAGAAAGTCGCGTAGATTTTCAATCAATTTGACCGCAAAATAGCATGCAAATCTTGTGCGAAAATCACGGAAGATAGAAATACGATCAGCATAGATCGCGTTCTTTGGATACCGACTGTCAGACAACTAATGCAACTTTTACAGGAAGAACTAGCTTAGGTTCTGCGGCATAAATTGTGTATGAGGCAGGGTGAAAGGAGAGCGACGTACACTCCTGGTTGAACCTAACCAAAACGCTCGTCGAACTTCGTCGAGCGCAGGAGGACGCCGCTCGTGATCAGCATATCGGTGGATGTGAGCCAGGCCAAGGCATTTTTGGAAAAGGGACGACACGGAGCCGGAGAACAGGTGCGCTCGCTTTCGCTGTGGGCACAGCGCTTCGTGAAGGAAGGTCTCGAGGGGCTGGCAAGCCCAATGAAACGAGTCCAGTCTCAAGGTTGGGACCTGGCTTGAGCTTCAAGCCGCTTTCCTGTTCTTCTGGTCCACACCCGCTGCGTAGGCAGCGGGTGTGATTTGGTTGAGCGCGAGAATGGCCAAGAACTAACCGTTGGCCGGCGGGCGGAGAATAGGCGAAGACGCCGCGCTATCGCGACCCGCGATCACGTCCAGGCGGGCGAGAGTGCGGTGGATTCGTCGGCCTCGGACCGAAGGGCGACGAAGGCGTACCTGTGTACGCCGAAGGAGCCCGCAGGGAGAAGCCGGCGAAGACGCCGCGCTATCGCCCGCCTGGTGGCGTCCCCAACGGGACTCGAACCCGTGTTGCCGCCTTGAAAGGGCGGAGTCCTAGGCCACTAGACGATGGGGACGCACTCCTAGCGGCGGGAATATCGCGCAAAAGTCAAAACCGCGCCCCCGAAAACCGCGCCCCCGGATTTGCCGCGAACACGGATTTGCCGCGAACACGGTTTTGCCGCGAACACGGCGTCATTGATCCACCACGGCCCACAGGTACCAGGCGCCCACCGAGCGGTAGGGGCGCCAGCGCTCGGCGAGGCTCGCGAGTTCGGCGGGCTTCGGGAGATCGTCGAGTCCGTAGAGGATCTGCGCGCCTTTTCGAACCCCGTAGTCGCCCACCGGGAGCACGTCGGGCCGGCCGAGCGAGAACATCAGCAGCATGTGGGCCGTCCATTCTCCTACACCGCGCACCTGGGTGACAGCGTCGACGACGGCCTGGTCGGGCATGCGCGCGAGCCGCCGGTTGCAGAGGGTCTTGTCGGCGAACGCGCTCGCGACGGCGCGGATCGCAGCGATCTTCTGGCGGGAAAGGCCGTCCGAGCGCAGCTCGGCTTCGGTTGCGGCGAGCAGGCGCTCGGGTCGCGGGATCCGCCCGCCGAAACGCGCGCGGACGCGCCCGAGGATCGCGCCGGCCGCCGAGCCGGCGAGTTGCTGATAGACGACCGATCGGACCAGCGCCCGGTAGGGGTCTCCGCTCGCCTGGAGCTCGCAGGGTCCGACCCGCCGGATCACCGACCGGAGCGCGGGATCGCGGCGGCACAGGCTGCGGCGGGCGCGATCGAGCAGCGCGGGGTCGACTCGGGGGTGCATGCGCGCAGGATAACGCTTCGCAGTCCCGCGGCTTTCGGCTCCGGTCGCCCGGCCGCGAAATTTCCGCCCTCGAGCGGTTTTTTTTTCGCGCGGATCGCCGATAAGCAGCTAGAAGGGGTACCCGCACAATGAGCCAAGCGAAACCTGGTCCGCCCGGACCGGCTCCGAAGCCCGTACAACGTCCTGCTCCTCGGCCTCCGCTGAATCTCGAAGAACTGCTCGAGATCCTGCAGCGCCAGGAGCTGATCAGCGCGCAGCAGGCGAAGGAAGTCGAGGCCCGCGCCACTACGCTGCGCAGCCGTGTGCTGAAGGACCGCGTGGGGTCGGTTCGCTCCCAGGCGGCGACGCGCTACGACGTGACGCCGGCCGAGCTCGTGGCGGCGATCGCGTTTCCGCACCCCAAGCGCGCGCACGGCAAGCTCGATGAAGACGCGCTCGCGGCAGCGCTCGCCAAGGAGGCCGGCCTCCCCTACCTGAAGATCGATCCGCTGCGCATCGACAACGATCTCGTGGTAAAGACGCTCTCGCGCCCGTTTGCACGACACCACGTGGTGATCCCTGTGGCGCGCGAGGGCGACACCCTCTGCGTGACGCTCACCGACCCCTTCGACACGACGCTGCGCCAGACCCTCGAAGACGCGATCCGTTTCCCGCTCACATTCGTGGTTGCGGCCAAGAGCGACGTGCTCCAGGTGATCGATCGCGTCTACGGCTTCCGCGCGAAGGTGTCACAGGCCGAGACGCAACTCGGCGGCAACCGCGCCAGCGCGCTGGCCGCGCTGGTCGAAGTCCGAAGCAACGACGAGCTCGCGTCGTCGCAGAACGACGAGCACGTGATTGCCGCGGTCGACTACCTGCTCAACTACGCGTTCGAGCAGCGCGCGTCCGACATCCATCTCGAACCGCGGCGCGACGACGCGGTGATCCGGTTTCGCATCGACGGCATCCTGCACGACATCGAAACGGTTCCGCTCTCGGTGCACGGCGCGATCACCTCGCGCGTGAAGGTGCTCGCGGGCATGAACATCGCCGAACGCCGGCGCCCGCAGGACGGTCGAATCAAGACGCAGCGCTCCCAGCGCGAAGTCGAGCTGCGTGTGTCGAGCATGGCGACCGCGTTCGGCGAAAAGATCGTGATTCGCGTATTCGATCCGAGCGTGCTGCTCGCAGACCTTCACGACCTGGGCTTCAGCCTCGACGAGCGCGAGCGCTTCGAGCGCTGGATCACCTGTCCCAACGGACTCATCCTCGTGACCGGGCCGACCGGCTCGGGCAAGACGACGACCCTCTACTCGACGCTGCGGTACCTCTCCGGGCCCGAGATCAACATCACGAGCGTCGAAGATCCGATCGAGATGATCGATCCGCGCTTCTGTCAGGTGCAGGTCAACCCGCAGATCAACGTGACCTTCGCGTCGGCGCTGCGCGCGATCCTGCGGCAGGACCCCGACATCATCATGGTCGGCGAGATCCGTGACGCGGAGACCGCGAACATGGCGGTACAGGCCGCACTCACGGGCCACCTGGTGTTTTCGACCGTGCACACGCGAAACGCCGCGGGCGCGGTCACGCGGCTGATCGAACTCGGCGTGGAGCGCTTCCTGCTCTCGAGCGTGCTGCGCGGCATCGTCGCGCAGCGCCTGATCCGCCGAATCTGCGAAAACTGCGCGGTCGAAAGTTACCTGAACCCCGATCAGGTGGCGGCGCTCGGCATCAAAGTCCCCGTCGAGAGGCGAGACAATCTGCGCGTCCGCTCCGGCGAAGGCTGCGCGTCCTGCCGCTACACGGGGCTCTACGGGCGCACGGGCGTATTCGAGATGCTCGACGTCGGGCGCCGGGTCCGAACCCTGATCAACGAGGGCAAGGACGCCAACGAGATCCACCACGCAGGCCGCATCGAGGGGATGGAACCGCTGCGCGATGCCGCGGTGCGCAAACTCGCGGACGGCGTCACGACGTTCGAAGAAATCGTCCGCGTCACGGCGGACAGCGAATGAGCACGGCCTGCAGCGACGAACTGCAGCTGCTGATCCGATCGGGCTGGACGCTGATCGCGCTCGAAAGCAGCGAGGAAGATCGCGCGCTCGCGATCTTGCGCCGCGTCGCGCAGGCGACCGAGCGCCGTTTGATCACCTGGACGCTCGCTTCGGGAATCGACATGAGCGAAATCGATTCCAAACTCAAGGAGCGCAAGGCCCGCGTCGCTGACGGCTCCGGCTCGGGTTCGCTCAATGAGGGCGTGATCGGAATCTCCTCCTGCGAACAGCCCGCGGTCTTCGCAATTCTCGACGCCCACCGCCTGCTCGACGATCCGATGGCGATTCGCCGACTCCGGGACCTGATTCCGCAGATCGCGGCGCGCCGACAGGCTGTCGTCCTGCTGGGGCCCGTGCTGCAGCTGCCGATCGAGCTGCTGCGCGAAGCCGCCACAGTCGAGCTTCCGCTACCGAATGAAGCCGAGATCCTCTCGCTTTTCGAACGGCTCGCGGACAAACACGGCGAGGTGCCCGCAGACAGCGGTGATTCCCGATCTCGGCTGCTGCAGGCGGCTGTGCGCAGCGCGCGAGGGCTCACGGGTGCCGAAGCCATGCGCGTGTTTCGCAAAGCCTGCGCGCGATCGCGCGGGCTCAATGAGAACGCGGTTGCGGAGATCGTGCGGGAGAAGAAGCGCGCGCTCGGGCGCACGCCAGCGCTGAGCTTCCACGAATTCGACGCGGGGCTCTCCGACGTCGGCGGCCTCGGCGAGCTCAAGATCTGGCTGCGGGATCGCCGCCGGGCCTTCAGCAGCGAGGCGCAGTCATTCGGCCTGCCCACGCCCCGCGGCCTGCTGCTGCTCGGCGTTCAGGGCTGCGGAAAATCGCTATGCGCCAAGGCGGTCGCGCGCGAATGGCATTTCCCGCTGCTGCGGCTCGACCTGGCAGCGACATTCTCGGGCGAGTCGCAAAGCCCCGAGCAGGCGATCCGTGAGGCGGTGCAGGTCGCGGAGTCGCTCGCGCCCGCCGTGCTCTGGATCGACGAGATCGAAAAGGGCTTCGCGGCCTCGGAGTCGGATCCGAGCGCGAGCCGCGTGTTCGGCGCGTTTTTGACCTGGCTGTCCGAAAAGAATTCGCCCGTATTCGTGGTCGCGACCGCGAATGACGTGGCCGCGCTTCCGCCCGAGTTGCTCCGGCGCGGCCGCTTCGACGATCTCTTCTTCGTGGATTTGCCGACCGAGAACGAGCGCGCGGAAATTCTCGCGATCCACCTCCGGCGGCGCGGTCGCGATCCGCTGCAATTTCGCTTGGCGGAACTTGCCGCACAGGCGGGGCGCCTGAGCGGCGCAGAGATCGAACAGGCGGTCACCGCTGCGCTCTACACGGCGTTCGCAGAATCGCGCGACCTGTCCGAAGCCGATCTCGAAAACGCCATCCAAGACACCGTTCCGCTCTACGACACCTACGAAGAGCGCATCAAGGAACTCCGCGCCTGGAGCAAGGGACGCACGCGGCCCGCCTCGGTCGACGCCAAGATCGTCGAACTATTCGCGGAGCGCTGACGCCGCGGAGCGGCCGCCCGCGCGCGGCGAAACCGCGGGGGGACTTTCACGGCCGGGATCGACTAAGCTCCCCGCATGGAAGAAGCGGGCATCCGAATCGAGCGCGCGCACAATCTCTGGGCGAGCTTCGCGCGAAAATTCGACCCGATTGCACGCGCGACAGAATTCGACTCCAATCCCCAGCTCCAACTCTCCGAAATCGGCGGCCTTGCAGCCGCCAAAGAAGAGATCCTCACCTATGCGTGCGGGGCGACGAACCCGGGCGTCTACAGCCGTTGGGGCACCTATCCGCCCTCGGGACTGCTGTTGATCGGCAGGCATGGCGTCGGCAAGCGGCTGCTCGCAAAATCGCTCGCGACGCTGACGCGATCGTGCTTCATCGCGGTGACCGTCCCGCGCCTGGTGATCGAGATCATCCACGAAGGGGGCAAGCTGGGGGAACTCGTCGCAGCCTGGTCACAGATCCTCTCCGAGATTCCGGCGTCGACGATCCTGTTCAACGAGCTCGAATTTTCGCAGACCCAAGAAATCGGCGCCCGCAGGCCGGATCTCCCGGTGGGTCCGGTGATGGACTTCCTGCTCGACATCATCGACCGAACCGTCGCCGCCAACGCTCACCTCGTCGTCGGCTCCACCAATCACCCCGACACCCTGCGTCAGGCGTTCGTGCAGCCGGGGCGCTTCGAGCGGGTGGTCGAGGTCACACCCGCGTATCCGGGAGACATCGTAGAGGCGCTCGAGATCCACGCCCGCGCCTCCGAGAAACGAGCTGGCCAGACGCTGTTCGACAACATCGATTGGAAGTCGGTCATCGAGCGCTATCGCGAGCCCTCGACGGGCGACTGGATTCGGATCGTGCACGCCGTCTTGCGCCGCAAGGCGCGCTGCGAAGCCTCCGGCGAAACCACCAGTCAGGTCAACACGCAAGACATGCTCGACGAAGTCGATCGCTTCCGGCAGACCAACAACCAGATCGCCCTGCCCCGTTCCGGCAACTACGTCTAGGCCGTGAGCACCTGGCTAGTCACCGGCGGCGCGGGTTTCATCGGCTCGAACTTCGTTCGCGCCGCGCTCGCGTCGCTGGCGGCCCGCGTCGTCGTCGTCGATAAACTCACCTACGCGGGAAGGCTCGAAAACCTCGCGTCGGTTGCCGGGGATCCGCGCTACGCGTTCATCCGGGCCGACATTGCGGACCGTGCCGCGATCTCCGCGATCTTCGAAGAGCACCGACCGACGGCGGTCGTCAATTTCGCGGCCGAGAGCCACGTGGATCGCTCGATCGACGGTCCGAAGGCCTTCATCGAGACCAACATCGTCGGCACGTTCGAGTTGCTCGAAGCGTCGCGCCAGCTGCTCTCCCAGATCGGCGAGCAGGGTCGCCGGGAATTCCGCTTCGTGCACATCTCGACGGACGAGGTGTATGGCACGCTCGGCCCCGGCGGAGCCTTCGAAGAGACGAGCCCCTACCGACCTAACTCCGTGTATTCGGCGAGCAAGGCTTCCGCCGACCACCTGGTGCGCGCCTATCACCACACGTTCGGAGTTCCAGCGATCGTCACCCACAGCTCCAACAATTTCGGCCCCCATCAGCTACCCGAAAAGCTGATTCCGTTGATGATTCTCAATGCGATCGAGGGAAAGGCTCTGCCCATCTATGGAGACGGTGAAAACATCCGCGACTGGCTCTACGTCGAGGATCAATGCGACGCAATCCTGCAGGTTCTCGCGCGTGGAAAACCTGGTGAGAACTACAACATAGGAGCGGGCAACGAGCGCAGCAACCTTCAGGTCGTCGATGCCCTGTGTGCGGAGCTCGAACACGCATGGCCCGCCTCGCGCAATCACGCGCTGAAGCGCGCGGGAGTCACGCGCTACGCGGAGCTCAAGCAGTTCGTGAGCGATCGGCCGGGGCACGACCGCCGCTATGCGATCAACGCGCAGAAGATCCAGCGCGAACTCGGCTGGCGGCCGAAGGTCGGCTTCGAGACCGGTCTCCGAGCGACGGTCCGCTGGTATCTCGACAACCGCGAATGGTGCGCATCCGTGGAATCGGCGGGCAGCCAACGCGAGCGACGGGGCGCGCCCTCGGGCAGTTAGGCGGCCGACTTCGCGGGGTTTCCCGCTTTCGGGACTTCCCGGATTCGGGATTCTGGCGCGCCCTTCACGCCTTTAATGCGCTGCGCATCGCCTGCGCGTAGCCGTTTTCCGTTCGCCCACACCAACGCGAACCCTCTCTTGCCGCGCCCCGGACCCGCATCGCTGCGGTAACGCATCTGCAAGCTGCGGCTCGGCTTCCGATCGCCTTCCGACTCCGATCCCAGCCGCGGGACTGCGCACCGCTCGAAACGAATCGGCAACCGACCGCCCAAACTCTTGATTTCCTTTCCAACCCGACTTTCGAAGGCGATTGGCACGAGACTTGATAGAGAAGGAGTGCGCGACCGGTCAGGAAAAGATCGCGGCAAACCAGGAAGAGTGTGCGACAAAACAGGGACGACGACTCGATGAAGCGAAAACGCAGCGTTCTGTTCGTAGACGACGAGCCCAACATACTCAAATCCCTTCAGCGCCTGTTGCGCCAGGAAGAGATGGAGGTGCTGTGTGCGTCGACGGCTGAAGAGGCTCTGCGGATCCTCGACACGACGCCCGCCCAGGTCGTCGTCACCGATCAGCGCATGCCCGCGATGTCGGGTGTGGACCTGCTATCCGCGGTCCGCGAGCGCCATCCCGAAATCATTCGGATGTTGCTGACGGGCTTCACGGAGATCAAGGTCGCCGTCGAGGCGATCAACCGGGGCGAGATCTATCGCCTGATCACAAAGCCCTGGAACGACGACGAACTCAGGGCCACGATCCGCCAGGCCTTCGAGCAGGCCGACCTCAAAGACGAAATCAAGCGACTCAATCGGGTCAGCCGCGAGCAGAACTTCAAGTTGCAGGACATGAATCGCAACCTGGAGGACAAGGTTCGCGAACGCACCCGACAGCTCGCGCAGAAACATCAGGAGCTGCGCACCGCCTACGTGCAGACGGTCGGCGCGCTCGCCGAAGCGGTCGACGCGAAGGATGCCTACACCCGCGGACACTCCGAGCGCGTCGGCGTCTACGCGTCGAAGATCGCTCGCGAGATGGGCTTCACCAAGGAGTTCATCGAGAGGGTCTATATCGCGGGCCTGCTGCACGACGTGGGCAAAATCGGGATTCGCGATGCGGTGATCACCAAACCGGACAAGCTGACGCCGGAAGAATACGACGAGATCAGGCAGCACCCGGCGATCGGCGCCAAGATCCTCGAGCCGGTCTCGTTCCTCGCGGACATCGCACCCTGCGTTCGCCATCACCACGAGTGGTATGACGGGAGTTCTCGCGGCTACCCCGATCAGCTCCGCGGCGATTCGATCCCGCTGCCTTCTCGCATCATCCTGGTGGCGGACACCGTCGAGGCAATGACGAGCGATCGACCCTACCGCAAGGCGATGTCGATCGAGCGCGTGGTTTCGGAACTCAACAAATACGCCGGTAGCCAGTTCGACCCGGCCTGCACGCAAGCGTTCCTTCGCCTGCTCGACCGCGAAGGGGAGTGTTTCATCCGCAGCGAATTGAAGTTCGACATTTATCAATTCATCGAGGGGTAACTGGTGAATCGCATCCCCCCGGACGCCGTCGGCGTCCTGGGATTCGACCCGGAGGCCGTGCTCCTGAAAGAGCCCGGAATCCTGATCGATCCCCACTTTCTAGGCGCGCTGCACTCGGAGCTCCGAGGCGAGCTCGGCCTCGGCGAGGCGAATGTCACGCTCCTGCAGATGGGCTTCCTGCACGGTCTGCAGGACGCGATGCGGGCCGTGAGCACTTCGCTGGGCGCCGAATCGCCCAATCCCGAGCGCGCCGTCGGCCCCTCGATGGCGTTTCGATTCTGCAGCACGAGCGAGGCCGTGGAGCCCGGCGCGATCGCGCTGGCGGGCTTCTGGCCCGAGCCGATCGAAGCGTCTGCATACGTGGCGAATCTCGGCGAAGCGGAACAACCCGTCTGCTTTCTCAGTGCCGGCTATGCGTCGGGATGGCTCACGGGCACTCTCGACGCCGACATCCTCGCGCTCGAATCCGAGTGCAGCGCCTGCGGGCACGAGCGCTGCCGCTTCTTCGCGCGCGAGGCCTCGGTCTGGCGAGAGTCGGGCCACCCGCTTGCGATGGCGATTCTCGAATCACTGCCCTTCGAGGCCTTTCGCGCGTTCGTCCGCACGAGCATCGAGTCGCTGGGGGAATGCGCGCACTCGGTCGACCGGGTCGATCCGGGCGGCGCGATCATCCACATCTGGGGGCCCGTGATGGTGATTCCGTTTCAGGGCCGCGATTCGACGCTGAACGCGGTGGAACTCATCGGTCGCGATCCAGCGGCCCGCGACGTCACGGTCGTGGTCGTCGACCTCTCGGAAGCCGTGATCGACGAGGCGTTCGGGGCGGCGGAGCTCGAACAGGTGCTGGATCGGATCGAAGCCTGGGGCGCGGAAGCGATCTTCGCGGCGATATCCCCGCTGTCCGAGGCGGCGGTCGCGGGTCTCGAGCGCCAACCCCTGCTCGTCCACAAAGATCTCGCTGGGGCAATCACGGCGGCCTTCCAGCTCGCCAACGCCCAGCGAAATCCCGCCTGAGCGCCCGCTTCAAGTCCGCCTCCGGCACATCCGAAAAAACAGAGAATGCCTGCGATACCCGACACTGGCCGACTCGAAGAGTACTCGCTACCGCGCCTGCTGATGGACCTCTACCGGGCGCGCTTCAACGGCTCCGTGGAGCTCGGCAGGCAGCGCGTCGAGCACGAGTTCCTGTTTTCCGCGGGTGTCCCGATCAGTTGCAAGTCGGTGGCGAACAAGACCGACCTCTGCGATCAACTCGTCGCCGCCGGCACACTCAAGCCAAAAGATCGCGATCGCGCGAATTCGCTGATCGAGCGCAAGGGCTGCAAGGAGGCGAGCGCGCTGCTCGAGCTCGGCTTGCTCGATCCGCGCGCACTGATGCTCGCGCTGCGAGACCAGACGCGCATCCGCCTGCTCGAATGCATCGGCTGGTCGAAGGGTGCGTTCACGCGCGAAGCGAGCGCCAAACCACCCGAGGCCCCCAACCCTTTCCGGGTCGACCTCTTCGCGGTCGTGCAGGCGGGGATCGAAACCCATTGGCGCGCCGATCGCGTGCTACTCGATCTCGAGCCGAAGATCGCGCGCTACGCGGCCAAGACCGATCAGTTCGACTTGATTCTCGAGCGGCTCGAGCCGGACGACGCGCTCGCGTCGTTCGTTCAGGCCGTCGACGCAGAAAACACGCTGTGGGGAGCGCTCAAGCTCGCGACGACACCCCGCTCGCTGGCGGCCGCCTGGGTGCTCGACGCCGCGGGAGGCCTCGACTACCAAAGCGAATCGGAGGCCGCGGACCGCGAACGCTCCCCCAGGCTGGAGATCGTTTTTACGGACAGCCCCGCCACCCGTTTGCAAAAAGCGGCTCCGGACGCAGGCGTATCGCGCTCGGTCTCGAAGCCGCCGGAATCCGATGCAGCAGCCGCGCTCCGAAGAGAGATCGCGTCGAGATTTGAAAAGCTCGGCGGCCTGGACCACTACCAGCTGCTCGGGCTCGTCCGCGCGGCCAAAGCCGCGGACATCAAACACGCCTACCGCGAAGCGGCAAAGACCTACCACCCGGACGCACTGTCGACAGCTGGCCTCGACCTCGACACGCGGCAGAAGGCCAGCAATGTCTTCGCGAGAATCAGCAAAGCCCACGCGGTACTTTCGAATCCGCGGCGGCGGGCCGAATACGATGCCGCGAAGAATTCCAGGGAAGGACCGATCGATGCGGAGAGGTTGGCCAACGCGGAGACCCTCTACCGCAAGGGCGACGTGTTGCTGCGCGCGGGGAATTTCTCGGGTGCGATCGAATTCCTGCGACCCGCCGTCGACCTTTGGCCGGACGAGTCCGACTACTGTTCCGCGCTGGGTTGGGCGCTGTTCCGAAAACGCCCTTCGGAGCCCGCGCTCGCCCGGGAACAACTCGAGCGGGCGGTCGAACTCTCGCCTGATAATCCGATCGCCATCCATCGGCTCAGCGTCGTGGTCCGTTCGCTCGGAGAAACCGACGAAGCGGATGGCCTGCTCAAGCGCGCGCGCGCGATCGATCCGAAAATCGTCTGAACAGCTCGCGCCCCACTCTCCGGGCCGCGAAAGCGCGAGCGCGGTAGACGCGCGCGCAGATTGGAGCGAACCGCCGGCGCAGAGCGAGTCGTCACTTTGGAGCCGAGAGACCGACCTGCTCGAGGAGCGCCGCGCGCTGCGCACGCGGCAACCCGCTCGCGGGCTCGCTTTCGATTCGCTCCGACAAGACACCGATCGCGTCGTACCAGATTCCAGCCTTCGCCAGCACTAGCGCGTTGCGATCGGCGCCAGCCGCAGCGAGCTCCGACTGCAATTCCGCCGACGCCTCGACGAGTTGAATCCCGCCGCCCCCGTAGCGGCCTTCGGACCGCGGATCGAGCCAGACGTACCACATGTAGAGGACACCGGGCTTCAGGCTGACGCCGTGGCGCTCGAGGTCGACTCGATGCACGCCCGCCGCGAACGGTCCCTCGAGCATCGCCTCGAGCAGCGTCTCCGGAGGATCCGACTGCTGTCCGATCAGACGGATCTCCACTCGGCGCTCGGTAGAATCCGAGAGACTGAAATACAGACTCGGCTGGGGGTCGAGCGTGTAACCGGGTTGCTCCGGCGCGAACACCTCGATCGATGGAATCTTCTCGATTTCGATTCCGCGGGAGGCACCGCCGACGCGGGTGAGCGGTGCGCCCGCATCACGCGGAATGAAGACGGGCATCGGCGCGGCCGGCGCGGCAGGTTTGCCGAGCGCCTCCAAGCGGTCTTCCGCCTGCTCGTCGGGAGCGGTCGTTTTCTCATCGGCTTTCGAATCCGCGTTCGCGCGCGCAGCCGCGAGCGCGCAAACCGCAAGCACAATGCACATCAGCTGGAATCTCCGCATCTTTGCACCCCCAAATTGCGAATCGCAGTGCGAATCGCACTGCGATTCGAATCTCTGTTCGAACCCAATTCGGATTGCGATTCAATTGCAATTCGAATTGCTGCTCGATTCGCGTTTCGCGTCGCGACCCGAGCGGATCGAGTCCTGCGCGATTCAACGCATCCGCGAGCCCGCGCATGTTATCGGAAATCGCCACCCGCTGTAGTGGCCGCTTGCAGCGCGCAAGCATCCGGCGCGGGACTCTCGCGGTAGCCCCACGCGCGGAGCCGGCCGCCGAGCCCGACCATCACTGCACCGTCGCGCCCCGTCCACCAGACCGATACACCGCTCTCGCGCGCGCGTTCGAGGGCTTCCGCGTGTGGCATACCGAAGCGGCCGCCGCAAGGCGCGGACGCGAGGGCGACGCTCGCTCCCACCGCGTCGAGGAAGATTTCGCTCGAAGACGTGCGGCTTCCGTGGTGGGGCAAGGCGAGAACCTCGGCGCGAAGATCCGCGCCGCTCGCGACGAGGTCGGATTCGGCAGGTGCTTCGAGATCGCCCGGCAGGAGGACTCTCTGGCCCGCGACTTGGATCCGGACAACCAGCGAGCGGTCGTTGCGCGATCTCCGATCGGGTGCCGCTGGCGGCCACAAAGCCTCGATCCGAAGATCGCCAACCGCGAAGACCGGGGACCCCACACCGCGCTCGACGACCGGAATCCGCTGCGAGCGCGCAACGCGCCAGATGTCTTCGAAGGCAGGGTCAGCGGCGGCGCCATGCGGAACCCAGACTTCCCCGACCGACACCAACTTGAGTACAGAGGGCACGCCACCCCGGTGATCGAGATCGCCGTGACTCACGACTAGGACATCCAGCCGATCGATGCCGAGAGCCGCGAGCGCGGGAACCACCGCGCGCTCGCCCCAATCGCTACCCGCGTAAGAACTCCCCGCGTCGACCAGGATCGCCGCGCGCTGCCCCTCGACCAGGGTGGCCGATCCCTGGTCGACTTCGAGTGCGACCAAGCGCGGCGGCGGCGGCTCGATCGCGACCGGCGGCGCGAAGGAGACCAGTGCGCTCACGATCAGCGAGCCGATGACCCGCAAAACCGTCGTGCGCGCCTTCAGCGTCAGCGCGACACAGACCCCAGTGCAGAGCAGATACGCGGCAGCGGGCCGCGTCGGCGGCGTCGAGACGGGCAGCTGACTCGCGAGCCAAAGCCCGAATTCGAGCGTCCAGGCCGCGATCTGGACTGCGATCGATACGAGAGCCTGGCCGAGGAATTCGAACCCGCAACCGAGCGCGAGCGCGGCGAGCAGCGAGCTGGGCAGAACCGCGATCGCGAAACACGGAATTGCGATGAGGTTTGCCAACCATGCGAAGGGCGCGGCGCTCCCGAGCTGCCAGGCCGCGATCGGCGCCGTGACCGCGACCGCACACGCGGATGTGCGCGCGGCGTCGTCAAGCAACTTCAGCCGAGATCTGAATGCGCCCGGAGGCCGGAGATCCGACCGACGTGCCGCGAACATCAACGCCGCGGTCGCCGCGAAGGAGAGCTGGGGGCCGGCTTCGAACAGCGCGTCGGGCTCGACGGCCAACACGAAGATCGCCGCCGCGGCGAGTGGTTCGGCGCGCTGGCGCGAGCGGCCGCGAACGATCGCAAGTGCCAGCACGAGCAGGAACACCAGGGAGCGACGTGCGGGTATCGCCCAACCTGAAAAGAGCGCGTAGCCGACCGCCGTCAGTACGCCGGCCAGCAGTGCGGCGATTCGGGTGTCCCGGCGCGCGGCGAGCCACGCGCATCGGCCCAGACTGACTCGAACCGTCGCAAACGCGAGCGAAGCGACGAGAGCCAGGTGCAATCCCGATACGGAGAGAATGTGTGAGAGCCCGAGTCGCCGAAAGGCGTCGCGCACCTCGTTGGAGAGACCGCCTAGATCGCCCAGCGCGAGTGCGCGCACCAGCTCACTGCCGAATCCGGCGGTCGCGAGCTTCGCGGAGATGTCACGGCGCCGCTCGTGGATCGCGCGCAGCGGCGATCGCATCGAGCGATCGTGCAGCCTGACGTGGAGGGCCGGGTGCTCCAACCGACCGCGCGCTCCGATACCGCGGCGCTCCAAGGCGCGCACGCGCTGCGGAGAGCCGGGGTTTCGCGGCTCCCGAAGTTCGCGCAGCCGCACCCGCGCGCGAATCCGATCGCCCGGTTGCGCGGTTTCCAGCGCTTGAAAGCCGGCCGGCGTTTCTCCGCCGACGAGCCGAAGGTTTGCGGGAACCCGCCGCGCATCCGCATCGACCGCGCGCACCCGCGCGACGTCTACCCGCGACCAACCGATCCCGGAAACGCTGTCGACCACCGTACCTTCGATGACGACGGGCTGCGTTGGCAGGCGAATGCGCGACGCGGCGGATTCCAGTTGCAGCGCGAGCGAAGCCGCGCCCGCTAACGCTGCGAGCAGAGCGGAAAGCGCGCGGCGCGCAGCCGGCGCCGGTCCAACAGCGACCCCGATCGCGAGCACCGCCGCCGCGCACCAAGCGGCGGCCGTGAAATCGATCCAACCGCGATCCGCGACCCAGATTCCAAACACCTGTGCGAGCGCCAACGCCGGAAGCAACCGCATTCCGAAGACCCGAGGACCGGGCCCGCAACACTACCCCCCCACCCCCACCCAAACCAGCCCCGGTCTGCGCGGGCGTTTAGTGGATCTTGTCGGAGCTGTCCCGAATGGAGACCCGACTCATCCGGACCAGGAAGGCCGAAAGCAACTGGAGGCCTTCATCGAATTTTCGCAGTTCGCGCGCGAACCCTTCGATCAGGCGCTGCATCTCGTGGGCGCGGCGATCCGCGGCAGCATGCGATTCCGAAACTTCTCGCTGCGCGCGGTACGTCGCCACCACGCCCGCGAGGACTGCGTCGTATTCGCGCGTCGATCGCTCGGGAGCCACGGCGACCAGCTGCTGGGAGATCGGCCGCGAGTATTCGGGATCGATACCGCGCTCTTCGAGATCGCGTCGAAGCTGCTCGAAATCTGCCTCCGGCAACTTTTCCGATTCCCCGCGATTTTCCGCCTTCTCTCGCATCCACTCGACTCCAGCTGTTGGCGGATCATTGAGCAAGAACGGTGCCACCCCAAAAACAGCAGCAAGAGACTCCGGAACAACTCGATTTTGCGCTGCAAAGAGTCACTGCGGGGCGCGTGGGCGCGCGGAGGTCGAATCTTTCAGATGGGGTCGAGCGGTTCCTTTTGGGTAGATGGCTTCCGCTCGCCCGCGTCCGCGCTCGCAGCGCTGGGCTCGTCGGGAGTGTGAAAAAAGACAAAGACGCTCGCCGCGTCGCGCGCCGAGATCCCTCGGACCTTCAGCAGCTCGGCTTCGCTCGCCTCGCGCACGGCGCGAAGCGAACCGAGCGCGCGCAGCAGCGCTTTGCGCTTGGTCGGCCCAATTCCGGGCAGCTCTTCGAGAATCGACGTCATCCCCTCTTTGGCGCGTAGATTGCGCTGGAATTCGATGGCGAACCGGTGCGACTCGTCCCGCACACGCTGCAGCAGCAGCAGCGCTCGCGAACTCGGGGCCAACATCACGGGATCGACCCGGGACGGCGTGAAGACGCGCTCGGCCTTGAGTCCGCCCGAGCGACGCACGCGCGCGGAGGCGCTCTCGCGATCGCGCTCCTTGGACAGCGCGATCGCGTCGCCGCTCAGGCTCGCATCGCGCAATGCCGCGACCAGCACCGCGAGCTGGCCGCGCCCGCCATCGACCATCAGCAGGTCGGGCAGCGGTTGGACGTCGACGCGCGCAAAACGCCGCTCAAACACCTCGCGCAGACAGGCCAGGTCGTCGTCCGCCGCCGCATCGCGAATTCGATAGCGGCGATAGTCGCCTTTGCACGGCGCGCCGTCCTGAAACACGATCCCGCTCGCAACCGCGATCGAGCCGCGAAACGTCGATACGTCGTAGCACTCGATCCGCCGCGGGATCTCCGACAAGTCGAGCTGCTGCCGAAGCTCTTCGAGGACCGCGTCGATGCTGTCGCGCGCCTCGAGGCGCCGGGAGAGTCCGATTTTGGCGTTCGCGGTCGCGAGAGCGATCAGCTCGTGCAACGCCCCGCGGCGCGGAGTCTTGATCGACACCTTCTTTCCGAGTCGATCGCGAAGCAGCGCCTCCAACGCTCCGTCGTCGCTGATCTCGAGCGGCGAGAGCAGCTCGACGGGTATCTGGCGCCGCTCTTCGGCCCCGTAGAATTGCCCTAGAAACGAACTGATCACTTCGCCGTCGTCCACGCGAACGTCCGAAAACCCGTAGCCCTGGGTGCCGACCACCCGACCTTCGCGAACGTGAAGAACCTGCACCTCGACCTCGCCGCCGTCGCGCGCGAGACCGAATACGTCCCGATCCACGAGCTGATCCGAAACGATCCGCTGGCGCTCGACGCTGCTCTTGACGCTCGCGATCTGATCACGCAATCGGGCCGCATCCTCGAAGCGCTGTTGTTCACCCGCCAGCTGCATCTTCTCGCTCAGGTGCGCGACCAACTCCGCGGGCCGACCGCGCAGAAAGAGCGTCGTGCCGCGCACGAGTTCCGCGTAATCGGGCGCGCTCACGAGATCGCAGCAGGGCCCCAGACAGCGCTTCATCTCGAATTCGATGCACGGCCGTCCCCGCCGCGCGTAATCGCGAAAGACCGCGTCGCTGCACGAGCGCAGCGGAAAGATCCGCCGCAGCATCGAGAGAGCGGACATCACCGCCTGGCTCGACGTGAATGGCCCGAAATATTGCGCGCCGTCGCTCCGAAAGCGGCGCACCTGGGTCACGCGCGGCCAACGTTCCGCGGGATCCAGCCGCAACCCGAGGTACTGCTTGTCATCCCGCAGCCGCACGTTGAACGGCGGTTTGTGTCGCTTGATGAGCTCGTTCTCGAGCAGCAGCGCGTCCTTGACCGATGCCGTCACGACGACGTCGATGTCGCGAATTCGCTCTACGAGCTGCGGAATCTGGTAGCGGCCGTCGCCACCCGTCAGATAGCTCCGCACGCGCACGCGCAGATTCTGTGCCTTGCCGACGTAGAGAACGCGGCCGCTCTCTCCCTTGAACAGATAGACACCGGATTGCGACGGAAGCGATTCTGCGATCTCGCTGACGGTCACCTTCAACCCATCCTCAACCCATCCGCAGCCGCTCCGACTCGAGTTCCTGGATCTGATCGCGAAGCTCGGCTGCGCGCTCGAACTCGAGCTGCTTCGCGGCCTGCCGCATCTCGTGCTGCAGATCCTTGATGATCTCGGGGAGCTCGTGGATCGGAATTCTCGGCCCGCTCTTCGGCTTCGCCACCGGATCCGTCCGCCAGATCGAATCCCGCATGTCAGCGACGCGTTTGATGATCGTCGTCGGTGTAATCCCATGCTCGACGTTGTGGCGGTGCTGGTGTTCGCGGCGCCGATCCGTCTCCTGGAGCGTCTCCCGGATCGAATTGGTCTCTTTGTCGGCGAACAAGATCACGCGACCCTTCGCGTTGCGGGAAGCGCGACCGATGGTCTGGATCAGGGAGCGCGTCGAGCGCAGGAAGCCCTCCTTGTCGGCGTCGAGGACCGCTACGAGCGACACCTCGGGAATGTCGAGGCCTTCGCGCAGCAAATTGATTCCGATCAACACATCGAATACACCCTCCCGCAATTCGCGAATGATCTCCATCCGTTCGAAGGTAGCGATGTCGCTGTGCAGGTAGCGAACCTGCATGCCGAGCTCGCCGTAATACTCGGTCAGTTCTTCCGCCATGCGCTTGGTGAGCGTCGTGACGAGCACGCGGTCACCGGCTGCGACGCAGGAGCGGATCTCCGCCAAAAGGTCGTCGACCTGCCCTGCCGCGGGCCGCACCTCGACCCTCGGATCCGTCAGCCCGGTCGGGCGGATGATCTGCTCGACCACCACGCCGTTCGAGTGCGCGAGCTCGTACTCGGCGGGTGTCGCGGACACGTAGATCCGCTGCGGGGCCCGCAACTCCCATTCCTCGAAGCGAAGCGGGCGGTTGTCGAGCGCAGACGGCAGCCGGAAGCCGAATTCGACGAGCGTCTCTTTGCGCGAGCGGTCTCCCCGGAACATCCCGCCGATCTGGGGCACGCTGATGTGGCTCTCGTCGAGCACCACGAGAAGATCGTCTGGAAAATAGTCGAAGAGCGTACTCGGGGTCTCACCCGCCGCGCGGCCGTCGAGCCAGCGCGAGTAGTTCTCGACTCCGTGACAAAATCCCATTTCGCCGAGCATTTCGATGTCGTACAGCGTGCGCTGTTCGATCCGCTGCGCCTCGAGCAGCTTGTTGGCCGCGCGGAAATGCCCGATTCGCTGCTGCAGCTCGCCCCGAATACCCTCGATGGCCACGCGCACGCTTTCTCGCGATGCCACATAGTGGCTCGCGGGATAGATCATCGCTCGCCGCGGTCGCGACACGACCTTGCCGCGCAGCGGATCGATCTCGGCGATCGATTCGACCTCGTCGCCGAAGAATTCGATCCGGATTGCGCGATCCGCCTCGTATTGCGGAAAGACCTCGACCACGTCCCCGCGCACCCGGAACGTACCGCGGTGGAAATCGACGTCGTTTCGCTTGTAGAGCATGTCCACCAGTCGGCGCAACAGGTCGTCGCGCACGAGCGGCATCCCGCCCTCGATATAGACATGCATTTCACCGTAGGTTTCGGGCGCACCGAGCCCAAAGATGCACGACACGCTCGCCACCACCAACACGTCGCGCCGCGTGAGCAGTGAGTGGGTCGCCGAGTGCCGCAACTTGTCGATCTCGTCGTTGATCGACGAATCCTTCTCGATGTAGGTATCCGAGGCTGCGATGTAGGCTTCGGGCTGGTAGTAGTCGTAGTAGGAGACGAAATACTCCACTGCGTTGTCGGGAAAGAACTCGCGGAACTCCGAGTAGAGCTGCGCGGCGAGCGTCTTGTTGGGCGCCATCACGAGTGTCGGGCGATTGATCTGTTCGACCACGCAGGCGATCGTGAAGGATTTTCCGCTGCCCGTGACGCCGAGTAGCGTCTGGTGCGGGTCCCCGCGCGAGACCCCTGCCACGAGCGCGCGGATGGCCTCGGGCTGATCGCCCTTCGGGGTGAACGGCGAGACGAGGCGAAAATCCCGGGTCGAATGATCGCCGCTCGCCGCTGCGCGCGCCGCCTCGCGATCGGGCTCTCGAGCGCTTGGCGAGCGACCGGACTCGACGCTCATCCGCGCCTCCAGTGCGGCCCGCCGGGGGTGTCCTCGATCGCGACGCCTTCGTCCGCGAGCAGATCGCGGATCCGGTCGGACTCCGCGAAATCGCGCCGCACGCGCGCGGCTTCGCGCTCGGCGAGCAGCGCGTCGATGCGCGGGTCGCTCTCGCTCGCCTGCGAGCGCGGAACCCCGGCCTGCAGATCGAGCCCGAGAAACGCATCGAATTCGCGCAAGAGTGCCCAGCGCGCCGCGGCATCCAGCCCTTCGCTTCGCACTGCCTCCCAGGCCACGGCCAGTGCGCGCGGCGCATTCAGATCGTCGAACACCGCGCCCCAGAAGCGCTCCCGCAGCGCTTCGAGCTGGCTCGCCTCGGCCTTTCCCCGCGCACCGCGCAACTCTGCTGCGCTCGCAACGAGGCGCTCGTAACCGGTGGCCGCAGATTCGATCGCTGCATCCGTAAAGGTCTGCTGCTGGCGATAGTGGGCCTGGAGGCTGAAATAGCGAAATGCGAGCGGAGTGATTCCGCGCTCGGACAGATCGTCGAGCACACACAGATTGCCCGTCGACTTCGACATCTTCTCGCCGCGAAAATCGAGAAACTCGCCGTGCAACCAGATCTGCACCCACGGATGCACGCCGTCCGCGCATTCGCTCTGCGCGATCTCGTTGGTGTGATGAACCCCGATGTGATCCACGCCGCCCGTGTGGATGTCGAATTGGTTTCCCAGATACTTCCGGCTCATCGCCGAGCATTCGATGTGCCAGCCCGGAAAGCCGCGCCCCCAGGGCGAGTCCCACTCCTGCTGCCGGCGCGTTCCCGGCGCGGGAAATTTCCAGAGCGCGAAGTCCGCGGGGTGGTGCTTGCCCGCAACGTCGCCGATGCGCCCGCCCCCCGCCTGTGCGTCGAGATCGAGTCGCGCGAACTCCGCATAGCGGGGAAACTTCGAGGTGTCGAAATAGATGCCGTCTTCGATCCGGTAACTGAAACCCTTCTTGTCCAGCGACTCGATCAACGCGATCTGCTCGGCGATGTGTTCGGTCGCCTTGCAGAGCACCTCGGGCGGCAGGCAGCCCACCCGCTCGCGGTCCCGCAGCCATTGCTGGGTGTACTGCTCGGCAATTTCGCGAGCGGTCGTCCCGCGCTCGGCGGCAGCGCGCTCCATCTTGTCTTCGCCCGCGTCCGCATCGTCGGTCAGATGACCCACGTCGGTGATGTTGATGACGTGGCTGACGCGATAACCCTGCGCGAGCAGCGCGCGCTTCAGCAGGTCTGCGAGCAGCTGCGAGCGCAGATTGCCGATGTGCTGGGGGGCGTAGACGGTCGGCCCACAGGTGTAGACGCGCGCGTGCCCGGGTTCGAGCGGTGCGAAGGCCTGCTTGCTGCGCGTGCGCGTGTTGTAGAGAACGAGCGGCTTCACCGCGGTCCGCCCTACCCGTCCGCTTCGACCAGCAGCGCGACGGCCTGTGCGGCGATTCCCTCGCTCCTTCCGATCGCGCCGAGCCGATCCGTGCTCGTCACCTTGACGTTGACGCGGTCGGCGCTGACACCGAGCACGTCGGCGATGACCGCGCGCATCTTGTCGAGATGGGCTGACAATCGCGGCGCCTGCGCGACGATCGTGGCATCGAGGTTGGCAAGTACGTAACCGCGCTCGCGAACGAGCGCTGCAACGCGCGCGAGAATCTCCGTGCTCGCGATCCCCGCCAACTCTGGATCGGACGACGGAAAATGCCGGCCCAGATCCCCCTCTCCGAGCGCGCCGATCAGCGCGCTCGCCACCGCGTGAAGTAGCGCGTCACCGTCCGAGTGCCCCTCCAGGCCGCGTTCGAACGGAACCTCGACACCTCCGAGGACGAGCGGCCGGCCCGCGACCAACCGATGCGCGTCGATTCCGTGGCCGATCCTCATTCCGCCCTCCCCGTGCGCGTGCCGCGCTGTTTTTCGAGCCAGCGTTCTGCGGCGAGCAGATCGGCCCGATCCGTGATCTTGATATTGCTGGGGTCACCGGCGACCACCGCAACCCGCACACCGATGCGCTCGACGATCTCGGCATCGTCCGTGCCGACGAAGCGCTCGGCAGCCGCCTTCTCCAACGCTTCGCGCAAGACTTCGACGCGAAAAACCTGCGGGGTCTGGGCCGCGTAGCACTCCGAACGCAGCGGGGTCTCCACGATCATGGCGTCGCGCACCCGCTTGATGGTATCGCGCACCGGAAGCGCGAGAATCGCAGCGCCGCTGCAGCGCGCCGCTGCCACCACGCGGCGGATCGCGTCGGCGGCAACCAGTGGGCGCGCCGCATCGTGCACGGCGACGAAATCCACATCCGCAGGCAGCGCGGCGAGCCCTGCCGTCATCGAATCCTGGCGCTCGGCGCCACCGATCACCGCTGGCAGGCAGCCCGAAATCGACGCCAGTTCGGACGCGAGCGCGGCAAACCGCGCAAGGTCGCCGCGCCCGATCACCGGCAACACGAGATCGATTTCCGGCGCGGCCGCCAGCGCCGCGATGGCGTGAACCAACAGCGGCTTCCCGCTCAGCATCGCGAAGGCCTTGGGGACCGATTCGCCGAGGCGCTCGCCACGTCCGGCTCCGAGCACGAGGGCGGCAACACGCATGGGCGCAGGATAGCCGAGTGCGCGAGCGAGGGGCCGGCGATCCGGATCCGGGCCGAACTCGAAACGCCGCGCGAAGCGACGGCTGGGGGGCGCTCCGGACGGCTGTTACAGTCGCGCGCAGCATCGGCACGGAGGACCGCCCGATATGAGATTCCGGATTGCCTGGTTGGTTGTCGCGCTCGCCTCATCGCTCGCCGTCGCGGCAGCGAGTGACGATCTGGACTCCGAATTGTCGCAGGCCGCAGCGGACGCCGCCGCGACGCGCGCGGCAGCGGATTCGGCCGCTGCGTCCGCGCCGAGCGCGAGCGCTCCCAAAATCCTGCGCCTGTCGCTCACCGAGGCGATCCAACTCGCGCTCCAGAACAATCTCGATGTCGAGGTACAGCGCTTCGAACCGCTGATCGCGGGCGAGCAGGAGACCGAAGCCTGGGGGGTCTACGATCCGGAGTTGTTTTCCGAATTCGGCTACTTGGACTTCGACGAGCCGACCTCTTTCACGCTCCAAGGGCTGCCGGTGAGCAGTGGCGACAGCTACGAGGGGTTCGGGGGACTCCGCGGGCTGCTCCCGTATTTCGGTTCCCAATACGATTTCCGATTCAATGGGGAGCGCACCACGACGAATCTGCCCGTTCAGAGTTTCTCGCCCGAATACCGCTCTGCGTTTTCGCTCACGCTGACCCAACCGCTGCTCAAGGGCTTGATCTGGAACGAAGCCTGGACGCGGGTCAAGACGCAGCGTGTGGCCTACGACGCATCGCTCGAAAACTTCCGCCGCCGATTGATGGATACCGTGCAAGAGGTGGAAGACGCCTACTGGAATCTGATCGCGACCAGCGAGCAGAACCGCGTCGCGCAGAAGAGCCTGGAGACCGCCAACGCACTGCTCGAGCAGACCAAGACCCAATACGAGGTGGGAGTGGTGTCCAAGGTCGAAGTCGTCGAAGCCGAAGCCGGTGTCGCCGACCGCGATTTCAATCTGATCGTGGCCGACAACCGCTACCGCACCGCACAGGACCGCTTGATCAATCTCGCGCTGGGAACCGGCCTGACCGCCGACTCGGTGCTCCACATCGAACCCAGCGATCCCGCGAAAGATTACGTGACCTACGACGTCGACACCGAGGAGGCGACGCGGCGCGCGTTCGAAAAGCGGCCGGAACTCATGCTCGCGGACGACGCGATCGAGCGCCAGAAACTCGAACAAAAGTTCGCCAAGAATTCACGCCTGCCGCAGCTGGACGTTCAGGTCAACTACGGCAACCGCGGGCTCGAGGGGCAGCAGAATCCGAATCTCTTGGTGTTCAACCCCCTCGACCCGACTGGTCCCCTCATTACGGCGCCTCCCGGCACCGTGCCCGAAGGAGGCTTCGGGGATACCGCCAACGACTTCCTGACGCGCAATGCGGCCAATCAGTTCTCGGCCCGCGCGCTGCTGTCGATTCCAATTCCCAACACCGCGGCGCGCGCAAAGGTATCCCAGAGCGAACTCGCGCTGCGCCGAGCCACCACCGAGAGGCGGCGCCTGGAGCAGAACATCATCCTCGAAGTCCGAAAGGCGGTGCGGGACCTGGAGTCTTCGCAACAGGGGATCGAGGCCGCGCAGCGCGCCTCGGAGGCTTCTGCCGAGCAGCTTCGCGCCGAGCGCATCCGGCTCGAGTACGGGGAATCCACTCCATTCGACGTGCTGTTGCGCGAAGAGGACTTCGTCCAAGCCGAAAGCCGCGAAATCGACGCGATCCGGCTGTATCGCACGTCCGTCACGGGCTTGAGCCGCGCGCAGGGAACCATCCTGTCGGATCGGAACATCGCGATCGATCGCGTCAGCGCGGTCGAGTAGCGCGATCGCGCGGAGCGAAGTGAGGAAGTCGCGCGCGGCCTGCTAAGCTCCGCGCGCGAGAGCGGGAGGGAACCTTGAGCCTATTTAGCGGCAAGCGCGAAGACCGCGACGGCACCGAGAGCGCAGCGCGCTCGGTCGAACCGGCGCCGAACCCGAGCGGCGTACGCCGCGAGCGGCCCAACAAGGAGGGAAGCAACGTGGCGAATATCGGAAAATCGATCTCCATCCGGGGTGACCTGACCGGCAACGAGGATATGGTGATCGAGGGCCAGGTCGAAGGCAAAGTGGATCTCCCGAACAACCAGCTCACGGTCGGTGCCAACGGCAATTTGAAAGCGGAAATCCACGCGAAGGGCGTCGTGGTCGTCGGCCACGTCGTCGGCAACGTATTCGGCGCCGAACGCGTCGAAGTCCAGGCCACCGGCCGCGTGGATGGCGATGTCAGCGCCCCCAAGCTCGTCGTCGCGGAGGGCGCCCAGATCAACGGCGCGATCCAGATGAGTCAGAAGGGAAGCCGAACCACGGCCAGCGCATCAGAAGCGGCGGCTGCCTCGGCGGCTGCGGGAGTCCGCAAGGTCAGCTGAGCGATCCGCTGCGCGGCGCGAGAGCGCTTCAGGTCGGCGCCGAGACGCCCGCCGGCGCAACTAGCGGCGGTTCTTCTTTCGATCGGACCTCGAACCGGCAGTCTTGCGCGGTGCCGCTTCGCGCCGGACCACCGCTCCGGCCTCGACGGCAACCGTGGGGGCCGGAGCGCCGCCGAACCGCCGCTCCAGAATCAACAGGATCGGCGGCGCGATGAAGACCGACGAGTAGGTACCGGCCACGATTCCGACCGTCATCGCAATCGCAAACGGCCGGATCACCTCGCCGCCGAAGATCCACAAGGCAAGCACTGAAAGCATGGTCAGGCCCGAAGTCAGCGCCGTGCGCGAGAGCGTCTGGTTGACGCTCTGGTTGACGACGTCGTTCAGGTCGAATTTAGTGCGAACCGCGAGGGTTTCGCGGATGCGATCGTAGATGACGATCGTGTCGTTGATGCTGTAGCCGAGAATCGCGAGCAGTGCCGCGAGCACGCGCAGATCGAATTCCAGCCCGAAGATCACGAAGACGCCCGCGGTGATGCCGATGTCGTGAACCAGCGCGATCACCGCTCCGGGCGCGAAGCGCCAGCTGAAGCGAAACGCGATGTAGATCAGGATCAGGATGCTCGCAGCGAGCAGCGACTTCGCGCCATCCGCGCGCAGCTCGCTCCCCACGTTCGGGCCCACGAATTCGACGCGCTCGACCTCGAGCGGCCCGATCGCGTTGCTCATCGCGTAGGTGAGCTTGTCGATCGTCTCGCCCTTGTCCCCCTCGTCCGCTTCCCCGCCACCCGCGCGCTTGGCCTGCTCGATGGCCTGCTGCTGCTCCGCGCTGAGCGGGCAGCCCGCGCCCTCCGCATCCGCGGCCTCGCCCGACGGAAATCGGATCAGGAACTCGCGGCCGACGCTATCGCCATAGCGAACCACGCTCGCGCCCTGGATGCCGCAAGCGAGCACCACGCTGCGGATTGCACCCTCGTCGGCTTCGACCTGCTCGGCGAACAGCACCTGCATCTCGGTGCCGCCCTGGAAATCGATGCCGAACTTCACGCCCTTGACGGCGATCGCGATTGCACTCGCGAGCAGCAGCGCGATCGAGATCGACACCGCGAGGCGGGTCTTGCCGATGAAATCGTAGTGAGTACCCGGCGGTATGATCTCGAACGGCATGGCGCAAGACTCCTAGATCGACAGGCTCTCGACGTGGCGCTCGCCCGGGTAGAAGGCGTACAACAGCTTCGTGACCAAGAGCGCCGTGAACACGCTGGTCACGATGCCGATCGAGAGCGTGACCGCGAAGCCCTTGATCGGACCGGTTCCGTAGTTGTAGAGCACGATCGCCGAGCCCAGGGTCGTGAGGTTGGCGTCCATGATGGTCCAGAACGCCTTGTTGAAGCCGGTCGCGATCGCCGCGCGCGGCGTCTTGTGGGCGCGCAGCTCCTCGCGAATGCGCTCGTAGATGAGCACGTTCGCATCGACCGCCATGCCGATCGTGAGCGCGATGCCCGCTAACCCGGGCAGCGTGAGCGTCGCCTCGAACATCGACATCAAGCCGATCAGCATCAGCAGGTTCGCGGCGAGCGCGACGCTCGCGTACAGGCCCGAGAGCCGATAGTAGAGCGTCGCGAACAGCACCACCGCGCCGAGCCCCGCGACCGTCGCGATCATGCCCTCCCGGATCGAGTCCGCGCCGAGCGCGGGCCCGACCGTGCGCTCCTCTTCGATCACCACGGGAACCGACAGCGATCCCGCTCTCAGGATCACCGACAGATCCGACGCCTCTTCGACCGTGAAGCGCCCGCTGATCGTCCCGCGGCTCGAAATGCGGCTCTGGATCGTCGGTGCGCTGTAGACGCGGTCGTCGAGGATGATCGCGAGCTGGCTCCCGATGTTCTCTTCGGTGAGCGTCTGAAAGAGTTCGCCGCCCGCCGCACCAAAGGTGAAGTTGACCTGCGGGCGCTGCTGGTTGTCGAAGCCAGGGCGCGCATCCGTGAGGTAGTCGCCGGTGATGTTGGCGTCGGTCCCGACGAGATAGGCGCTCAAGACCCGATCCGTTTCCCTGTCGCGCTCGAAAGCGATGGTCGTGTCCGCGGGCAGTTCGCCGGCCGGATACTTGTCGCGCAGCAGTTCTTCGCTCGGGGCGACGTCGCGAACGATCTTGAACTCGAGGAAACCCGTGACCCGCAACATCTCGCGAGCGCGCGCGCGGTCGACCGATCCGCCGGGGATCTGCACCAGCACGCGCTCGTCGCCCTGCCGGGTCACCACCGAGTCCGGAATCCCCTTCATCGGGTCGTCGATGCGGCGGCGCAGCACTTCGAGAACCTGCGACATGCCCTGCTCGCGCACCTGCAGGCGCCGCTGCTTCGAGAGTTCGAAGGCCAGATTTTCCGGGTCCACGCCGACTTGGATCAGCTGTTCGGTGTCCTTGATCCACTCGAGGACGGCCTTGCGCGCCGGATCGGTGAAGGCCTCTACCCGGAGCTGGTGGTCGACGACGTCGATCTTTCCGACCACCACTTGATCGCGCTCGAGATCGTCTGCGAGGATGCTCTTCAGAAAACTGAGTTCGTGATCTTCGGTCGCACCGAGCTTGGCCCCGATCACCCAGTGGATTCCGCCGCGCAAATCCAGGCCCAGGCGCAGCGCGTTGTCGGGCACGAGCGGGCTCTCGAGCCGCGTCTGTTCCGAGGCAAGATTCGCAACCGCGTAGTAGCCGAAGAGCGCGACCGTCGCGATCACCCAGATGCTTTGCCAGCGCAAACTCATCCTTTGTCGCCCTTCTTGCTCGCGACGTCGACGTGATCGATCCGCGCGCGAGCCACCTTGACCTTGAGCCGTTCGCCCTTCACCTCGCCGATGTCGAGGGTCAGCACGTCGTCGGTGACCCCGACGACTTTGCCGTGCAATCCGCCCGTCGTCACGACGTTGTCGCCCTTCTCGATCGCCTTGATCATGGCTTCGAGTTGCTTCTGCTTCTTCTGCTGCGGCCGGATCATGAAGAAATAGAAGATCAGGGTAATCAGGATGATCGGCACGAACGCGCCGAGCGGCGACCCCTCGCTTTGCGCCTGCAGCGGCACGAGACCGAACGGGAGATTCATTGCGAAGCTCCGCCCACCAGCGAAGTGCCCGGATAGAAGGCCTGTACGATGTCGCGGTAGCTCGCACCGCGTTGCGCCATGGCTTGCGCGCCCCACTGACTCATTCCGACTCCGTGTCCATGCCCGGAACCGACGAACACGAAGGCGCCGTTCGCCGGGCGAATTTCGAAGAGCGTGCTGCGGATCACCGATTCTCCAAGCGCCACGCGCAGCGCGCGCGCTTCCAGCAGATGGCTTCCCGTATTTCCGCGGATTCGAACCCGCAGCGCCCGGCCACTTCGGGAGCGTTCCACCACCGCAAGCTCCCGAGCCGAACCGATCCCGATTCCGAGCGAACTCAGCGCGCGCCCCAGTTTGGTCTTTGAGATGGTCGCCCGCCAGTAGGTATCCGGGGAATCCTCCTCATTCTCCACTGGAAGACTCACCAGATAGGGCAGCGCGCGCCCCCAGACTTCCTCTGCGCTCGCCGTCTGCCCCCCAGACGCCGAGTGGTAGACGGCCAGGATCGGCTTTCCCGCATAGGCGAGAAATTCGCCGCGGGTCGCCGAAACCGCCGCCCAGATCGCGGGCGCCTCGGCGGCGACTCCGCCATAGACTTGGCTCGCCGTGCCGGCCTCGAGGTGAAAGGCGCGCCCGCCGTTCTCGGCGCGCTGGTGGAGCGCGTAGGTGCGCGCAACGACCGCCTGGGCGTTGAGCGTCTGCGCATCCCAATCGGGATAGATTTCGCGACCCAGGATTGCCGCGACATAGTCTTCGAGTCCTACTTCATTGATGACCTGCATGCGTCCGGAAACGAATAGAAATTCGACCTCTCCTCGATAGCGGATGCGATTCACGGAGAGAATCCCGCCGGCGCGGATCCGCCACGCATTTCCCGCGGGCCGACTGTCCGCGAGCAGCCCGGCCGGTCCCGGCTCGAGCGTCGTCTCGGCACCGCCCGGGCGCGGATCCCGGACTCTCACGCGCGCGTCGGTTTCCATCAGCAAGACGCGAATGCTGACGGGATTTCGCGCAACCACGACATCGTCGGCGCGCGCAACCCGCGGCGCTCCGGTCGCGAGCCAGCCGCAGAGTGCCGCGAGCACAGCGACGGCAGCCGCTCCAGCTCGGCGCCGACCCATCACGGGTTGCCGGTTTGCGCCACGCGTTGCGTCCAAGTTCGAAATTGCCGACGGGCCCGGATCAGCGGGCGTCGCGTTCGATGGCTTGAGCGCGATCGGTGTTCTCCCAGGGGAAACCCACTCCTTCCCGACCGAAGTGCCCGTGATAGGAGGTGGCGCGATAGATCGGCCGGCGCAGATCGAGCGCGTCGATGATTCCTTTGGGCGTGAGGTCGAAGTGCTTGCGCACCAGCGCCTCGAGCTTCGTGTGGTCCGGCTCGCCCGTGCCGAACGTCTCGACGCGGATCGAAACCGGCTCCGCGACGCCGATCGCGTAGGCGAGTTGCACCTCGCAGCGTCGCGCCACTTTGGCCGCGACGAGATTCTTCGCCACCCAGCGCGCCGCATAGGCGGCGCTGCGGTCGACCTTGGAAGGATCCTTGCCCGAGAATGCGCCGCCGCCATGGCGACCCATACCGCCGTAGGTGTCGACGATGATCTTGCGGCCCGTGAGCCCCGCGTCTCCCATTGGCCCGCCCACCACGAACCGACCGGTGGGATTGACGTGATAGATGGTGTCGGCGCTCAGCAGCCCGGCCGGCAGCGTCGGCTTGATGATCTTCGCGATGACGTCCTTGCTGAGCTGATCCCAAGAGACATCCGGAGAGTGTTGGGTCGACAGCACGACCGCGGTGATCCGCACCGGTCGATCGCCGTCGTACTCGAGCGTGACCTGCGATTTCGCGTCCGGGCGCAGATAGCCGAGTTCGCCGGATTCGAAATGGGCGCGGTGGCACTCGATCAGACGATGCGCGAGCCGAATCGGAGCGGGCATGAGTTCTGGCGTCTCGTCACACGCGAAGCCGAACATCATTCCCTGATCGCCTGCACCCTGCTCTTTGTGCAACCCCTCGCCTTCCGAAACGCCCTGCGAGATGTCGATCGATTGCCGGCCGAGCGCAATCGTGACTGCACACGTCGCGGCGTCGAAGCCCATCTCGGAGCTCGTGTAGCCAATGTCCGAAACGACCTGGCGAACTAACGGTGCGAGCTCGACGATCGCATTCGTGGTGACCTCGCCGGCCAGCATGACCAGGCCGGTCGTCGTCAGGGTCTCGCACGCAACGCGAGAGGTCGGATCCTGGGCGAGCATCGCGTCGAGAACGGCGTCCGAGATCTGATCGCACATCTTGTCGGGGTGGCCCATCGAGACCGATTCGGAAGTGAACAGCGCGCCTCTTGCCATGATTCGTGACTCCTCTGGGCCAAAAATGCGATCCTGCACTCTAGACGACGCCCGGTTCCGATTCAATCGGAGTCGGGCGACGCAATCGCCGGCATCCGCGCGATGAAACGCTCTTGCGAATCGCGCGACGAGGCGCGTGTCGCCCGAGCATTGCATCGCTCAGCCGGTCGCGGATCCCCCGATCTCTGCATGAGCACGCTCGAGCAGCGCGCCGAGTACGCTGACCGCTTCTTCAGCGTCCGCGCCGATTGCGCGGATCCGCAGCTCGACGCCGCGGCTCGCGGCGAGCGAGAGCAAGGAGAGAACACTGCGCCCGTCGACCCATTCGCGGCCGTTTCCGACCGAGATTTCCGACTGGAAGCGATTCGCCATCACCGCGAACTCGCCCGCGGGGCGCGCGTGCAGGCCCAGTTCGCTTCGGATCGTGAACCGGCGCTCGACGGTTTGGTTCACGGATGGTTTTCCGGGAGGATCTCACTCGCTACGGAAATGTTGCGCTGACCGTAGCTCTTGATGAACTTCGCGAGCTCCTCGAGCGTCTTGTCCTCCGTGAGCGTCGCGAGCTTGATCAGCATCGGGAGATTCAAGCCCGTCACGACCTCGACTCCCGCCTCTTCCACGAACGACAGACTCATGTTGGACGGCGTTCCTCCGAACATGTCGGTGAGCACGAGCACGCCCGCTCCGCGATCCGCCCGCTTCAGCGCTTTCGCGATCAGTTGCCGCATTTCGTCGACGCTTTGCTTCGGGTCGATCGACACCGAGAAGAACTCCGGCGCATTCGGAACGATCAGGCGAAGTGCGTGGAGGAATTCCTCGCCAATCTGGTAATGGGTCACGATGACCACACCAATCTTCATCAGATTCGCTCCATGTCCCGATGTTCGACGTTCACTTCGCGCCCTGCGCTTCGAATCGATTCAGCGAGCGCCTCGACTACGGCAACGGACCGGTGCCTGCCTCCCGTACACCCCACACCGATCGTCACGTACGCCTTGCCTTCCTGATCATAGAGGGGAACCAGAAACTTGCACAAATCGCACAGTCGCTCGAACAACGCCGTCCCGAGTGGATTCTTCAATACGTAATTGGCCACCTCGGGATCGCGGCCGTTCCGGTCGCGAAGGCGCTCTTCGAAGTGCGGATTCGGGAGAAAGCGCACGTCGAAAAGCTGTTCGACGGCGGGTGGGATTCCGTAGCGGAAGCCGAATGAAATCAGATTGACGACGCTGGCCCGAACCTCGCCCGCGATGTGCTGGGCGACGTTGGCCTTCAGCTGGTGGACGTTGAGCGTCGACGTCTCTATCCGATAGTCGGCGAGCGCAGCGACGTCGACCAGCAAGCGCCGCTCCTTCTCGATGCCATCTTCCACGCTGCCCGAGCGCGACAACGGGTGCACGCGCCGCGTCTCGCGATATCGGTTGATCAACGTCGCGTTCGAGCAGTCGAGGAAGATCACCTCGGTCTCCGCGCCCGAACGCCGAAGATCGCCGATCACCGCCGGAAGCTCTCGGAGAAAGGGGCCTTCGCGCGCATTGACGGCCAGCGCGATCTTTCCGATCGGCGGCGTGGCCTGGGTGCAGAGCTGCAGACATTGCTCGATGAGCTGGACGGGGAGATTGTCGACACAGTAAAAACTCAGGTCTTCGAGCGCGGCCATCGCGGTGCTCTTGCCGCTGCCCGAGAGCCCGCTCACGAACACGATGCGCGCGCCCGCGAATCTCAACTTCGCCCCATTTCGTCGCGCAAGCGCTGGTCGAGTCGCTGCGCGGCGTTCACCCCCGAGCGGCGCTGGAGGTGCTCGCGCGCCGCGAGTTCCACCACGGTCGCCATCGACCCGCCGGGTCGCGCGGGCAGCGTGAGGCGCGGAATCCGGACACCTGCGAACTCCTCTTCGGGCCACTCCAAGCCGACCCGCTCGTAGGAGGCGCCCTCCCGCCAGCGCTCGAGCCGGCAGACCAGATCGACGCTCACCTCGTCGCAGATCGAATCCGGACCGAACAGGTCCGGGACGAAGAAAATCCCGATCCCGCGGATCTCCATGTGGTGCCGGATCCGCTCGGGGGCGCGCCCGACGAGCCGGTGCTGGGATTCGCTCGTCAGCTCGATCACGTCATCCGCGACGAGTCGATGTCGGCGGCTCAGCAGTTCCAGCGCGCACTCGCTCTTGCCGATCCCGCTCGGACCGAGCAGCGCGGTCCCGACGCCGTGCACCTCGAGCAGTGCCCCGTGGACCGAAACGGTCATCGACTCTCCAAACCCGCCGCTAGAGCTTGGTGTCTTCTTCGGCGATCGCCCGGATGATGTCGCTCTGCGTCTGGGCATTCGCGAGCTGCTGGCGGAAGCTCGCGTCGCGAAAGAAGCGCGAGATTCTAGCCAACGCCTTCAAATACTGGCCGCCGGAGTGCTCGGGCACGACGAGCAGGAAAAAGTGGTGGGTCGGCTGGCCGTCGATCGATTCGAAATCGACCCCGCCCGAACTCCGCGCGAAAGACGCGACCAGGCGATTGAGTCCGGCCATCTTGCCGTGTGGAATCGCTACGCCGTCCCCGATTCCCGTGCTCTGAAGCGCCTCGCGCTCGAGGAGCACCTCGAGCAGGCGAGCGGCCTCGATCTGGGGCTCGACCTTCGCGAGCGCTCCAGCCATTTCAGCGAGCACCTCGTGCTTGCCGCCGACTCCCAGATTCAGGATCACGGCATCGTTCACGAGGATGTCCATGATCTTCATTGAAAATCCCTCGGGTTGGCCGCGGAGGCTAGCCGACTTCGCGCCGCTTCGTCGACGAGAGAATATTGAGCGATTCCCGGTATTTCGTGACCGTCCGGCGGGCAATATCGATATTGGCGACCTTGAGCATCTCGGCGATGCGCTGGTCGGACAGCGGTCGGCGCGGATCTTCCGCGGTGATCAGCTTGCGGATCCGCTCCTTGACGCTCTCGCTCGCCACGGCGTCGCCCACGACCCGGTTGATGCTGGAATTGAAGAAGTACTTCAACTCGAAGATCCCCTGGGGCGTATTGACGTATTTCGCGGTCGTGACCCGGCTGACCGTCGACTCGTGCATCTCGATGTCGTCTGCGACGTCGCGGAGATTGAGCGGCTTGAGGTGATTGATGCCCCGCTCGAAGAACTCCCTCTGGTGTTTGATGATGCTCTCCATCACCCGGTAGATGGTGCGCTGGCGCTGGTGGATCGATTTGATCAGCCAGAGCGCCGATCGGACCTTTTCCCGCACGTACTCCTTGGTGTCCTTCGAGACGCCATTGCCACGCGACAGCACGTCCCGGTAGAGACCGTTGATCCGGAGCCGTGGCATGCCGTCGTCGTTCAAAATGATGTGGAATTGATCGTTGACCTTCTGAATATAGATGTCGGGGATGATGTAGACCGGCTCGTCGCCGCCGAACGCGCGAGCCGGGCGCGGCTCGAGGTGGCCGATGATCTCTGCGGCCGCAACCACCTCGGTAATGGAGACGTTGAGCGTCCTCGCCACACCCCGGAAATCGCGCTTGATGAGCGCGTCGAGGCACTCCTCGAGAATCCGGACAACCAGCGGATTGTCGATCTCGAGAGTGCGGACCTGAACCAGCAGGCACTCGCGCAGATCCCGGGCCGCAACGCCGAGAGGGTCCAGCTCTTGCACCCGCGCCAGTGCGGATTCGACCGTCGCCTCGGACATGCCGCTCTGCCGGGCGATTTCACTGACCGTGGCCTGCAGGTAACCGCGCTCGTCGAGATTGCCGATGATGAATCGCGCGGCGACCTCTTCCTCGATCGGCAACTGCGTGAGCTGCAATTGCCACTCGAGGTGCTCGGTCAGCGTATCGCGCCGGGTCAGCGTGGCGTCGATCGAGGGTCGCTCCTCGCTGCCATTGACGGACTGCGAAGGCTGCGAGCTCGAATCGAGGTAATCCTGCCATTCGAGTTCCGCAAGCTTCTCGGCATCCGAGACTTCTTCGTTCGAGTTCTGCGCGTCCGCGGCGGTAGCCCCTTCCTGGGGGTTCTCCCCGTTCGAATCCAGCCGCGACTCCGCGCTCGTGTCGTATTCCTCTGCCGAACGCTCTGCGTCCTCGTCGAGCTCGGCGATCTCTTCCAGAACCGGGTTCTCTTCCAATTCCTGCTGGACGAGACCGACGAGCTCGAGCCGATTGAGCTGGAGCAGCTTGATCGCCTGCTGCAGCTGCGGTGTCATCACCAGCTGCTGGGTCAGTCGCAATTGCTGTTTCAGCTCGATGCCCATTCCGCTCGTTCCGCCCGGCTACCCGAGTGCCCTGTTGGCACTGGAAACTCTCACAGTTGAAAATTCGCTCCGAGATAGATCCGTCGCACCTGCTCATCCGAGGCGATCTCGTCGGCCGTCCCCTTCCGGATGATCTCGCCGTCCTTGATGATGTAGGCGTGATCGCAGATCGACAGCGTCTCGCGCACGTTGTGATCCGTGATGATCACCCCGATCCCCTTGGCCTTGAGTTGCTCGATGATCTTCTGGATATCGATGACCGCGATCGGATCGATCCCCGCGAAGGGCTCATCGAGCAGCATGAACTTCGGATCGAGCACCAGCGCGCGCGTGATCTCCACACGGCGTCGCTCTCCCCCAGAGAGCGTGTCTGCTCTCAAATCTGCCTTGTCGGTCAGACTGAGCTCCGCCAAAAGCTCTCTGAGTCGTTCGCGCCGCGCGCTGCGGTCGGGCTCCACGGTCTCCAGAATCGCGTTGACGTTGTCCGCGACGGAAAGCTTCCTGAAAATCGAGGTTTCCTGCGGGAGATACGTGATGCCGAGGCGCGCCCTGCGGTACATCGGCAGATCGGTGATCTCGACCTCTCCGAGAAAGACCTCCCCGGAAGAAGGCTTGACGCCACCCGCGACCATGTTGAAGGTCGTGGTCTTGCCGGCGCCGTTCGGCCCGAGCAGCCCAACGACTTCGGCGGGCTTCACTTCGAGATCGACGGATCGAACCACCTCCCGTTGGCCGTAACGCTTGGTCAGTGCCACTGCCGTCAACGAGGCCACAGCTACGGCGCCTCGGAGTCGTCGAGGCCGTGGCTCGGCTCGGGAACGATGCTCACGCTGGCATCCTCGACGCGAACCGTCTGGCTCGCGAGATCGAATTCGATGCACTTCCCGCGCACGCGACTCGCGCCGTCGCGAAGTTCCGCGTGGCCGCAACAGACCAGCAGCTCCTCGGCGCGGTGGAAAATTCCGCTGTCACAACTCGCCACCTGGCCGCCCTGTACGACCCGGACCGAACCTTCCGCGACCAGCTGCGTCGGTTCACTCGACCCCTTCGGGTAGTCGGCCGTCAACGCGTTGGAGGTCATCGTGATGTCGTGGCGAACGACGTTGACGTCGCCGCTGAACACCAGTCTGCGGTTCCCGTCGACCTCAGCGGCCTCGAGGGTATTTGATTTGATCGAAATCGGCGCCGAACGGTCGAAGACGCCCCACTGCGCATTCGATCCCGCCGCGCCACTGGCGGCGGGTGGCGCGGGACTCAGCAGGCCGAGGATCCCCGCAATCAGCTGATCGGCTAGATGTGCGACTGCGGACGGCGTCTGATCGCTGTGCGCGACCTCGGCGATGTAGCTGTCGACCACTGCGCCCGAGCTCGCCGAAAGCAGTCGCACATCCACGCTGAATCGATTTCCGAGCTGGGTGGTCGTCCCGACGACGACGCCATCCACCGCGGCCGCCTCGGCCCAGGCCACGGCGGCGGGCGCCCCGACCTCGCTGCCCGCCGCAATCCCGAGCTGGTCCGGGCCGACGATGCGACCGACGCCTCGGCTTCCGAGCAGATCAGCGAGTAGCGTCGCGAAGTCCGGAACCTCGACGCCCGAGGGAGCCGCCACTGCGAACGGCGCGACGCCGATTCGAACCCGCGCGGCTTCGCGCGCGCGCTCGTCCGCGGGGGCTGCGTCCACCGCCGCTGCGTCCGCCGGCACGGGCGCTACGTCCGCGGGCGCTGCGTCCGCGAATGCGACTGCCAAGGCGGGCAGCGAGAGCGCAAATAGCAGCGCGAGACCGCGGAACCGAGCACTCACGGGATCTGCTCCATCACCACGTTTCCGAGCAATTCGAAACGGCGCTCGTCGATGTGGTAGCGAAATCCGTCGCCGCGAAACGATCCTCCTCGGTCGACCAGTGTGACCTGTGCGTCCGACCAGAGCGTCGAAGACGCGTGCTCGTAGCGGACCCACGGTGCGCTGTAGCGCTGCCCCTCGCCGGTGCTGCCGGTTACGTTTCCGGTCGCCCGGAAGTCGTTCGTCGCGACGTTGAGTTCAGCGCGATCGCATTTCATCTGGAAGCTCTCCCCTCGCGTGGCATCCGAGACGTGCACGCGCACGACTTCCAGCACCGCTACACCCGAGTCCGGACGGAAGAAGGCGGTGTCGGCCTCAACCACCAGATCACTGTCTGCGCCGCGGCTCCCGACGAAGGTCATGCCCGAGACCCGAAGGCCGGGCGAGTCCTCGGCGACGGAAATTCCGCCGATCCAGGCCCCACCCAGCGCGACCGCGAGTGTCGAAACGAAGCTGAATTTGCGCATTAATGGCGGTTCCGCCCCGCGCGGATTCGGAGGTTCGGGCGATGCGGAATATGCAGAGTGAGCTTGGCGCTTGAAATCATGCAACAACCATACCAATGGCGCGTTGCACCTACAAGCAATCTTTTGTCAGTGGGTGATTTTGTCGCCGCGCAAGTTCTGCAGAGCGCTGAAGCTCAGTCCTGGTGGCCCGTCAGCGTCTTGAACGGCTCGTGGCTGCCGATCCAGTGGAATGGGCGAAAGATCAGGGTATCGAGGATCACGCCGATCGGATGCACGACATAGGCGAGGATGCGGAGCGGATGACCGGATCGGGTGGACTCGTATTCGTCGGCGGGTGCCGCGGAGGCGACGGCCAGGATTGCTGCGGCCGCCCCTGCCGCGCAGAGCCGCGCGAGATGCTTGCGCGGCGTTCCGCGTCGGTGCGCTCGATTCCCGTGTCGCTCGCTCGAGCCGATGCTTGCCGTTTCCATTTCCACTTCCATTTCCACTTCCATTCCCATTTCTATTCCCTTTTCTATTCCCTTTTCTATTCCCATTCCCATTGCCATTGCCATTGCCATTGCGATCTTCCTTTCCCCTTCCACTCTTCCACTCTTCCACTCCGACCGCGTGCTCGCTCGAGCCGTCAGCCGCAGCGGTTCGCGTCCTCGCGGATTGTCGGCATTCCGGCCCCCGAGATCAAGCGCGGGTTTCCGCGCAGCCGGCCGGCCGCCCAGCAGCGTCCGTCAGGCGCGGATACGCAAGGTGAGCTCGCTCACCCGGCGTGAGAGGGTCTGGCAAATTCCGATCGCGATGGCCGGCAGCTCCTCCATCAGCCGCAGCAGGTCGTCGCGGTCGAGGCGGAGAAACCGCACCGGGGTCGCGGCAATGATCGTCGCGGTCCGGTTTTCGCCCTCGAGCACGGCGATCTCTCCGAAAAAACTCTTGGCTCCCTGTTCGCGCAAAATTGTGTCTCCACGCGTCACCCGCACCTGCCCATCCACGATCAGATAGAGACAACCGCCGGGCTCACCCTCTCGAAAGACGATCGCTCCTGCCGCGTGCCGCTCTTCGCGCACCTCACTCGCGAGATTCATCAATTGGCGGGTCGTCAGGCCCTCGAACAGCGGCAGGCTCCTCAGGTGGAGCGCGATTTCGACCGGACTCAACACCTGCCGATGATCCTCTAGATCTCGCGCGCTGGCCAGACGATCCAGCGCGCCAATCGACCCGGCCAGAGTTTCAGCCACCAGCACGCGGGTGAGCTCATCCGACTCCTCGAGCAGCGCAAGGGCCGCCTGCCGCACGTCCGGCAGCGAGACTCCAAGCGAGGCCGCCGCGGACTGCGCGCGTAGCGCCAGCGGCCGGTCTCCCATCAACGGCATCAGTTGGGCCTTTTCGTGCGGCGCAAGCAGCGCGTCCAGGGCTTCGAACAACATGGCGTTGATTCCCGAGCCGCCCCCGCGCTTGATCCGCTCTCCCAACTCCGCGAACCGATCCTCGTCGTAGATCGCGGCGAGCAACAAGAGCGCGGTGTGCAGCCCCTCGTCGATCCGCTCGTGCAGCCGTTGGAGCACGATCGCCGCCGCAATTTCATGGCTGAGCGCGTGTCGGTAGACCAATTTGCGCCGGATCGATTCGAGTTCGCGCTCGTAGAGGTCGCGAAGCGTCGAGCGCTCGACCTGCAACCGCCGCAAGATCGGAAGGATCGCATCGCGCGTGCGGCGTTTTCCGAACGAGAGTTCGACCAGAAGCACATCCGCCGCTTTCGCGCCCAACGCGATCAGCCCCTCGCGCGCGGCCTCGCGCACCGACGCGAGGCGCCAGCCGGCATCGAGGGCGACCTGCTCGATCATCCAGGGAGCGCTCTCGGCGACTCCCGCGTGTCCGCAGAAACGCAAGACAGCAGCCCTGACACGGGGATCGACGTCGTGTCGGATTTCGAGCATGCACTCTTTTGCGAGATCGGCGACAGCGCCGTGTCGACGCGCGATCTCCGCGATCGCTTCCGCCGCGCACGCGCGCTCGCTTTCGCGAGCGAGCAGTCGGGAGAGCTGCTCGAGATCGCGCTTCCATTCCGGCCCGGACTGCCCGCCCAACAGTCGCGCGCGAAATTCGCCCAGCGCGATCTGCCGCTCCAGCGGGTCTTCACTCGCAATGGCCCGCTCGAGAGCCTCGGAGACGACGCCGAAAGCGTCGACCGGCTGGCCGCGCTGGTCGAGCGCAGCCGCTGCCGCCAACCGAACGCCCGCCGACGTGTCCGCGAGAGCGCTCGCGAGCAGCGGGATCGCAGCGCTGCCCGGCGTCAGTCGGCCGTAGGCCTGCACGACGCTCGCGCGGTCGCGTTCGTTCAACTCCGGCGTCTCGGCGAGCAGCTTCTCGAGATCTTCGGACGCCTGTCGACTCGAGCCCGGGTCGGCCGGCGCGCGCTCGAGCACGCGGTCGAGCGCGCCGATCAGTAGCGATCGCGTCGACGCCGGAGCAGCCCTCGCGGCTTCCGCGAGTGCGGTTGCGGCGACCACGGGTCGCGCCTCGGACACCAAAGCAATCGCAGGCAGCGGGTCCGGACCCGCGAGATGCATCGACAAAGCGCGCACGGTGTTCGGGTCGATCATCTCCGAGATGTCCAGCTCGTCGCCGTAGCGCGCGCGACGCGCCGAGGCGCGCAAGAGCAGCGCCGGATAGCGTCGCCAGAGGGAAAGCGAGGTGAGCAGCCACATCAGCGCAATCGGGATCGCGATGTAGCCCACCGCGACCGCGCTCGCGAAATACACGGCTACGAGGCAGAGGATGTTTCCGATCGCCCCGCCGGCGCGCTTGACCGGACCTTCCAGCAAACCCGTGGCGCGCGAGCGGTCGTGTTCGGGAAACAGATTCGAGAGGATCCGCATCGCCGGGTCGTAGACGGCGCTGTCTTGCAACTTGGTCCCCGCGAACGCGCCCACACCCGCCATCAGGTTGAACCGGATGCTCATGCCGCAGAAGCCGAACAGATAGGCGATCGGTGACAACACGATCGACAGCGGAATTCCAATCCGCTTGAAGAGATTCGCAGTGATCGTCAATTGAGCCGCGAGCACGCCGACGTTGATCCAGCCGCGAAACTGAGCGTAGAGCGCGAGCAAACCCTCTTCGCCCACGGCGGCCTGATCGGCCACGTATTGAAACTGGAAGTACAACATCGGACCGAGCAGGCCGCTCGCGACCGCACCGACGCAGAGCAACCGGAAGAGTTCGCTCTGCGACCACAGCCCACGAAACGAGGCTTCGCTGGACACGGCGCGGGACGCCGTTGGATTGCGCTTCGAAGCGCCCGCGAATTCGCGATCGAGGCCCTTTGGCACGATCTTCGCGAGCGGCAGGGTCAGCATTCCACTCAGCGCAAATGCGGCCCCCGCGACGGGCAGCAAAGCGTCGATTCCGAGCGCGCGACCGATCGGCTCCGACGCGAAGCTCCCGACGATGCTTCCGAGCGTGTAGCCGGCCATCATCGGCGCAAACAGCCGCTTCGCCTGGCGACCGTCCAGCAGATCGCCCATCGCGAGCCAGTAGGCGAGCAGAGAAATCGCCTGGAATTGTTTGGAGGCGAGAACCAGCAGAACGAACGCGCTGATCGCATCGTCCGCAATGAAATACCAGAGCGGCAGCAGGAGCAGCGCGAGGCCGAACAAGATCCGCGGTAACAGACGCGGCCGATTCATACGCGCCGCGAGGTGGACCACGACGAAGGTCGTTCCCACGAGCAAGATGGCGTTGATCAGGTAGGCGAGCGGAAGGTAACTGACTCCGACGCGCTTGTTGAACAACGTCTCCGACACGTTCTTGACGGACACATCCGCCGCCCCAGCGAGCGCGAGTGCCGCGGCTCCCCAGAGCAGCAAGCGCCCCTCACCGGGTTCGATGCCTAGCTTTCGAATCACCGCGCCCCTCCGGCCGAGCGCACGATATCACGAGACGCCGAACAGAAGTGCCGAGTGCTCGGAAATGGCGCGATCCGATTCGAATTGCCGTATGCTGCCCGCCAATGCCGCACCCTCTCCGAGCGCCTGCATGCTTCGCCGCGCTGCTCGCGCTGGCTGCGCACGACCTCGCATCTTCTGTCGCATCTGCCAATTCGAAAGCGGACTCGGGCGAGTACCGGCCGAATGCGGACTCGGGCGAGTACCGGCGCTGGATCCAGGAGATGAAGGGCTCCGCGAAGGGTCCATTCCAGGGCATCCGCTGGTTTTGCGCCGATGGATCCGTGCAACCTCCCAAAGCCTACGCGTGCGCGGAACACGGCGGCGGCATCCAACACGGCTTCTGGAACGAGCGCGCACAGAGGCTGCGCGGCGACGGCTACGCGATTGCCAACCTGCTCGCGCCGATCCAAGGCGACGCATTCACGGGGGAAGACGCCGACCTCGACAGCCTCAAGCAGATCTTGATCGAGAAGTTCCTCGTGCAGGCCGACGATGGCTGGATATTTCGCGGAGCGCGCTCGTATCGGGGCGCGTTCCAGCTAGAAGACGAAGAGGCCGCCGCAAGCGCGATTCTGCTCGCGATGGCGGCCGACCCGCTCTGGCGCAGCCCCGAGCGCTATGCGCTGTTTCGAGAAACGGTCCGCTGGTTGCCACGCAACACAGACTCGACGACCGCAACCGCAGTCCGACAACTCGCGGTTGAGATCGCCGACAATGACACGTCATTCGCGGAGCTGCGCGCCAAGATCCACAACGCGCCCGACGCCGATGATGCGAAGCGGGTCCGCGCATACGCGAAGACCAGCCGCAAGACCGAGATGGCCGCCGACTACGAGGAGATCGCCTCCGCGATCGACGCTCTCTTCGCCGCGCGCGGGGCCGCGGATGCTCTGCTCGCGATCGCGGACCAGACCCGAGATACAACAGCGAAGCGCAAGCTCGACGCCGCCGCGGCGGAACTGGGCAGGGCCGCGAATCCCGCTGCGCGCTTCGAGATCGCCTCGCGCCAGCTGGGCGAATTGCGCAAGCGCATTGCGAACGCCTCGAGCGCGGAAGGCGTGATCGCGTTGCTTCGCGCCAGCATCGCAATCGAGGCTGACGCCTTCGCGGCCGGCAGCGCGATCCTGACAGAGTTCGCCGACACCACGCGGCTTGCGCGGCTGCGTTGGCTCGAGCAGGCGGGCGCTGCGCTCTACGGCGCGGGTTTCATCAGCGATCGGCACGTCCGGGAGTTGCGTTCGAGCGTCGACCGCATGCGCTCGAACGAGTCCCTGAACGTCGACGCGTACCGGGACGAGCTGCGCTACCTCGCGCGGGCGCCGGAATGGGCGGCGCGCTGGCTCGCGTTCGACTTTTCGATTCCGCTCGCGAGGCTCTCGCAGATCGAACCGCTCGCGCAGCTCTACCCCCAGGATCGGATGCGCGGAAGCCCACTGCTCTTCTACGGCGCCGTGATCGACAGCCTCGTGCTCGATGCGAATCAGCTCGCGGGCATCGAACACGAACTGTTCGGTCGCAAGATCGGCACCGGCCTGCGCGCGCTCAACCCAGGCCTCTCGCGCGGAGTGCTCCTCGAGGCGACCGACGGCGACTACCGGAGGGACGGCATCTACCTACTGCCCGAAACCCTCTCCGAGCTGCCGCCGGTGGCGGGAATCCTCACGCTCGGTGAAGGCAGCTCGCTGTCCCACGTCCAGTTGCTCGCGCGCAACCTGGGCGTGCCCAACGTCGTGGTCGGAGAGGAGATCCTGCCGAGCGTGCGCGGCCACCTCGGAGCGCGAGCCGTGCTCGCCGTGAGCCCGAGCGGTGTCGTTCAGCTCAGCGAGGATGGGCCGGCATGGGACGCGGTCTTCGGCGCGAATACCGCGATGGGCGGTGAGTTGGTGATTCGACCCGATCTCGAGAAACTCGACCTCGCGCGCGCTGAGATGATCCCGCTCAGCCGGATGCGGGCGACGGATTCGGGCCGATCCTCGGGCCCCAAGGGCGCCAACCTCGGCGAACTCAAGCACCACTTCGGCGACGCGGTACCTGCGGGCTTCGTGATCCCGTTCGCGTCCTTCAAGCAGGTGCTCGACCAACCGATCGAAGCCGGCGGGCCTTCGGTCTTCGAGTGGATGCAGCAGCGCTACGACGCGATCGCCGAACAACAAGCGGATCCGGCGCTCCAGGAAGAGAGCGTGCGGGTGTTTCTCGCACAGCTGCGCCACTGGATCGAGAACTGCGAACCCGGAGCCGAATTCCGATCGCAGCTGCGCGCGGCTCTCGATCAGAATTTCGGCGCCGACGCCAGCTACGGCGTGTTCATTCGCAGCGATACCAACGTCGAGGACCTGCCCGGCTTCACGGGCGCGGGGCTCAATCTCACGCTGCCGAACATCGTCGGCTACGACAACATCTTTCAGGCGATCCGGAAAGTCTGGGCGTCACCCTTCGAGGATCGCTCGTACGCTTGGCGACAGGGCAACATGACCGACCCGGAATACGTATTTCCCGCGGTCGTCGTGCAGTACAGCTTCCAGGCCGAGAAATCGGGTGTGATGATCACCGCCGATGTGGAAACCGGCGATTCGAACATCCTGAGCGTAGCGGTCAACGAAGGGGTTGGCGGCGCCGTCGAGGGCCAAGCCGCCGAGTCGCTGAAAGTAGACACCCGGACGGGCGAAGTGAGGTTTCTCGCGCAGGCCACCGCGCCGCTTCGGACACAGCTGCCGCTCCGCGGCGGGATTTCGAAGGCGCCCGCGAGCGGAACCGATGCGGTTCTCGAACCCGCCGAGATCGAACAGCTGATCGCGCTGTCGAAGGAGGTCGCGCGGTTCCCAAGCCTGCGCGACGAAGAGGGCCATCTGCTACCCGCCGATGTCGAGTTCGCGTTCAAGGACGGCAAGCTCGCGCTGCTCCAGATTCGACCCTTCGTGCAGAGCAAGAGCGCGCAGCGCAATCGATACTTGATCGCGCTCGACGCCGGACTCGCGCAGCGCAGCGTTGCGCGGGTCGATCTCTCCGGAATCCCCGACCTCTAGCCATGAAGCTCTCGATCCCCAGCGTGTGCGCGTTGGCACTGCTCGCGCTTCCGCGACTCGCGCTCGGCTATCCGCTCGACGCCTACGAGCAGACCGGGATACTGCGACTGGAGGCGTATCGACTCGCGCAGACCGGCAAGATCCGCGGGCGCCTGCTCCCTCCGGGAGGCCGGCTGGGGATCGCTGACGTTCAGTTGCGCTTGATCGATCGACCGGATTTCGAGATTCCGGCTCCGGACCCCGCACTCAGCGCGTCGATCCAGGCGCTGCTCGGAGAAGACGCCGATGCTTACGCGATTGCGGTACTGGACCTCACGGACCCCGCCAAGCCGCGCTTCGCCGGCCACCACGCGGAGCACGACCAGAACCCCGGCAGTGTCGGGAAATTGATGGTCGGCCTCGCCTGGTTCCAGGCGCTCGCCGACGCCTATCCGGACGACCTCGCGGCGCGCGATGCTGTATTGAAAAATGCGAATCACGTCGCCGACTCGTTCATCCGCTCGGACTCCCACACGGTCCCGTTCTGGAAGCCGGGCGACGACGACATCGAATACCGCCCGATTCTAGAGGGCGACAGCGGAAACCTCTGGACCTGGCTCGACTGGATGATGTCGAGCAGCTCCAACGCCGCGGGCAGCACGCTGATGTCGCAGCTCGTGCTGCTCTCGCACTTCGGCGCCGCGTACCCGGTATCGCGGGAAGTCGCCGAGCGGTTCTTCAACGACACCCCGAAGGCAAGCTTGTCGAGTATCTACACCGAGGCGATCCAGAAACCGATCACGCGCAACGGCCTCGACGTCCGAAAGCTCCGCCAGGGGAGCTTCTTCACCAAGGAGGGGAAGGCGCGCATCCCGGGCGGCAGCAGCGCCGCGACGCCGCTCGAGCTGCTGCGATACGTGGTCCAGATGGAGAAGGGCATGCTCGTCGATGCCTACTCGAGCCTTGCCCTCAAGCGTCTGCTCTACCTCTCCGAGGGCCGCATCCGCTACGCGTCGTCGCCCGCGCTGCGCCGCGCCGCGCTCTACTTCAAGTCCGGCTCGCTGTACAACTGCAAGGAGGAAGTCGGTTTCAGCTGCGGCAAATACATGGGAAACGTGAGAAATTACTTGAACTCCGTGACGATGGTCGAAAGCGACGAGCCGGGGCGCCAGCTGCGATACATCGTCGTCTTGTTGTCGAACGTGCTGCGCAAGGATTCCGCTGCGATCCACAAGCAGCTCGCGACCGAGATTCACCAGATCATGCAGCGCGACCACCCTCTCCCGGATCGATCGCCCGACCACGCGCCGAGCCTCGATGACGGGTCCGACGAGGCCGAAATCCAGCGCGCACTGGAGCAGATCCGCGCGGGGGAACTCGACGAACCGATCGACGGTAGCGTCTCGGACGAATAGCCGATCAGTGAAGCAAGGGGCTCGATTCCTGCGAGCGTCGAGCCGCGAGGCTTGCGTCGCCGACGATCAGGGCGTCGAACTTGGTGATGATGCGCCCGAGCCATTGCGACCCGTTCGCGTGGTTGCTCAACGCGACTGCGATGTAGCGATGCCCGTCCCGCTCGACGAGAACGCTGTCGGAGTGATAGGTCGACCACGAGCCCGACTTGCGCGAAACGGCAGCCTCCGGATCGATCTCGCGGAGCGCCCGAACGAACTTGTGATCCAGCTCGCTGCCCGCGAGGATCTCTCGCATCTTCTGACAGTGCGCGGGCGTCACGAGATTGTCGGTCACGAGCAGATAGTAGAAGCGAGCCACCTGCATGGCGGTCGCGCCGTGCGTGAGATTGTGAAGCGGGTCCCGGCGCCACATGCCGGCCTTCGCGTAGTCCTTCCCGACCCAGAGGCCACCGTTGTGCTTCGGATCGTAGAGCCGATACCGCGGCGAGAGCAGGACCCGCGCGATGTACTCCTTCCCGACCTTCTGCATCATTTCCGTCGCGTACTCGTTGGATGACACCTTGATCATCCGGCTCAGGCGGTACTCGGCGGCGGCGTCCAGCACCATCTTTCCCTGCGCGATCTTCTCGAAGGCAGCCAGCAGAACCGCGATCTTGGGAAGACTGGCGGCGTACATCATCTCGTCGCCGTTGACCGACGCCGCCTGCGGTCGGCCTGGATGCGACAGATCGACCAGCGCGACGCTCAGGTGTTTCTCGCGCGCTTCGTCATCGAGACCCAGATCGACCAGCACCCGATCGACGCGCCGTTGAAGCGCAGCATCGTGATAATCCCAGAGCGGCGCATTGTCTTCGAAACGAGCGATGCCATCGAGCAGCATCAACTCTTGGATGCTCGTGGTGTCGATCACGTCCCAGTTTTCGTCCCCAGGCTCACCCAGGTCGTCGGCGATTGCGCTGGACGGCGGTATCCACAGCAGCAAGGCGATCAACCACCAGGGCGCCACCGCTAGCCGCCTCCGGGCCGCGCGTTCGCCTGCGTGAGCTTTCGATGTTCGCCAACCAGGGCGATCGCGGCTGCCAACCAGACCACCACCAGCGCAACGTTCAACGTGAAGTAAGCCTGATTGCTGAACAGGACGACATTCGAGCCGAACCAGACCGTCGCCGCGGCCAGGCCGTCGCCAACGCGCACGAAGATGGTATCGATCGCAGGCTTGCACTTGAACTTCATCTCGGTCGTCGTGGGGAGCCACAGCACGTTTCGCGCCGTGTTGTTGATCGAATAATCGGTCGAATTCTCGGCGACCTTCATCATTTTGATCACGATCAGGACGGGCACGAGCGCCATCGTCGCGTAGGACAGCAGCGAGATCACGGGCAGCATGAGCAAGATCACGCCGAATCCCCCGTATTTGAGCAGCCTCGAGGCGACGAGCGCCTGCAGGACGAGCGCGACCGCGTTCACCCAGGTGTAGAAGTTGCCGTAGAAGGTCGCCACGCCGTTCTTGGTGAAGGCGTCGATCGCGCCCTGATCGCTGAGGCCGCTTTCGGCAATCTCGCCCTTGAGGAAATCGACGACGACGCTGTAGAGGAGATTCTCTCCATTGGTATTGACCCAGTTCAAGAGCAGCGTGATCGCTGCGGCCGCCAACAAGAACCGGCTCTTCGCGATCATCGCGAGGCCGCCTCCTGACTTCGACGCCCGCGGCTTCGCTTTCGTTCGCGCCGGATCGCTCTCCGCGGTCCGCACGCGGGTATCCACGATCCGGGTCAAGGCGATCGAAATACCCAAGGGCACCAGCGCCGCGAGCAGCAGGATGTCGGCGCCGAACTGGGCCCCCTTGACCATCGGCGTCACGACCGACGACCCGAACGCCGCGCCGCCCGTGGCCCCGATCGCGATCATCGGCATCAGACGCCGACCGCGCTCGTCGCTGTAGATGTCGGCCGCGAAGGTCCAGAACTGCGCGACGACGAACAGACCGAACATCGAAACCCAGACGTAGAACGCGAGCGCATTGCCCGGGATGCCGTCGAATCCCCCGCCCGGACGCCAGAGGAAGAAGATCAGCACATTGGACATGCAGAACAGCGTGGCTCGGGTAATCAGCGTGCTGCGGTGCATCCGATCCGAGAGTCGCCCGTACCACGCCACTACCGGCAGCAGCAGCAGACCCTGGATCCACGCCGAATAGGCCTTGAGTTCGATCGGCGAGAACTCCATCACGCTCGTGACCGAGAGCCAGGCCTCCCGCAGCGGCTTGACGAAGTAGTAGGCGCAGAGCAGCAGGAACACGTTGAGGAACATGAGCAGCGCGGTGACGCCTTCGCCGGCGCGGACGTCCGAAAAGAGACGCAGGAACCGCTCGAGCCGCGATAGTCGCATGGTCGTTGGCATTCCCCGAAAGCCGATGTTGGCTTAGTGCCCCACTGTAGTATCGCGCTCGCCCTGAATCGAGAAGCCCGCCGAGGCCCGCGCTCCGCGCGCCTCGACGCCCTCCCCGGCCCCGAAGCCGCGATCCCGGCCCCCCGAAGAGAGCCAGCCGGCGCGACGGCTTGCGAAACGGGCTGCGCGGGTTCGAGAAGCGCTTCAAGTGGTGTGCGCCACACGCCGATTGAGCGCTGACGCCGTTCGCTCAGCGCGCAGCCGGGGCCGACATGGAATACCACGAGCCGACGCCTTCAATTCTGCTGATCCACGATGGGGAGTTGGCCAATCTGGCCCCGCTGATCGGATCGCTGGGCGGAATCGAGCGGCGCGGAAATCCGACAGACGCGGATCGCAACACGATCTGGGACGTGGCGATCGCGAGCGCGAGCCGCATGCTCGAACTCCACCAGCACCTGCCCGAAACCTCCGCCATCCGAATCGCCGTGATGGAGGGAGACTCGAAGACGCTGCGCAAGATGCTCTACCGGGTCGACACGGATCTGCTCGTCCGCCAGCCCGTGCATCCGGCAGCGCTGCGGTTGCTGATCCTCCACGCGCTGTATCGCGGACCCGAGAAACGCCGCAACACGCGCGTCAGCGTGGGAGCCTCTGTTCGCTTTCGAATCGGCTTGCGCCGGCGAAACGCAATCCTCGCGGAGTTGTCGCACCGGGGCTGCCGGCTGATCGCGGAGCCCGGCTCCCATCGCGCCAGTCCGGACAAATTGGTGACCGTCATATTGCCAGCCGAGGTCACGGGCGATAGCCGGCCGCTGTCACTGCGAGGTCACGTCATGCGCGTCTCGCAGGTCGAACCGGCGACCGATGCGGTCGCGGTGCTCTTCGAGCTGCTGAAGCCACCGGAGCGCAAGCGGCTCGAGTCGATCGTGTCCGCGCACAGTCAGGGGCCCGCCATGCTCGACAACGCGCTCGCGCACGCGCCGCAGCGCGCACCGGTGGTTGCCGCACAGCACAACCAGCAACCGCCGGGCGAACAGGCGCAGCAGGTGTCGCCGTGTGCGCAGCGCGAAATAGCGTCGCCGGCTTCCAGCGAATCGGAGGATGTCTCGGCGAGCGAGCGGCGCACACAACGGCGGCACGCCCTATCGCGGCGAATCATCGCGCTCGGTGACGAAGCGGCGCGGGTCCTGATCGGCCGCGATCTCTCGATTGGCGGAATGCGAATCGACGCGACCCCCGGGCTCGCGCTCGGAGACAAGCTGAAGGTCGCGGTCCACATTCGGCCCGATGGCCAACCCCTGGTGGTGTCGGCCGAGATCGCGCGCGATGACGGGCCCGACGGGATGGCATTGCGATTCGTCGATCTGAACAGCGCGGCGCAAGCCTGCCTGGAAGAAATGGTCGATGCGCTGCCGAGAATTCTCGAGGCGAACGGCTCGCACGACGGCGCGGGCGTGGTGGTGTCGGAAGTCATCGGGCGCGAGCGACTCGACTCGCCGAGCGGCAGCTAACCAGACTGCGCGCGCGCGGTCCCTGCGAAATCGCCATCCAGGGCGCCCGGCGGCCCGCTTTCGCGCGATCCCGCGTCGGCCTTCACTTCGGATTTGCCAGACACCTGAGCGATTTCCGGAATCGGAAGCCCCTCCGTGAGGCCCACGAATCCCTCCGGGCACAAGATGCTCGCACCCTTCGTGAGGTGCTCGTAGACGGATCGATATTGCACGGTCAGGTCGCGCAGAAGATCCGAAGTTCCGGAGAAGTGATCGACGACGTTCAGCCGATAGGCGTCGTGCTCGGCGCGTGCCGCGCGAAGCTTTTCGGCGAGCGCTTCGAGGTCTGCTGCGAGGCGGGAGAGTTCCTCGTGGGCATTCGCGAGCTGTGATTCCAACTCGCGCCGCCGATGGGCGCCCGCACCCGTCGCGCGCCCAATGTAGAATGTCGCGACCGCGAGCGCGGACCCGGCTCCTACGAGGTATCCCACCAGCTCCGGACTCATCCGAGTTCCCTCCTGCGGCTGCGATCAGCGCTGCGACGGAGAGTGGTAAAATCGAGCGGCCCGCGCAATGGAACGGGCCGCCGAAATCGCCCGGCGCGAGCGGATTCCGCGCGAGCTGCAGCCGCAGACGCGCAGCGGCCTTCGTTCAGAGCCGATCGGCGCTCTTGACGATTTCGACAAATCCACCACCTTTCGCGCGCCCCCCTGGAAGACTTCGAGGCCATGCCCGCCAAACGAATCGCCTACGACGAGAGCGCGATCCAGACGCTCGAAGCGCTCGAGCACATCCGCCTGCGCAGCGGGATGTACATCGGCCGCCTCGGAGACGGCAGTCATCCGCTCGACGGGATCTACGTCATGTTCAAGGAGGTGATCGACAACGCGATCGACGAGTTCATCATGGGAGAGGGTGAAATCATCGAAATCGATCGCGAGGGTGACGAAATCAACGTGCGCGATTTTGGCCGCGGAATTCCGCTCGGCAAGCTCGTCGACTGCGTGAGCCGGATCAACACCGGCGGAAAATACAACGACGACGTCTTCCAGTTTTCCGTCGGGCTCAACGGCGTCGGCACCAAGGCCGTGAACGCGCTATCGGCCAGCTTCGAGGCGACCAGCTGGCGCGAGAAGCGCTACCGCAGCGCCCGCTTCGAGCGCGGTGTGCTCCAGGCCGAAAAGCACGGACGGGACGTCGAATCGCCGACCGGCACGCTGATCCGCTTCACGCCCGACCGCGAGATCTTCGGCTGTTTTGGCTGGAACGAAGATTTCATCGAGAAGCGACTCCGCTACTACGCGTATCTCAACGCAAATTTGAGCCTCGTCTACAACGGCAAGCGCTTTCACAGCGAGGGAGGCCTCGCAGATCTTCTGCGCGACGAAATCGGCGACGAACCGCCGCTGTACGACATCATCCACAGTCGCCAGGAACGGCTCGAGTTTGCATTCAGCCACACCCACAACTACGGCGAGACCTACTTCAGCTTCGTCAACGGGCAGTACACGAACGACGGAGGCACCCATCAGACGGCCTTTCGCGAGGGGATCCTCAAGGGCATCAATGAATTCGCGAATCAGAGTTTTTCCGGAGACGACGTCCGGGACGGTATCGTCGGCGCGGTGAGCATCCGGCTCCAGGACCCCGTATTCGACAGCCAGACCAAGAACAAACTCGGGAGCACCGAGGTGCGCGGCTGGATGGTGGCCGCCGTCAAGGAGCAACTGGTGCTTTGGCTGCACCAGAATCCCAAAGCCGCCGAGCAGGTGATCGAGAAGATCAAGGTCAACGAGCGCATCCGGAAAGAGCTCGCTGCAATCAAGAAGGACGCGCGGGAGCGCGCCAAGAAGATCGCGATCCGGATCCCGAAACTCACGGATTGCAAGTTTCACTACGATGATGCTCGCGCCAAGCGGCGCAACGAGACCACGATCTTCATCACCGAGGGAAATTCCGCCGCCGGCGTCATGGTGCAGAGCCGGGACGTCTACACGCAGGCCATCTTCGCGCTGCGCGGAAAACCCTTGAACTGCCACGGCCTGAAACGCGACGCCATCTACAAGAACGAGGAACTCTACAACCTGATGAAAGCGCTCGGGATCGAAGATGGCCTCGACGGACTTCGCTACAACAAGGTCGTGATCGCCACCGACGCCGATGTCGACGGCATGCACATCCGAAACCTGCTGCTCACCTATTTCCTGCGTTACTTCGAGGATCTGGTCATCAAGGGCCACCTCTACTTCCTCGAGACTCCGCTGTTCCGGGTGCGGAACAAGACGCAGACCCGTTACTGCTACTCCGAGGCCGAGCGGGACGAAGCCCTGCAGGCGGTGCGCGGCGCGGAAACGACCCGCTTCAAGGGGTTGGGAGAAATCAGCCCCCACGAGTTTGCGCCCTTCATTTCCGACGACATGCAGATCTCCCCCGTGAGGGTCCAGAGCCTCGGCGAAGTCACCCAGTGCCTCGATTTCTTCATGGGGCGCAACACGCCCGAGCGGAAGCAGTTCATCATCGAAAACCTCGCGACCGACGTCATCTAGGCAATCGGAATGCCGCAGCTTCAAGATCTGATGCGCAAGAATTTCGTCGACTACGCGAGCTATTCGATTCTCGATCGCGCGATTCCCGATCTGCGAGACGGTCTGAAGCCCGTTCAGCGCCGGATCCTCCACACGCTCTTCCAGATGCACGACGGCCGCTACCACAAGGTGGCCAACGTGGTCGGAGAGTCGATGAAGCTCCACCCCCACGGCGATGCGGCGATCGGCGATGCGTTGATCGTCTTGGCCAACAAGGATTACTTCATCGACAAGCAGGGCAATTTCGGAAGCGTGCTGACCGGCCATCCCGCTGCCGCGTCCCGCTACATCGAATGCCGTCTCACCCCGCTCGCGCTGGAGACGATCTTCAACGAAGATCTCACCGAATTTCGGCCGAGTTACGACGGTCGAAGTCGCGAGCCGGTCTTCTTCCCGGCAAAGATTCCGATCGCGCTGATGCTCGGTTCCGAGGGCATCGCGGTCGGGATGGCGACGCGCATCCTGCCCCATAACCTCGTAGAGCTCTGGCAGGCGCAGATCCACCTGCTCCACGGCGAAGCGATCGAGCTCGAACCGGATTTTCCCCAGGGCGGCATCGCGGATGTTTCGGAGTACGACGACGGCCGGGGCAAGGTCGAGATCCGCGCGCGGCTTCGCGCGCCAGACGCAAAGCGCATCCTGATCACGGAACTCGCCTACTCGACGACGACCGAGAGCCTGATCTCATCGATCGAATCCGCGGTGCAGAGGGGGCGCGTCAAGGTCGCGACGATTCACGACTACACGACGGATCGTGCCGAGATCGAGCTCGTGCTCTCGCGCGGAGCGACCGCCGAGGAAGTCATCCCGCAACTCTACGCCTATACGGACTGCAGCGTTTCGGTGAGTTCGAGCATCGTCTTGATTCGCGATCGACGTCCGGTTCAGCGATCCGTGAGCGAGGTCCTGCGCGAACTCACCGAGAACCTGCGCGAACAGATTCGCGCGGAACTCGACTGGGAGCAGGGACAGCTGCTCGAGCGCAAACACTGGCTCACGCTGGAGGCCCTGTTCGTCGAATACAAGATCTATCGCCGGATCGAAACCGCCGAGACCGATCGCTCGGTGCGAAAAGAAGTCGAAGACGGCATGCAGGAACACGCCGAGCAGTTGATCCGCCCGCTCGTCGACGACGACGTCAGCAACCTGCTCGCTCTGCGGATTCGGCGGATCTCCGCCTACGACAAGGCGAAAAATCGCGCCGAAATCGAGGAACTCGACGGAAAACTGGCCGCGGTCGCCGCGAAGCTCGAGCACCTGACGCGCACGCTGATCGAGACCATCGAAGGCTTCATCGAGCGCTACGGGAAGGATTTTCCGCGCAGGACCAAGACGCAGAGATTCGACGCGATCGACAAGAAGGCCGTGTCACAGCCGGCCATCAAGCTCGGCTACGACCGCGAGACGGGATTCTTCGGCTCGGCGGTGAAGGCCGACAAGCCCACGCTAACGGTCAGCGAGTACGATCTGGTTCTCGGAATCGCGAGCGACGGCAGTTACCGGATCATGACGCCCCCCGACAAGATTCTCTTTTCCGGCCGGCTGATCCACTGCGAGATTTTCGACCCCGATCGCGGAGCGGAATTCATCGTGGTCTACCGCGACCGCTCAAAGCTGCTCTACGGCAAGCGGGTTCGGATCGAAAAATTCATCCGCAACCGCGAGTACCAGTTGATCAAGGACAAGGCCGGCAAGATCGACCTGCTGCTGGCGCCCGACGAAGCCAGCCGGATCGACTTCGAATTCACACCCGCGCCGCGCCAGCGTGTGACGGGCGGCCGGTTCGATCTCTCGAAGCTCGAAACGACGGGAACGACAGCGCGCGGCGTGCGGCTGGCTCCAAAGCCCGTCAAGAGCGTCCACTGGAAGCTGCGCGGCTCCGCCAAGCCGAAGGCGCGCGGCGCGGCGCGCAAGAGCGAATCCAGCGAACCGGAACCGCAGTCCACACTGTTCTAGAACCCCGCACTGTTCTAGGACCCGCACTGTTCTAGAACGCCCGTACGGACCCGATTTTCAGCGGAATCTGCCGCCCGAGCGCTGCAGTCCGCTCTGGCCGCAGCCGGATTCATGGCTTTGGATTTTCCGACTGAGCGCCGATACACGGGGGGCGCTCCGCAACGACAACATGGCGGCGCACAGTGCGAAGCGCGACAGCTCCTCGTTGCCGAAATCCGCGGCGCGGCCAGAAGGCGCGAATTCCCGGGAATCCGGCCGAACTCGCCGAACGATTGGGGATTTCGAGCGCTTTGGAATACTCTACTGCCGCCGCTTGCCGCGCGGAGGGGACTGCTGGCGATGGCTCGAGATCTGCTTCAAATCAACTTGGAAGTGCCGTTGGAATTGGAAGTGCCGTTGGAGTCGGGAGTGCCGTTGGAGTCGGGAGTGCCGTTGAAATTGGGCGTCGACGCCGATCGGCGCTCCCAGCGGCGCCCCCCGTGGATCCGGGTCCGGGCGGCTTCGAGTTCGTCGGGTTATCGCGAGACGCGCGAGCTGATGCGCTCCCTTCGGCTCAATACCGTCTGCGAAGAGGCCGCCTGCCCGAACATCGGCGAGTGCTGGTCGGCGAAACACGCCACGGTCATGATCCTCGGCAGCATCTGCACGCGAAAATGCGGCTTCTGCAACGTCAAGACCGGCCGACCCGACAGCCTCGACCACGAGGAGCCCACACGCCTCGCGCACGCGGTCACGACGCTGGGCCTTCGCCACGTCGTGATCACATCCGTCGATCGCGACGACCTCCCCGATGGCGGCGCCGAACAGTTCGTGCGCTGCATCCAGGAAATCCGGGTCGCGTCGCCTGCCACGACGATCGAGGTTCTAACGCCGGATTTTCTGCGCAAGCATGGCGCGATCGAGCGCGTTGCTGCGGCGCGACCGGACGTCTACAACCACAATCTAGAAACCGCGCCGCGGCTGTATCGGGTCGCGCGCCTGGGTGCCGACTACCATCACTCGCTGGATCTGCTCGGACGGGTCAAAGCGATCGATCCCGCAATCTTCACCAAGTCCGGGATCATGCTCGGCCTCGGCGAGACGCCCGAGGAAATCCTGGCCGTGATGGACGACCTGCGCGAAGCGGACGTCGATTTCATCACGATCGGTCAGTATCTGCGCCCCAGCCAGAAGCACCTGCCGATGGATCGCTACGTCACGCCCGATGAATTCGACGACTACGCGCGCGCGGCGCGCGAAAAGGGCTTCTTGACCGTCTCCTCGTCACCGCTGACCCGATCCTCCTACCACGCCGACGAGGATTTCCAGCGACTCGTTGCGGCGCGCGCAAGCGCGCTCGCGCATTCGACCTGAGCCGGAGAGCAGAGCGATCGGAATGCCGACTCGATCCATCATCAGCGAACCCGACATCGATCCCGACGAGACCGCAGAGTGGTTGGATGCACTCGATTCGGTCTATCAGAAAGAGGGAACCAAGCGCGCCCATTATCTGATCGAACGGCTGATCGATCGCATGCGGCGCTCCGGCGCCCACCTGCCCTACAATGCCGTCACCGCCTACGTCAATACGATCCACGAGGACGAAGAACCGGAGATCCCGGGTGAACCCGGACTCGAGTACCGGATACGCTCGTACATCCGCTGGAACGCGTTGGCACTCGTCGTCCAGGCCAACAAACACAGCACCGAATACGGCGGCCACATCGCGAGCTTCGCTTCCGCGGCGACGCTGTACGACGTCGGCTTCAATCACTTCTGGCGCGCGCCCGGACACGAGTGCGGTGGCGACCTCGTCTACATCCAGGGGCATTCATCGCCGGGCATCTACGCGCGCGCGTTTCTCGAAGGCCGATTGAGCGAGGAGCAGCTGCGAAACTTCCGTCGCGAGGTCGAAACCAATGGCCTCTCCTCCTACCCGCACCCGTGGTTGATGCCGAGCTTCTGGCAGTTCCCAACCGTGTCGATGGGGCTCACGCCACTGCTCGCCATCTACCAGGCGCGCTTCCTCAAATATCTCGAGAGCCGCGGGATCGTCGAGGCCAAGGGCCGCCGGGTCTGGGCGTTGGTGGGCGACGGCGAAATGGACGAGCCCGAGTCGCTCGGCGCGATTTCGCTCGCGGCTCGCGAGCAACTCGACAACCTGATCTTCGTCGTCAACTGCAACCTGCAGCGCCTCGACGGACCCGTGCGCGGCAACGGAAAGATCATCCAGGAACTCGAGGGCGTCTTCCGCGGCGCGGGCTGGAATGTCATCAAGGTGATCTGGGGCGACCGTTGGGATCCGCTGCTCGCGAAGGACAAGGATGGCCGCCTGCTCCGGCGGATGGAAGAAGCGCTCGACGGCGACTACCAGAACTACAAGAACAAGGGCGGCGCGTACACGCGCGAAAAATTCTTCGGCAAGGATCCAGAGCTGCTTCCGCTGGTCGAACATCTGACCGACGACGAGATCTGGTTGCTCAACCGCGGCGGGCACGACCCCCGCAAGGTCTACGCCGCCTACGACCGCGCGGTCAACACGGTCGATCAGCCTAGCGTCGTGCTCGCCAAGACCGTCAAGGGATACGGGCTCGGAGTGATCGGCGAAGGCGCAATGGCGACCCACCAAGCCAAGAAGATGCAGGGGGAAGCGATTCGACATTTTCGCGATCGATATCGGATTCCGATTCCCGACGACGAGGTCGAGTCGGCGCCCTTCTATCGCCCGCCCGAAGACAGCGCGGAGATCAAATACCTGCGCGAGCGGCGTTCCGCGCTCGGTGGATACCTGCCGACCCGGCGCGAGATCGCGCCGCCGCTTCCGATTCCGGATCTCGAGATCTTCGAGCCGCTGCTCGCCGGATCGGGTGACCGAGAGATCTCCACCACGATGGCGTTCGTGCGCATTCTCACGCTGCTGCTGCGGGACAAGAAGATCGGAAAGCACATCGTCCCGATCGTGCCGGACGAAGCCCGGACCTTCGGGATGGAGGGCTTGTTCCGCACGATCGGCATCTACGCCGCACTCGGGCAGCTCTACGACCCCGTCGACGCCGACCAGGTGATGTTCTATCGCGAGGACAAGAAGGGGCAGATCCTGCAGGAGGGCATCAGCGAGGCGGGGGCGTTCGCGTCCTGGATCGCCGCGTCGACTTCCTACAGCAGCAACGGCGTCCAGATGATCCCCTTCTACATCTATTACTCGATGTTCGGCTTTCAGCGCATCGGAGACCTCGCGTGGGCGGCCGGCGACATGCAGGCGCGCGGCTTCCTGCTCGGCGGCACCGCCGGTCGCACCACGTTGTCCGGCGAGGGGCTCCAGCACCAGGACGGCCACAGCCATCTCGCCGCGTCGACGATTCCAAATTGTGTCGCCTACGACCCCGCGTACGCGTACGAACTCGCCGTGATCATCCACGACGGACTGCGGCGGATGCACGTCGAGCAGGAGAACATCTTCTACTACCTGACCGTGATGAACGAAAACTACCTCCAGCCGCCGATGCCGGACCGCGATGGCGTTCGAGAGGGAATCCTCCGCGGCATGTATTGCATCCAGAGAGCCGAACCGGGCGCGCGATTCTCGGTTCAATTGCTCGGCAGCGGCGCCATTCTTCGCGAAGTGCTCGAAGCCGCGAGCCTGCTGAAGCGCGACTTCGACATCGCCTCCGACGTCTGGAGCGTGACCAGTTTCACGGAATTGCGCCGCGACGGCCTCGACGCGGTGCGCTGGAATCGCCTGCATCCGGAGGCCGAGCCGCGCACGACCTACGTCGCGGAGTGTCTAGATGCCGCAAGAGGACCCATCATCGCCGCGACCGACTACCTGAAGATCCACGCCGACCAGATCCGTCCCTACGTGCCGACCGACTACCACTCGCTCGGAACCGACGGATTCGGGCGCAGCGATTCCCGAAGCCGTCTGCGTTATTTCTTCGAGGTCAGCCAGTACTTCGTGGTCATCGCGGCCTTGAACGCGCTCGCCGTTCGAGACGAGATTCCGCGCTCCTGGGTGACGGATGCGATGAAGAAATACGGGATCGATCCGGAAAAACCCAACCCGGTGACCGTGTAGCGAACGACCGGCTGTTCGCCCGCCGGGCGCGCTGCGCTGGAGAGAGCTAGTGGCCGTCGAAAAAGAAATCCGGATCCCGGACATCGGTGACTACGAGGACGTCGAAGTCATCGAGGTGCTGGTAGCCGTCGGAGACTCGATCGAGCGCGAAGCTTCCCTCGTGACGATCGAGAGCGACAAGGCGTCGATGGA
>CAZBSV010000182.1:0-8179 GCA_964494795.1 uncultured Spirochaetales bacterium | reverse complement strand
CCAGCCCTGGATCCACGATCCTTCGAAGACGGTCGGTCAAGCGCTCGAAGAGGCCGGCGCGTCGGTCGCGCGGTTCACCAGGGTCGCGGTCGCAGGGTCGCGGTCGCCAACGGAGCTGAAATCTTTGGGCAAGGCGCTCGTCATCACCGAGAAACCAAGCGTCGCACGCGATATCACCGGCGTGCTCGGCGGTTTCACCGAACACGACGGTTACTTCGAAAGCAATTCCCATGTCGTCACGTTCGCGGTCGGACACCTCTTCGAGCTGCTCTCGCCCGAGGAAGTCGACGAGAAATACAAGCGCTGGACGCTGGACGCCTTGCCGATCCTGCCGGTGGAGTTTCGCTTGAAACCGAAGAAGGGCCAGAGCGACCGGATCCGCACGATCAAGAAGCTGATGCAGCGCGCGGACGTCGACAGCGTCATCAACGCCTGCGATGCGGGTCGCGAAGGGGAGCTGATCTTCCGCGAGATCGTCGACAGCCTGAATTCCGGCAAGCCCGTCTACCGGCTCTGGCTCCAGTCCATGACCGGCGGTGCGATTCGCACGGCTTTCGAGAACCTGTTGCCGGGCTCGGATTTCGACGGACTCGCCGCGTCCGCCGCCTGCCGCGCGCAATCCGATTGGATGATCGGGATGAACGCCACTCGCGCGCTCACCAAGCGCCTGAAGAGCCGCAAGGAAAAGACGGCCTGGTCGGCGGGGCGCGTGCAGACTCCGACGCTCGCGATGTTGGTCGATCAAGAATTCAAGATCCTCGCCCACGTGCCGCGCCCGTATTGGCGCGTCATCGCCAGCTTCGAACACGGCGGCCATTCCTATCAGGGGACCTGGTTCGATCCGAACTTCGCGGCCGGAGAAGACGCGGAACTCAAGGACGATCGCGTCTTCGACGAAAACCGCGCGACGGGGATCGTGGCCGCCGTGGCGGGAAAGCCCGCGATCGCCGAGGAGACCCGCAAGCCGTCGCGGGAAACCGCGCCGACGCTTTTCAATCTGACGGGCCTGCAGCGCGAGGCGAACCGCCGCTTCGGTTGGTCGGCGCGGCGAACCCTGAGCGCCGCGCAGCGCTGTTACGAGCGCCACAAGATCCTCACCTATCCCCGAACCAGCTCGAGCTGCCTGCCGAGCGATTATCGCGGCGTAGTCGACGACACGATCAGCTCTTTCGCCAACGGCGCGGGGACGCAGGGCGCGGAGTTTTCCGAATATGCGGTGGCCGCCGCCCATCTCCAGAAGACGCAGTTGCAGAACACCGGCCGGACTTTCGACGACTCGAAGGTCTCCGATCACTTTGCGGTGATTCCGACGGGGTCTCTGCCCGACGCGCCGCTGACCGGAGACGACAAGCGCCTGTTCGACCTCGTGGTTCGGCGATTTCTCGGGAACTTCTATCCGCCCGCGGTCTGGGAGAGAGTCGAGCGGATCACCGAAGTCCAGGGCGAAGTCTTCCGCACCCGAGCGCGCTCGGTCAAAGAAGCCGGCTGGCGCGCGGTGTTGCCCGCCGCGACCGAAGAGCCCGAGGTCGTGCTGCAGCCGCTCGTCGCGGGTAAAGATGCTGCGAGTGGAGTAGCGGTGCGCACCGCTTCCACCGAGACCGAGTCCGACGAGACCCGCCCCCCCGCGCGCATCACCGAGGCGCGTCTGCTCTCGCTGATGGAGAACGCGGGCAAGCTCGTAGAAGACGAGGATCACGCCGCGGCGATCGACCAAAAAGGCATCGGTACCCCCGCGACGCGCGCGGATGTGATCGAGAACCTGATCGCCAAGAGCTACGTGGTGCGCGCCGGCAAGGCGTTGCGGCCTACCGTCAAGGGAATCCGACTGATCGACACCCTGCATCGAATCAACATCGTGCGCTTGACCTCGCCGGAACTCACGGGGGAGATCGAGCATCACCTGCTCGAAGTCGAGCGCGGCTCCCGCAAGGCGTCCGACTTCATGGACGAAATCACCAGCTACGCGTGCGAGATCGTCGATACCGCGAAGACGTTCGAGTACGAAGACCTGTATGACACGAAGACACCGCTCGGCAAATGTCCGAGCTGCGGACGATCCGTCTTCGAGATGGCGTGGTTCTATCGCTGCACCGAACAGCCGGGTGTCGAGCGCGAGGACGACTGCCCGATGCGATTCTGGAAGGACACGTCGGGGCGTTATCTCGATCGCAACGCCGTCGTGGCGCTGCTTCGCGACGAAAAGACGGGAACGCTCGACGGCTTCACGGCGCGCAATGGCCGGACCTACAAGGGTTTCATCGAAATCGATCGCGACGAGTGGAAACTCGTGGTGCGCTCTCTCGGCTACAACGAGGGGGAGGGCGTCAGCGACGTCGTCGAGTACGAGGTCAATTCGGACCCGCTGGGCGCCTGTCCCTTTGGACAGGGGTGCTCGGTGGTAGAGTCTCCCACGCAGTACCTCTGCGAGCGACAAGTCAAGCTCGATCAGCTCAAGAGCGAACAGGGAAAGAACGTGAACGCCGCAGCCGCGGGAGCAGTGGATGCGGGAGAGCTGTCGAAGAGCTGCGGCTTCGTGTTTCCGCGAACGGTCTGCAAGCGCGAGATCACCCGCGAAGAGGCCGAGGTCTACCTCGCCAATGGAAAGACGGACTTGCTGGAGGACTTCACCTCGCGCTTCGGGCGACCGTTCTCGGCGATACTGAGCCTCAAGGAAAACGGGCGACACGGTTTCGAGTTCCCGCCGAGGAAGGCCCGGGGCGCCAAGGAGGGCGACGACGACTCCAGTCCGACTCCGCGTGTGAAGAAGACCCCCAAGAAGAAGACCGTCAACAAGCAGGCGGCCACGAAAAAGACGACCCCGAAAAAGGTCGCGAAGAAGAGCGCCGCCAAGAAAAAGACCGCAAAGAAAAAGACCGCCAAGAAGAAGGCGGCCAGTAAAACCTCCCGCTAGCGGGGGAAGCTTCGCTTCCCTGGCCGCGCAGCTCGAACTCGTTCCGGGTTCGAGCTGCTAGCCGCAAGACGCGGCGCTCGCTCGAGACTCTCCCCTGCGGCATCCTGCCGATTCTCGCTGTGTTGGAATTGAAGCGAGAAGTTCTCGATATTGCAGGGCAACTCGTTGTGATTGGATATCGACCACGGTAATAACTCCAGTAGGGTCTCCGGGCGGAAGACCTCAGCACACCGGGCTGTCGAGTCGAGCTGTTCCACGCAGCTGGAACTCGGCTTCCCGGTCGGGTTGACGCCTCCGCAGATCGGCGTGTTGCGATCGGGAGGTGTCGGCGTTGGCGGCACTCGCGAAGCGCGGGAGGCGCGGAACGCGGCGACGGCCGACCCCGGTCAGCGCGTCGCGCGCGGCGATCGCGGCGATCGCGGCGATCGCGGCGATCGGGTTGGCTTCGAACCCGACGCGTTCCGACGCTCTCGAATTCTTCGATGGCCGCATCCAAGCCCATGGTTTCGCGGAGATGCAGGTCCGCACGCTCGATGAACAGTTCGACGACAACCTCGACCTCAGCCAGTGGTACAACGTTCTCAATCTCGAGCTGGAGTTCGACTTCCTTCCCGACGGCTGGGGGCCGATCAATCTGCTCGAGGCTTACGTTCGTGTCGAAGGTCGCTACGACTGCATGTGGCAAAGCGGCTGCGGGATGTTCCATTCCGTCAACACCTACGGGGATCGGGCCCGCAGGCTGCCTGATCGCCTCAGCGACGGAGAGACTCAGGATTACGCGGGAGTGCTCCGGCTGGGCCCCGCTACCGATGACAATCCCCACGGCCGTGTTCAAAGCCTGAACGGCGATCGCCGGGCGGACGGCTCGGTGATTCCGAACCGCGGTGCGTTCGACATCTGGAGAATCCAGGACATCGAGGGTGCCGACGACATGCCGAACACCGACGACGATCCGTTCCGCTACACGATGTCCGACTACCTCGACTTCGTCTTCACGTCCACCGCGCATCGCGGCGCGGATGGCGGCATCCTGCAGAAGAGCATTCTCGGCCCCTGGTTGCCGAAGAATTCGGTCGACGCCAATGCGGCGCTTCGGCACATCGCCAATCCGTTTCGCGGCCGGCTGACGCCGTCTCCCGGGGGCGGCGATCCCGGTTACATCCGCTGGCACTCCGCAGATCCGATCGTGAACCCCGGTTTCGTGGGGCCGACGGACGACGCCAATCCGTTCTTCGGGAGTTACGACGAAGTCGATCCATTTCCGGCGGAGCTGATCCCATTTCTTCCGCCGGATCTCGTCGTTCCCGGAAGCCAGACTCCCGGCACGTTCCTGCTCGCCAACGGCGCCGAGGTGGTGCTGACGGAGCAGACCGCCGGCAAGTATCCGAACAAGGGAACCAATCCGTTCGGTGGAGACTACACGGGTGTGTCGCCCTGCGTGGTGCCAGACAGCAATCAGGCGACCGTTCAAAAGAACCTCGGACTTCAGCCGGGTTGCGTGCCCTTCACCAACGTTCGCGTCACCGGCGGCACGAGTGAACTTCCGATGCGGCCCGCTCCCGACGCGAGCCAGCTGGAGGAAGACATCGACCGCCGAACCGCGCAGGGGCTCTACCTCCCCAGCCAGGGTCTGATCCGCTTCTACGAAAACAGTGACTTCGACAGTCTCGACATGCACTTCGACGAGTCGGAACTCGCCTGGAATCGCGGTGCCAGCCAGCAGGACACCCACGAGTTGAAGGAGGCCTACCTCGAGACGGCCTTGTTCGAAAATCGGCTCTGGATGCGCTTGGGCCTGCAGCAAATTGTCTGGGGAAAGACGGAGCTGTTCCGCACCACCGACCAGTTCAATCCGCAGGATCTGGCACTTTCCACGCTCCCGAGCCTGGAGGAGTCGCGAATCGCAACGGCCTCCGCGCGGTTCATCTACTCGCTCTACGACGTGGGGCCGCTGGAGGATGTGCGCCTCGAGTTCGCACTGAATTTCGAAACGATGGAGCCGGCCGATCTCGGTGTGTGCGGCGAGCCCTACGCGGTCGCGTCGGCGTGCGAGCTGTCTTACGCGGCGTTCAGCCACGGAACCCTCGGGACCGGAGTCGCGGGTGCGGATCGCCCCCCCGACCCCTGGCAGGATGCCGATGGGCTCGAGTATGGCGGCCGGATCGAGTGGCGCTGGGATCGATTCAGCTTCGCGCTGACCGACTTCTACGGCTACAACGACTTCCCGACACTCGAGCAGTTCATGACCTTCGAGCGCAATGCCGACGTCGAGACGGGCCGACCGCTGATCACCCGATTCAACCCGGGTAATCCGACGGGTAACTGCGATACGGCGCTCGTGATGAGCCCGAAAGACCAGAATTCCGTGACGGCTCTCGGGATCGGAACGGATCCGGATTGTCTCGGGTTCGGCACCCCGCTGACGAGTCTGGGATCTCCGAACAATGCGCTGGAGTGGCACTCCGCCAATCAGCAGGCCTTCGCGTGGCTTTGTTCGACCACGCTCGGAATTGCGCCGGATCTCGATGCGCGGGCGTGCGCGGTGAATCTACTCAACAGTTCGGAACGGCTGGGCGGTTTTCCGGTTGCGTTGTCGGAAGTCTCTTCGTCTCTCTACGCGGGCGAATACCGCTTCAACAGCTTCTTCGCGGTGACCGCGCAGCTGATCGGGAAGGCGGCGCTGGTCGGAGCGACTCCCGCGGTGTCGCTCAACCGAGATGCCAACGACGGATTCATCACTTCGATCCTGGGATCGGATCTCGACTGCGTCGACTCGATGGGCGTGACCGTGGGGCGCAGCCCGGGTTGCAACGTTCTCAGATCCAACGCGGGAATCAACCGCGGACCCATCGGGGGAAACGCACTCGCGAAGCAGCTCCCGACGCGGGAGGACTACTTCACGCTCGACAGCAGTCTCAGCAACGAGCAGCGCGCGCTGCTCGGGTGCGGGCCTTTCTTCGGGACCCGATGCGATTCCTCGGTGACTTTCGAGATCAACGACTGCGACCCCCTGACGCTCGAGGGCTGCACGGTCTTCGAGGCGAGTCGGCTGGCTTTCTACAACGACGTGATCCCGGGAACCGCACAGCCCGGCGGCGGCATCGATCTGCTCAACATGGAGGCGAGCGCGATCATGCAGTCCATTCCAGGCTTCGATGGGACGCCAATGGGTTACATTGCGACGAGCCGCGCCCAGGCCCCCGGAACGATCAATTTCGACGGTGGACCCGTCTGCACCCGGTACGTTCCGGGTCATCGCAAACCCGTCGTACTTCCAGGCTGCCGAGGGATCGACAGCTACGAGATCACCGAAACCCAGGTGATCTTCACCTTCGAAGCTGGCTACGACCCAAGCGTCGACGGATGCCTGCTTGCGCCGACGATTGCGACCCACAGCGTTGTTACGCTCGACTCCAAGGGAAACGACATCACGGGTTCGGCGGGCATGCGCTCCTGCTTCGGACAATTGGCGCCATCGACGGGCGACTTCGATCCCGCCGGCCCCGCACCGTCGACGCTGCGACCCTGTGACAATTTCACCAGCGATGCGGTCTGCATGGCGCAGATCGCCGAGTATCTCGACAAGCGCAATTCCGACAGCCTGCGCGGCGACTACACGGAGACGGGGCCGCAGGTCTTCTTCCAGTACGCCTCGACGCTGTACCATCCGACCGCGGGGTGTTTGAGCGACGCCGAAATCTCGTTACAGCAGGAGCTCTTTCCCGACGACGGCCCGCGCTGCAACTTCGTTCCGAGCGCGTCCGGTGCGCTGATCGCTCGGGACTTCGATGCAGAATTTCTCGCGGGCACCGCACAGATATTCAAGAACGAGCTCGCCGCCGTATCCTGGAACTTCGCGATGGGCCTGGTCGTTACTTCGGCGTGCACCGATGCAGACGGCCGAAAGTCCGATCCCGAGTGCTTCGACCCAGAGCATCCGTGGGTTTTGGACAAGTGCTCGTTCAACCAGCCGCAGTACTGCAAGAAGGTCAAGGAGTTCTTCGAACTCGGAGGCGTGCAGCGCAATACGCTTCGCGCGGGCGGTAACAGCCAATTCGGGCGCCGCACCTTCTTGTGGCACAGCGGCGGCGAAGTGGTCATGACCTACGACAGGCGCAACGTGCTCGGCTTCGCGATGGACTTTCCCGAGGATCGGACCAAGTCCAATTGGGGCGTCGAGTTCACCTGGTTTGGTTCCGTCCCCGTCTACGACGCAAATCAATTCGACAGCCTCAGCACCGTGGACACGTTCAACCTCACGGTTTCCATCGATCGGCCGACCTTCGTCCACTTGCTGAATCCGAACCGCACGTTCTTCTTCAACACGCAGTGGTTCTTTCAATACATCTCGGATTATGGCAGCGGAATGGGGCCGATTGGACCGCTCAGCGTGCTCTTCACCAACACGATCACGACCGGCTACTACCAGGATCGCTTGAATCCGTCGCTGGTGACGATCTATGACTTCAATTCGCGTTCAGGTGGCGTGTTGCCGTCGATCCAGTACCGCTTCACGGAATCGCTCTCGGCAAGCATCGGATTGGGAGTCTTCTTCGGCCGCACGCAGCTTTCGGAAATGGCCATCAACCCGTTTCGCCCCGCGACCAATCGCGCCGGCAACAACGCCTACAAGGACAGCTCGGAACAATTCCTGTCGGGAATCCGCAATCGCGACGAAATCTGGCTGCGCGTGCGCTGGACCTTCTAACCCGATCGAAAGCACGTCGATCCTAGTTGGTGCGGCTGCTCGGTGTGCGAACTGCATTTTGCGCGACGCTTCTAAGGAGCGGGAGACGGGAGGGGATCCCGCTCAAACCCCATGTCGCGTGACCCCCTCCCGTCTCCCGCTCCTTGCCAAAGTTTTCTACGAATCAAAGAAAGCCCACCGTGCACCCGCCGACGTCCCCCTGACAAACCAGCCGCCGGGTCCGAGGGGGAGGGGCCATCGGGCGACATGGTGTTTGAGCCCGATGGCCCCTCCCCCTCGGACCCGCGCGACTCGCGCCCCTCCCCTCGGATCGGCGCACCATTCAATCAAGATCGAAAGCAGGTCGCTTTGAATTGTTGCCGCTGGATGTGCGTACTGTGTTTTGCGAGACGGTCGTAAGGAGCGGGAGACGCGAGGGGATCCCGCTCAAACCCCATGTCGCGTGATCCCCTCCCGTCTCCCGCTCCTTGCCAAAGTTTTCTACGAATTAAAGAAAGCCCACCGTGCACCCGCCGACGCCAACCTGACAAACCAGCCGCCGGGTCCGAGGGGGAGGGGCC
>CAZBSV010000181.1:0-82261 GCA_964494795.1 uncultured Spirochaetales bacterium | reverse complement strand
CGCTCGGTGTGTTGCCTGTTGCCAAACTGGAGGGCCCATTCCACACGCTCACTCACCCCCGCCTGAGCGATCTGGCAGCCCGATCTTTCTTCACGGGGGACACCGCAACGTTGCCGAAGTTTCCGACACCCGAGGTTGCGGAGGCGGGCTTTCGGAATTCTCTGCTCCGGCGCTACGCCGGAGGCGCGGAGGGGCCCCTGCCGGAGGAGGTTTCCGAGATTGCAGCGCGAGTGACTTGTTCGCTCGAGCGCTTCGGGGAATGTGCGACGCTGCTTGCGGCTTGGCGGCGCGCCTATCCCGCCTCGGAACGACGCGACGCGTTTCTCAACGAGCCGCTGATGCAAAACGCCCTCGCGAGCGCGATCGACGGCAGGATACTCGGCATGGTCGAAGCGCTCTTTGGCGGGCAGCCGATCAGAGATCTCAAAGGGCGCCAATCCCTGGTTCGGGCCAAGCGGGTCAGCGGACTCTACGTGGACTTCTACCTCTACCCGATCCCCTTCGATCGGGGCGTGCTCCGCGCTGTCTGGGATAATTGCTCGGCCAGGCGTTGTGGCGACGAGCAGCAGCAATTCGAGGAGATCTTCGGAAAGCTGGGCCCGCCGATGCAAGGTGACGGCTCTCGTCGAAAACCGCAAGCAAACGACAGCGCGCTGAATCGGGATACCGAGACCTCCGACCCGTGACGGCGCCGCGGCGCTCCTTGTTGCGGCTCGGAATGAATGGAGACGACGCCGGCTCCCAGCTGGCGTGGAAGATCGTGGCGGCGGTGGTCCTGCTCTACGTGATTGCGTTTGCGCTCTTCTATCCGAAGATCCCCATCAACGTCGACGAGTCGGCCTATCTCAATCAGGCGATCCTGATCTCCCGAGGCCAGACGGCGACGTACAAGATCCACGCGCCATCGGGCGCGGTGGTCGCGCATTACGCGAGCGATTATCCGATCGGAACGGCGGCGCTGATGGCGCCCTTCATCCTGGCCGCGGGATGGCGCGGCGCATACGTGGCGCCGCTTCTCTCGTTGGTTGTCGGGGTGTTGTTGACCGCCCGCTGGCTTCGGGAGGCCGGGCGATCGCCGATCTTTTCGCTTCTGGTGCTCGGCTTTCCGCCGACCCTGGTCATGGGCCGCGTGGCAATGAGCGACGTTCCGAGCCTGGCCGTCGTCACGCTCGGGCTCTGGCTCTTCTGGCGTGGACTCCGGGGAAACTGGCTCGCGTGGCTCGCATCCGGCTTCGTCGCGGGAGCTTCGCTGATCTTTCGCGAGAGCAACGTGCTGCCCTTCGTCGGCTTCTACGCGGGTGCGCTGATCCGGCGCGATCGCAATGTTTGGGCGCTGGTCGTCGGCGGCTTGGCCGGGGTTGCGGTTCGATTGGCGACGTCCCATTGGATCTATTCCGATCCACTGCATTTCAAGGGCTCCAGCGCGGTCTTCATGCGCCACGGTTTGACTGGCGCACTCGCGTTCCAGGCCCTCGGGCTGCTCGTTCTCGTTCCCGGTGGTTTGCTGGCCGCGTTTGCGTACCGCGGCGCTCGCTGGCCGGAGCTGATCGCGAGCGTCGCCATCTTTTCGGCGTTCTACCTGGCTTTTGGCTACGCGGCCGTGGAGCTCGGCTTCGGCAAGCGGATCATTCTGGGGCTGCGCTTCTACATTCCGTTGCTTCCGCTGCTGGCGTTCGCGGTCGCCGAGGTTGCACCGCGGATCTGGCAGCGGGTGATCGATGCGGCAACGCCAGAACGCGCGGGACGGATTCGAGCGCTGACGGTGTTCGTGTTCGCGGTCTGGCTTTCGGCGATCGCGCTGGCGTGCGTGGCCGTTCATCCGTTCTTCGACCGCTTTACGGCTTCTCAAGTCGCAATACGCGACGCGATTCGGGAGCACGTGGAGAGCGATACGCTGATCATCAGCAACCTGCTTGCGACCATCGAGTATCTGCCATGGCTCGAGGCGCGTTACGGCCCCGTCAATATCGTCGACATCACCCCGCAGGACGCCAACCAGTTGGCGCGGCGATACTCGAAGTATGATCTGGTCCTGCTGGAAAAGTCGGAGTCCCGGTTCTGGCGAGACGAGGCCCAGAAAAACGCGGAGTTCAAAACCGAGCTGCGACCGACACCACGGCTCGTCTACGATGAGCGGGTCAACGACGGCGAGCGGCTCCAGATCTGGCGCGTCGGGGAGTAGCGGGTGGCGTCGGGGAGGAAACTGGGCGCGTCAGTCGCCGATCGCTTTTGCAACGGCCTGGCTGACCGCTCGCCGCTATGGCTGCCGTGGCCCGTCCAGCGCGCGAATCACATCTGCGCCTATGCTGCGAACGTGGAGATCGCGTTGGGGAAACGGGATCTGGATTTCTGCGTCGCGCAGTGCAGCGCTGATCGCGACCCCCAGCTCGCTGCTGATGGCAAAACTCTCTTCGAATCGTGGAACCCAGACCCGCAAGCGGAAGTTGAGCGCGCTGTCGCCAAAGCCGAGGAAGAGCGCTTCGGGCGCAGGATCATCGAGTACGGACGGATTGGCATGCCCGACGCCGCGAAGCAGTTCCAATACGATCGCCGGATCGGTCCCGTAGGCGACACCGACATCGACGCTGAGTCGCCGTTGACGGTCCGAAAGCGTCCAGTTCACGACCTGCTCGGCGATCAGGTTGGCGTTCGGAATGATCACCTCGGCGCCGTCGGCCGTGCGCACGGTGCTCGATCGCGCTCCGATTCGCCGCACCTCGCCGAGTAGCCCACCCACCTCGACCATGTCGCCAATTTGGATCGGCCGTTCGAACAGCAGGATCAGGCCGGATACGAAGTTGTTGATGACCGTCTGCAATCCGAAGCCGAGTCCGACGCCGAACGCGCCCGCGAACAGCGCGAGCCGACTGAAATCCATGCCCGCCGCCGAGAGCGCGAGCGAGAAGCCGATCAGCAGCATGGCGTATTGCAGCAACGTGGCCACTGCATTCCCCACGCCGCGGCGAAGGCGCATGCGGGGGAAGACCTCTTCCTCGAGGAAGAACCGGATCAAGCGAGACGACAAGAACGCCACTACGATCGTCAACACGAAAGCGAGCACGTCGCCTATGGAGATATCGAGTTCTCCAAGCTTCAGATCGGCGTCCAGGATCGAGCGCATGGCGGCACGCGCAGGTTCCAGAAGTTCGAAGAACTGAAGCGTCAGAAACCCCCAGTAGAGCATCGCTGCTACAGCCGCATAGCGACCTGTTGTGCGGAGAACCGCATCGCGGCGACGGCGGACGAAGGAAAGTTTCCGCGCCGGCGCGGTATGGAAGCTGGCCTCCATCGCCGCTTCGGCGGCGCGCGCAGCCGCAAACAGAATCATCGCCAGGTAGACGCTCGTCATGCTTGCGGTACCGACGAGCAAGCCGAGCGAGCGGTATCCAAGAGCGCTCGCAATGATCGATGCCGACAACAGGAATAGTGTCGCGCGCATGCCGGCACCCAGCAGTCGAGGCAGCTGCGTGTGGATATCGATCTTGCGCAGGCGCGCAGGCCTCATCAGCCAGAGCAGGGTCGCGATCATCGCGATGGATTCGAGACCGAACAGGCAGGCTTCCGCCAGCGGAGCCTCGTTGGCGATCCGGCGGACGCGCGAGAGCACCACGAACACGGCCATCAACCAAGGTATCCAGCGCATGTTCGTCGGAAGCAGCAACGGAACCAGACGCACGAGTGGAACGACCAGCGCGAGCGAGATCAGGGCCGAAAAACCGATTGGCGCCACGCCGTGAATCAGCCGCGCGATGAGCACGCTCGCGAGCAGCGTGATCGCAACCGGCCGCTCGAAGAGTTCGCCCGAGCGGCCGATCGGCGGAACGCCCTCGGTTGGGTGCGCGAGTCTGCGTTTGACCGCGAACGCGTACCGAAGCACCACGATGAAGACCAGGAGATCCAGCAAGAATCGGCTGCCAGTATCCGCCGCGTACTCGCGCAACGTCCGCATATCTTGAGTGACCGACATGCGGACGTCATCGAGATGTTCATCCGGGTCAATGTCTAGAAGGTCGCGCCAGAGGATCGGCGCATCTCTTTCGAAGAGGTTGCTACGGCCCTCGCGCTGGGCGGATCGGATCTGATCGAGAGCGGCGGTTGCAAACAGATCCTGCTGAACGATCCGATCTTGGAGCGTCAGCAGCGACGACTGCGTGTCGCGCGCGGTCGCGATCGCAGCGTCGATCTCGCTCAAGGTGGTCTGGATTCGATTGACGATGCTCTGCGGCGCGTCGACTTCGAGCGCATTCCGACGCGTTAGATCCCAGATTTCCCGCTCGGTCGAAAGAGCTTGGATCGCCGACTCGGTCCGCTGCAGTCCGGGCGCAATCGCTTTGCTCCAACTCTTGAGTTCGGAGAGCGCGTGATCCCAATCCGTCATGGCGTCCACGAGCCGCGTCCGATTGCCGCCCGTGGCGAGCGCCCGCGCGAGCAATTGGCGCCGCTCGCCCAGCGACTTTTCGGCTTCGGGAATCTGCTGCGCGATCTTCGCGACAGTCGGAGCCGCGTCGAATGCTTCCGACGCCTTGTTCAAGAGCAGCGCCGTCTGCTCGGCGCGGCGAGAAACTTCGACCAAGGGAATTTCGAGTATTTTGGCGGCGCCGGCGGGCTCCGCGGGCTGCGGCGTCTGCTCCGCGGATGCACTGGCCGCAACGGCGAGCGACGCGATCAAGAGCGCGCGGGCAAGGCGCGCACGAAACGCTCGCGGGGGCGCTCCGAGGCTCCCGCCAATCCGATGCGAATGATTCACTGCCGACCCATGCGAATGATTCACTGCCGACCCATGCATGCTGTTGGTTGCAGTATACGCAAGCCGCCGCGGCGATCCGGCGATGAGGCTATCCCAGCCGGCGATCCACTGGATTCACGTTATCGGACTACTGGTTGAAGGCCTCGACGACTTCCTCGACGCTCAGGGTGCCGCTCCCATCCGCATCTGCTTCTTTGTAGTTGATGGACCGCGCGGTCCGGAACTCGACGAGCGAGAGTCGAGCGTCAGCGTCGATGTCGGCGGTTTGGAATAGGAGTTCCTCGTCGAACGCGTTGAGCTGTCCAATCGAAACGAAGCCGTCCTTGTCGGCATCGGCAAAGTAGAAATTCTGGATGATGCGCTGATCGAACTCGTCGCGGTCGATCTCGCCATCGTGATTCTGATCGGTGGCCGCGTGGGCGGCGCGCGGATCGTGGGGCGGGGAGACCTCGTCGGACCGAGCGGATTTTGGGGACAGCAATGCGAACGTCAAGAAAAGGATCGAGATGCCTTTCATGGAGAATCTCCTTTGCGATCGGATCGAGCGAGGCGCTTCCTCAGCCCTGGATCTTCCAGCTTCCGTCGGGCTGCCGACAGGCTGTTCCGTAGCTCTTTTGCTGCTGACCGCCGACGACGATGTCCTGCTGGTACTCACGGCAGTACTGACCACCGGAGCCCTGATACGTTCGTGTGGGCGTGATGCTGCCCGAGTTTCCCGAATCCGGATTCCGCCACGCCGAAGATTCGCCACTGCGCGAATTTTCGAACGCTTGCTGGGCGGCTTGCTGGGCCATCTGCTTGTCTTTTTGATCGAGTGCATTGCCGACCGCTCCGCCGACGAGACCGCCGAGCAAGACGCCACCGACGATGCCCGCGGCACCACCTCCCGCGGCGGCCGCGATCAATCCGCCGCTCGCAGCGCCGAGCATCCCGCCCATCGTGGTCTTCGGATTGTTCCGGACCGCCTCGCCTGTCTGCGCGCAGGAGCTGAGCAGCAACGTGGCGATGGCGAACACCGAAATCGTTCTCGAGCTGGCTAGAGACATGAATCCCTCCAATTTGGTGCAGCGAATCAACTGGCGCCGCGAAGCAACTGGCGCCGCGAATCAACTGGCGCCGCGAACCATCCGGCGCCGCGAACCATCCGGCGCCGCGAATCATACGGCGCCGCGAATCGTGAACCAGGCCATCAACGCACGCGTACCTCGGCCCTGCGGTTTCGGCTGCGGCCTCGAGCCGTGTCGTTCGCTGCGTCCGGAAAATTGGACGAGAAGCCTGCCGGATAAAGGTGGTCGTAGGCAATTCCCTGTTGGGCGAGGAAGTCCGCCACGTTGTTGGCGCGCTGATTCGAGAGCTCCTGATTGAACTGCTCGTGTCCCGCTGCGTCCGCGTAGGCCTTCACGTCGATATAGGCCGAATCGAGATTGGGTCGGATCTTGTCCACGAACCAGAGCAGCTCGTGATAGCCGTCCTCGCTGATCATCGAGCTCCCGACATTGAAGTAGACGACTGCGACGTACTTCTGGGCTTCCGCGCGATCGGCCGCTTCCATCGCCTGGCGCTGGCGATCCTGCTCGCGCAGCCGACCCAACTCCTGGTCGTAGGTCCGGTCATAGGCGGACGCGCAAGCCAGGAAGGCGAGCGCAAGTACGCTCAGCGCGGTGATCTCGGGTCGCATGGCTCGATTCTCCGGTAATCGCCGCGCGAAGACGAGCGGGAACAGCGTCGCGAAGCATGACGGAGGCTCCCCGCCCGTGCAAGCGGCTGCCCGGAAACGAGAATCGGCAAGCAACCCGCGACGATCGATGCGGTTCGCGCGGGTTCCGCGGCTCCCTCCAAGTGTGCGATATTCCCGCCTCGATGAAGCTCGGATTCGCGCGACTCGCATTGTGTGCGGCACTCGCCACAACCCCAGCCTGGGCAGACGCCGACGAACTCGAGGCCAGAAGCGAGATCAGCGTGCTCAGCTACAACATCCACGGTCTGTTTCCACTCGCCGCCAAGGACGATCCGCGCGAGCGGATGCCGACGATCGGATGGCTCTCGAACCGCTACGACATCGCGATGTTCCAGGAGGATTTCGAGTACCACCAGGTGATCCGAAGTCAGATGCCCGGTAGCGTCGGGTTCCGCGGCAACGGCATGGGCTGGGATCCCCGTCGGGTATTCGCGAAGTTGCTCGTTGCGCCGATCGCTGTCTTCTTGCCGCATTTCTCGGCGCCTTACGGTGCGGGTATCTCGATTTTCGTCAGGGAGTCGCTCGCCATCGCGGACGACTTCGACCGCGAAGCCTTCGGCGTCTGCCATGGCTGGTTCGGCTCGAACGGCGACTGTTGGGCGCGCAAGGGCTACCAACGGGTCGGGATTCGAATGCCCGGGGGCGCGGAGGTCGATCTCTACAACACCCATCTCGAATCTGGCACGAGCGAACGCTCCGCCGAAATTCGCGGTCGTCAGCTCGACACCCTCGCTGACGCCATCGAGGCGCGGCCGACGACGCGCGCGGTGATCGTCGCAGGCGATTTCAATTCCGCGCTCAGTCGGGTGCGTGACCGCGACAAGATGATCGGATTCCGCCGCCGACTGAATCTGAAGGATTCCGGGGCGGGCCCCGAGCTGCCCTACTGGCGCGAGCGCGACTACATCCTCTACCGCGCTGGCATCAATACCGCGCTGCGCGTCGAGCGCGCCGGGGAAGCTCAGGAATTCGTCGAGCGAGACCGCGCGTTGAGCGATCATCCGGCTCTCTATGCGCGCTTTTGGGCCGAGCCGGTGACGACTGCTAGGCGCGGCGAGCCTTGAGGGCGCGAACGACGCTGGCGGGCTTCGCATTGCTGCTGCTCGCAGCCGGGGGTTGTCTGCGCTCGGGCGGCTCTCCGATGGGAATTCCACTGCGCGAGGTGACGCAGTTCGAGTCGGAATGGAGTACCTACAAACGCCTGAGGCCGTGGAAGGCGCTCGCCGTCGCCGGCAACTTGAACGGCGCCTACGTGTCCGGCTTCGCCTACGCGTACCCGATGCAGAACCTCGCCAACGAAGAAGCGCTCGAGCGCTGCGAGGAGCGCCGTGTCGATCGCCGAATCGAGCGCGCATGCTATTTGTACGCGGTTGGCGACGATCACATCGAGGAGAATCCATGAAGCGCCGCCCCTGTTATACGCCATTTGGTGTTTCTCTGCTCGCCGTTCTGCTCGCCGGGGCATCACACGCCGGAGGCCTGTATCTGAGCTCCTTCGGGACGCCCGACATGGGCGTCGCGAGTGCGGGCTCCAATGCCATCGCGGACGATGCTTCGACCGCCCATTTGAATCCGGCCGGGATGACCCGACTCGACGATCATCGATTCATGGGAGCACTGGCTCCGGGTTTTTCGACCACCGAGTTCGACGCCGACGCCAGCTCTCCATCCGGGGGCGATGACGGTGGCGACCAGGGCGGATTCGTCCCGGTTTCGTCGATGAGCTACGCGCACAAACTCAGCGATCGCTGGCGCCTCGGTTTGAGCATGTTGTCGATTTCGGGTGCAGCCCTGGATCCCAGCAACGACTGGGCGGGCCGGAACGAGATGACCGAAGTCTCGCTCTTTACCTTGTCGTTCATGCCGACGGTCGCGTACCGGGTGACCGACTGGTTGTCGCTGGGTGCGGGCGCTCTGGTCACCTATGGGAGAATGGATCTCACGCTCCGCGCACCGGTCCTCGCGGAGCCGAACATCAAGTTGGAGGACTTGAGCGACTGGGCGACGACGGGCGTCGCGTCCGTGCTCATCGAACCGTGCGAGGATCTGCGCTTCGGAGTCGTCTACCAGGGCGAAACCGAATTGAACCTGGACGGAGACATCCAGATTCCGCTGGGTGTGACTCCTGCGCTCGATCTCGAACTCCCACTCGCCCAGGCGGTGCGCACGAGCGTTTACTGGGATGCCACCGATCGCATTGCGCTCGTGATGAACGGCGGCTGGGAAGATTGGAGCGTGGCGCGGAGCATCCCGGCTTCGGTCACGAGAGGGACGGCCAACGTTCCGCTCGGGTTTCGCGACACCTGGTACATCGGTGCGGGTGGCTATTACAAGCTGAACGAAAAATGGACCTTGCAGACCGGGCTGCGCTACGACAGCTCGGCGCTGCGCGACGTAAACCGAACGACGGCCCTTCCGGTCGATCGCGTCTGGACCTTCGGAGTCGGCGGGATCTACGAATACAGCGAGAAATTGAATATCGGACTCGCGTTTTCCTGGGCGAACCTCGGCAGTGCATCCGTGAACAACGCTCCCGTCAAGGGCAAGTACACTCGGAACGAACTCTTCTTGTTCGGTGTGAGCCTCAACTGGAAGACGCTTCCATGGAGCGGCCGCGGCACCTTCTGAGATTACGGCGCTGGATCGAACCCGATCGCTCCAGGAGTCGATGATCGCGCCGCGTACCTCGTAAGACGCGCACGCTCGTAAGACGCGCATGCCATTACAGCGCGCATGCGACGCTCCCTTCGAACATCGTCTCTGGCCGCCTTGGCTCCGACGAGCCGGGTGGTGATATGCTCCCCAATTCCGAATCTGGAGCCATGCATTGAAATCGATTCGAAAAAGACGCCTGGCCGTGATCGTCGTCGCGGTCACGCTCCTGGTGATCGGTGGCGAGATTCTCATCGAGTCGTTTGGCGCCGAGGAATCCGTTCGAATCATCGAGAGCAGCCTCTCGAAAGCCACGGGTTTCAACGTTCGAGTCGGTAGCGAGTTTCATCTGGAGATCGTGCCGAAGCTTCGCTTCGAGGCGACAGATGTGATCGTTAGCGAACTCGAGAAGCCGCTTGCTCCGTTGCTGAAGATTGCGACGCTCCATCTCGAACTCGATCCCTGGCGGCTGCTGTTCGGCGTCGTCGAGATCGACGAGTTGGATCTCCGCGGATCCGAGCTGACGATCGAAGCGGGTTCCGATGACGCTGGGGGGAGACCGGCTGCTCGGGCGCGCGTCGGCGAGTCGACCGGCCATGGAGTCGCATTCCAGCTCCGGCGTCTCGGCATCGAGGATCTTCGAATCGCCTATCGCAATGAATCGACTGGCGCTGCCCGAGTGATCGAGATTGCGGAAGCATCTCTGGAGGCGGAGGGATTCGACGAGCCGGTTACCGTCGAGGCTCACGGGGTGATCGAAGAAGCTGAGTTCGAGGTCGATGGCGAGATCGGCCCGATCGCGCAATTTTTTCGATCTTCCAATCCGTATCCGGTCTCGCTGCGCGCGCGGATGCGCACGATGGTCGTCAAGCTGGCAGGTGCCGTGACCCAGCCCGCGAAGTTCAGTGGCGTCGACATGCGCGTGCAGCTCGAGTCAGGCGATCTCGGCTTTCTGCGCCCGTTCGTGGGGTCGACGCTACCTGTCGTGGGGTCGACGCTACCTGCAGCGGGGTGGACGCTACCTGCGATCGACTCGGTCCTGCTCGACGCGAAATTGTCGGACGCAGACGGAAATCTCGGTCTCAAAGGAGACATCCAGGTTGTCGCCCGAGGCGGCGATATCACCGGGCAGATCAGCGGGGAGCTCGGCAACTTGTCGCGCAGCGACGATCTCGAATTGCAGATATCAGCGCATGCGAACGATCTAGGGGAAATCGGCAAGTCGCTGTTGCGCGAGATCAAACTACCCGAGGTCGGCCCAGTGGACGCAAGCGTCACGATTCGCGGAAGCGCGAGCGCGTTGAGCGCGCGCGACTTCGCGGTTCAGGTCGGAAGTCGCGACGCGACCTGGCTGAAGGCCGCCGGTTCAGTGGTGGATCTCGTGAAGTTCACAGGGGTCCAGGTTTCCGGTGAATTCTTCGCGGCCGACCTTCGAGTCGCCAGCGATTACCTCGGTCGGGATCTTCCTGCGCTCGGCCCGATCAAGGGGAGTGCCACGCTGAGCGACCGCGATGGCTCGCTGGGCGTCGAAGCCTTGAAGATCACAGGTGGGCGCGAGGGCACTCTGACGTTCGACTTCGCCGGTCAGGTCGATCGCGTGCGCGGTCTGGATGAGATCGGCGTCGACGCGAAGCTCGAGGGCAAGAGCCTCGACATCGTAGGTGCGCTGTTCGGAATCGATCTTCCTTCAATCGGCCCCGTCGCGTTCAGCGGGCGTGTGATCGGCTCCGGCAAGAAAGTCGAATCCAAGGGCACGCTCCAGATCGACCAGACCACTTTCGTCGGAGAATGGTCGGGAACTTTTCCGCGCGGAGCGCGACCCCGTGGCCGGGCCGATTTTCGATCGAAACACGTTCGCCTTGCGGATATCGGGATCGAACCACGCGCAGAGGCCGAAGCGAGCGAAGTCGCTCGTGGGGCTGCGACAAACTGGTGGTCGAACACTTCGCAGCTGCCCGTCGAGTTGCTGAACCGGCTGGATGCCAACCTGGTGATTCATGCCGACCGCGTCAGCGGGAGGGCGGGATTGGCAATCGACGCCGTTCGGATCTTGATCGACCTCGACGGCGGTCGTCTGGAGATTCCCGAATTCAGTGTTGGCTACGAGCAGGGCAATGTTCGAGCCAAGGCATTCGTCGATGCGCGCGATCAGGTCGCGGAATACTCGCTCGCGCTCGAAGTGAACGATGTCAATCTCTCGCCGGTGCTGGCTCAGGTGAAACAGACCGTTGTAGAGGCCGGAGTTCTCGATGCATCGATCGACCTCCGGAGCCGCGGCAATCATGTGGTCGCCATCCGCTCGAACCTTGCGGGAACCGTGCGGCTGGTGGCTCGAGATGGAACGCTCGCGGGCCGCTACTCGAGCGCCTTTGCGCGGAACTTTGTGAGAGTGGCGGTCCCCTCGATCCTGAGCGGGAAGCCTCCGCGATTTGGCTGCATGGTCGCAGAATTTGGCATCGACGGCGGCGTCGCAGTCGCCCGCGAACTGATGCTCGAGTCCGAGAAGGTCTCGGTCGTCGGCGCAGGAACGGTGGACATTGGAGCCGACGCCTTCGACCTTGTCTTGGTCCCCAAGGTGCATCAACCGGGACTGGTGAGTGTCGCGGCCGCAGTGAAAGTCAGCGGCCCTCTCGCGGCCCCGATTTTCAGCCCGCAGTACTCGAGCATGCCGATGAACGCGGTCCGGGGACTCGTGTCGAACGTTCTGGCGCCGAGCTCAGCGCTGATCAGGGCCTTCCGAAAATCGAAAGCGGTCGAACCCTGCGACAATCTGCGGCCTGTAGCGGCTCCCGGATCCTGAATTTCGAGGGTTCGACTCGAGTGCGCGTCCCTTACTGGTGTTTGCGCGTCCACTACCGGTGTTTGCGCGTTACTCCTGACGCGCTGTTCCGTTCTCGCGCTCGGCCCTGCGATATAGCGTCTTGCGGTCGATTCCGAGGATCTTCGCCGCGTGGACCTTGTTCCCTTGCGTGATGCGCATGACCTCTTTGATGTAGCGGTCTTCGAGTTCGCGCAGGGTGAGCCGATCCTCGGCGGCTGCGAGTGCTAGCGCGGCGGGGGCGGTTTCGCGCCCAGCGTTCGCCGCAGAGCCGAGACCCAGGTCTTCCGGGCCGATTTCATCGGCGTCTGAAAGTGTCAGCGCGCGCTCGATCGCATTTTCGAGTTCGCGAGCGTTTCCCTGCCACGGGAACGCCGCCAGATGCTGGAGCCCACTCGAAGAGATCGTCCGGGCGCGCTTCACCGAATGCTTGGCGATGAAGGCCTTGGCGAGAGCCGGAACGTCCTGGGGGCGCTCGCGAAGCGGGGGGATGTTGATCGGGATGACGCTCAACCGGTAGTAGAGGTCTTCTCGAAAATTACCCGCCTTCATCTCCGCTGCGAGATCCTTGTTCGTCGCGGCGATGATTCGAAGGTTGACCTTGGTGGTCTGTGTCCCGCCGACGGCGCGCACTTCTCGGTCCTGCAACACGCGGAGGAGTTTCCCCTGGAGGGTCAGGCTCATGTCGCCGATCTCGTCGAGAAAGAGCGTCCCGCGGTTTGCCTTCTCGAACAGACCTTGCTTCGTGGCGTGCGCACCCGTGAAGGCCCCGCGAACGTGACCGAACAGTTCGCTCTCGAGAAGTCCTTCTGGGATGGCCGTACAGTTGATCGGAACGAACGGCTGATCTGCGCGGTTTCCGCAGTAGTGGATGGTCCGGGCGACGACCTCCTTGCCGGTGCCGCTCTCGCCCGTGATGAGAACACTGCTGCTGCTATTTGCGACCTTGCGGACCAGCGCGAAGATTTCGCGCATGGCCGGGCTTTCACCGATCAGATCGCCAAACGAACTCGTCTGGTCGAGTGCGCGCCGCAGGCGGCGGTTCTCCACTTCGAGCGCGCGGTGCTCCAGCGCGCGCTCGATGGTCAGCAAAACGGCATCCGGTTCGAACGGTTTGGTGATGTAATCGAACGCGCCCGCGCGCATGGACTCCACCGCGGAGTCGATGCTTCCAAATGCGGTCATCAGGACCACCGGCGTCTCGGGCAGCCGCCCGCGCAACTCGCCGACCATTTCGATGCCGGTCTTTCCGGGCATTCGGATGTCGCTCAACACGACGTCGAAGCCCTGCTCGCCGGCCCGAGCGAGGGCTTCGCTGGCCGACGCCGCCTCCGCGACCGCATAGCCGCGGTCGCGGAACAGCGACGCGAGCATTTCGCGCATCGCGCTGTCGTCGTCGACGATGAGGAGCTGAGATCGTGTGCTCATGGCGCCTCCCCTAAGCACGAGTCGTACCAAGCCCTCGGGCGTTCTCGCGGCGTCCCAAGAATCGAAATGGGTCCAATAGACTCACCGGTGTAGCAAATTGACCCATTTCGCGCGAATCGCGTCGGACGTCCCGGTCGCGCTTTCGAAGCGGCGATTTCGCGTCGCGCGTGCGGATCGGGAGTGGGGTCAGGGTTTCGGGGCGGTTGGCGTTCCGCTGCGTGGGAAGTAGATCCGGAATTGGGTTCCCCGACCCAGCTCGCTCTCGACTTCCACGCGTCCGCCGTGATCGGTGATGATTCCCTTGGCGACCATCAGGCCGAGGCCGTTTCCGGTGCCGGCTTCTTTCGAGGTAAAGAACGGCTCGAAGATTCGCGGAAGATCCCGCTCAGGAATGCCCTGGCCGTTGTCCGCAACCGCAATCTCGATCTCGCCGTTGGCCGCGACCGCCAAAGCGACCCGCAATTCTCCGCCGCCCGGCATCGCGTCCACGGCGTTGATGAACAAATTCAAGAGCAACTGTTGCAGGCGCTCGGGGTCTCCGCGCACACTCGGTGCGGAAGCAAGCTCGGTTCGAACCTCGATACCGCGTCGCGAAAACTTTTCCGTCAAGAAGGCAAGGGTCGTCTCGATCACCGATTCGAGCGAGACCAGCACGTGCTGTGTCTTTCCGGGTCGAGCCATGTTGAGAAGCGTCTGGATGATCTTCGAGATCCGGCCCACCTGCTCCTGGATCGTCCGCAATCGCCACTTTGCGTCTTCGTCGGTGACTGCGGATTCGAGTTGATTGGCATGGCCCTGGATCACGCCCATCGGCGTACCAATTTCATGCGCGAGGCCCGCAACCAGCGTGGCCACCGACGCGAGCTCTTCCGCGGCTCGCGCGCGATTTTCGGTGAGCTGAAGCTCGATCTTCTGATCTTCGAAATCTCGCGCGAGCCGTCGGCCTTCCTTTGCGATTTCGCCGGTGAAATATTGGAGCTGTCGCTGTTGGTGGTCGATGTAGGCTTCCATCGCAATCTGCGCGTCGAGAAAGATCAGTTTCTGAAGCGAGACGATCGTTCGACTCGCCTCGACGGGATCGTGCGGATGGGTTTCGTGTACGAGTGGAATCAGCAGTGAGAGGTAGAGTGCAAACGCTCCGAGATACCAGCGCGGTTCGAGTCCGATTCGCTCATGGACCTCGCCGATCAGTCGGCGCCGCTCGAGGTAGGCGTCGTCGATCGTCGGTCCCGCGAGGCTGAGCAGGTAGTCGCGTTGGGCGGCCACGAGTCGCTGCCGGACGGCTGGGTCCCCGAGGAGCTGGCGGGTCGTGGGAAAGGCGAGCAGCTGGTGGTAGAAGGAATCGACCAGCCCTGCCGCGTTCTTTTCGAGCACCGGCCGCAGTGCAGCGAGGCGCTCCAGGTCGGGAGTGCGCAGATCCAGGTAGCTGAGGCGTTGCTCGAGATCGCCGGAGCGAGGCATGCGTCAGAGGGTGCGGTCACGTGCCGCCGAGTCAAGGGCGTTTAGAAAAGTCTCCTCGCGGGTTTCGTGGTCCTGAATGACGTGCCAGCACGACTCGAGTGATTTGGCGGCGTGTTCGAGCCGCGATTCCAGAATCCAACCGATCACTGCCTGGATGCCGGCGCCGATGCGCCGGTGATCGCCGGTGAAGGTTTCGAGTTCTGCAGTCGATTGCGGACAGAATCCGCGGATCGCGGGAAACACGATTTCTTCCTCGAGTAGAAAATGGGCTTTGAGTGCACCCTCGAATCGGAACGCCGCGGTCTGCGCTTCGCGGCAGGCCTGGTTTGCAAGCGCTCGGCTCAGATCGTCGACGAGAGGTTCGAGTCGCCTGTGCTGCGCCTGGATTTGGTCGGCGGCGCGCCTCAATCGGTCGCGAAGTATGGCCTCGTGCGTTTCCATCGACTGCTCGGATCCCTGAACAAGAGTCGGTGTCGAAACCAGACTTCCCGGAGCTCGATCGATGCGCCGAGCGGGGTGCCGTTTCCGACCCTGTGGGTCTGCCCAACGCGATGCAAGGTATGTGCCGCGATGCGATCGCGAATCTCGCAGCGAATCGCGATCCCGTGCGACACTTGGGGGCAGTCGCTCAGCCGCATGTGGGGCGCGGCGGGTCCGCTCAAGCGTGCAGGCCGGGCACGCTCAGGCGTGCAGGCCGGGCACGTTCAGGCGCGCAGGCCGGGCACGTTCAGGCGTGGTTGGAGACGACGCCCGCCGGTATCACTCCCGCATCGCCGTGTGGATCGATTGACTCGACCGCAGGCAGCAGTGCGACGATCGCTTCGATGCGCGCGATCGCTCCCGCGGACAGATCGACGAAGCGCAGGAAGAGTCCGCTGCCGCCGTCGTCTCTGGAGACCTCCGCGTTCAGCATCAGCGGTTCTCGCTGCGAGGTGTCGAACAGCGCGAGTCGGAGTTTGTTGCCGGGATTGAGTCCGAGCTGGCGCACCACGCGGATCCCCTCGACCGAAAGATCGCGACCCAGCAACGCCTGGACGACGCGCGCCTGCTCGTCGACTTCGACGACTTCTCTCTCGAACACGGCGCGGCGCGCCGCTCGCCCGGCTTCGCGTGAAGTGGATCGCGCTGAAGGACCGTCGATGCGCGCATCGACGCGGTCTTCGGTCGAAGTCTCCGGTCGGCGGCTTGCGGCGGCTTCCGGTCGGCTTGCGGGGGTTTCCGGTTGGCTTGCGGCGGCTTCCGGTTTCGCTTCTGCAGCGGCTTCCGGTTTCCCTTCTGATCTGGGAGCCGCAGCGTTCCGATCATCGATGTGTGAGTCGGAAGGCTCGGTGTAGGAATCGCGAACTTCCGCCCAGTCGTCGCGCGGCAGCATGGGCGGACTCTCGCTCCATCTCTCGCAGAGCTCGGCCAGAAGCTTGCGGGCCGGGGCCGTCAGGTCGTCGAGGACGATCCCGAGCGCAGTCCGCTGCCTGCCGCTGTGCGCCGCGTTGGCGGTGCGGCGAAGCACTCTGCCGCGAAGCTTGAGCGCAGGGCCGCCAACGGTTTCAGGCGGGATCTTGATCGAAATGCGCGCGTCGACGTCCGGGCTGTTCTCCACCAGCAGGCAGCAGCCGCCCCGGGAGATATCGAGCAGACGACCGCGACTTCGCTTCCAGCCGACGCGCCAGCTCACCTCGCATCCCACCGGGTGGCGCACCCGTCCACGCCGGTCGCGCTCCGCGTAGACCGCGTAGCGCAGCAGGAGTCGCAGCGCTTCGGGGTGCAGGTGCGGGCGCAGCAGGTAGCGAAAACCCTGCTGGCGGATCTGCGAGCGCATGGTTTCCGAGATCTCTCCACACACCGCGATTCCGACGAGCATGTCGGTATCGACGGGGAGCGGGTCCGACATCGCGATCTCCGCGCTGACCACGAGGAGTTGGGCGTCGTCGAGCGCGGCGAGCTGGGGGTCGTAGGGGCCGCAGCGAACGACCTTGACTCCCATCCCTGTCAAGACCTCGGCGATCTCGTCGAGCGCAGAACCCCCGACGAGCACAGCGATGAACTCGCGCGGCGCCTTGGGTTTCTCGCTGTGCGTGCTCCGAGCGGCTTCTTGCTTCGGCTTGCGCTTCAGCGGCGCGCGGGTCGATTCGGAGTGTCCCTTTCTCGTGTCTGCTGAAGCATCCGACTTTTCGAGAACATCCGACTTCTCCGCAGCCTTCGCGCTTGCTGGCGGCTGAGAGGGCCGTTCGCTCTTGCCAGTGCTCGCATTCGCGGCGGTCGCTGGCGGATTCTGTTTCGCGTGTTGGTCGGCATCCTGCGCCGTAGCGTCGTAATCGATCTGGATTGCGTCATCGAGTTCGCAGTCTTGCGTGAGCAGACCGTATTCGCGCGGCGCTTCGGTGATCTTCACCCCGATCCCGGGCTGGATCAACGTGGTGAGCGTGGCCGGAACCGAACGGCGGCGCACCACGCTTCCCCGCAGTGTCATGGCTGGCGCCGCCACCGAGACGGCCAGGTAGATGTCGATCTCCGTTCCGGGTGCAAGCACCGCGTTGGTCCGGATGAAGATTCCCGCGGCAGAGAGATCGAGGATGATTCCGCGGTGGACGCTCGCCCCGTGGAAGAATTCGCAGGTGAGCCTGCGCTTGATTCGCCGGCCTTCTCTTCGCTCCATCGCTCCACCGCCCGCAGAGGGAAGATCGAGAGTCTCCTCGGGCACTTCCGTCATCGGCCCGCGGGACCCGCAAGTTGACGCTTGCGCGCGCGGGCGGCAGGCCGCGCGAAGCATCGCGCGCAGCGGCCCGATCGCGAACCCGAACCGGCAACGGCGAAGCCGAACCGGCAACGCGCAACTCAAGCGCGACTCGCTTACGCACGATCAACTTCGCCCGTTTTTCACTCAAGTGGCTGGCCGAGAAATCCGATGAGGGAATTGCACCACAGCGTCTTCGAGATGCCGCTGGATCGAGCGACCGACTTCGTCGCGCTCAGCTGCGTCTCGTGCGACGAACCGGTCGTTGATAGGCGACGAACCGGCCGTTGACAGGACCGGAAGGTGCCCGAGGTGACCGAATGACTGCACCCCTCCGTTCGAGTTCGGCGACTAACGCGCTCGCGCGTTCGACGGCAAAGCTGCTGGCGCTCGCAGCGCTGTTGCTCATTTTCCCGGCGAACGTCCATGCGATGCCCGTAGGACCGACTCCGACCGCTACGTCCACGCCGACCGCGAAGCCGACTCCGACCACCAAGCCGACTCCGACCACCAAGCCGACCCCGACCGCGACGCCGACTGCCACTCCCCCGCCCCCGACGCCGGCTCCGGAAGACGACAGCGGCGGTGACGACCTCTTCCTGCTCCAGGCCGCGGTCTCGCCGAACGTGGTGTTGTTCCTGGACAACTCGCAGTCGATGAACCAGATCGAGTGGCATCCCGCCTTCGATCCCGACCAGGTTCCGGACGGCAGCTACTGCACGATCTCCGCGGATTTCGACGATGCGACGAATCCCGGCGGTGTGCTCGACCCCGACGCGGTCAACACTGTCAGTGGAAATCTGAACAACAGCAACTGCAACACCCCTGCGCGCGGCAACCGAACCGTCTACGGCCCGGAAAATCCGACCTACTGGTCGGGCCGCTACCTGATGTGGTACCTCGGGCTGGACCAGACCGACGCGACCGATGCGGCGATTCTCGACGAAATCGCCACCAAGGACGCGGACGTCGAAGGCTGTACCCAGGCCGGCGGGTCTGGAGCCTTCGCGGAGATGTATCGGCGCACCCGCTTCGAGGCGACCAAGCAGGTCCTGCTCGACCTGCTCTGCCTCGCGGAGCCGAAGAACGTGCGGTTCGCATCGGCGGCGTTCCGCGAGCAAGCGGACGTGGGAAACGTCGACCCCAATGGCGGATTCATCTCGGAAGATCTCGGTCGGTCCAACCCGAACCACGCCGCGCAGCTCGAAGCGTCGCTCAAGCTCGAGAACGTTCGATCTACCGACGGCACGCCGCTCGCCGAAACGCTGTTCCAGATCTACACCTACTGGATGCCGCGCGTCGCCGCGGACATGCCGCTCGGCGAAAACGGCAACCCGTTTCCGATCTACGAGTACAACAAGTTCGGAAACCCCGTCGCTTCGGCTCAGTGGTTCGAAGATACGATGCTCTACGACTGCGAAAAGGCCTTCGTGATTCTCGTGACCGATGGTCTGCCCACTCGAGACAACTTCGACGCCGATCCGACGGATACGGCTCTCGGATTTACCGACTTTGGAACCGGCGGCGCGCCGGGATTGATTGGAAACTATCACGCCGATGCCGAAGCCGAGGAGCCCGGCAGCGCCGACGAGGCCACCTACTACCTCGACGACATCTCCAAATACATGTACGACAAGGACTTCCGGCCGGACCTCGAGGGCGACCAGACCATCGACACCTACGTGGTTGGCTTCGGGACGGGTGGGCCGACCAATGCGACCAATGTGTTTCTCGAGCGGGTCGCAGATCTCGGAAACGGCAACTTCTACGCCGCGCAAGACGGCGATCAGTTGCTTTATGCGCTGGTCGAGTCGCTGAACAACATCATCGAGAAGGCCGCATCGTTCACCGCCGCCACCGTTCCCTCCGCGCGGACCGCGGACGGCGCCGACTTCTACCAGAGCTACTTCTTCCCGCGCGGCAAGAGCGCGTTCTGGGAGGGCCACATCCGCGCCTGGACGCTCGACGCAGCCGGCAACATCGAGGACAGGAACGGCGTCTGCGCGCTCGTGGATCCAAATCCCGCCGAGTGCAACAGCGGGCCGTTCAAACCGGGAGCTGCATACTTCTGGGACGCGGCCGACGAAGTTCCGCTGCCGGCGTCGCGCAACCTCTACGTCTCGAACTCGGGAGTGTCGAGCGCCTATCTTCCGCGCTTCGACCAGAGCCTCAGCGCCGCCGAGTTGCTCGTCGACCCCTTCGCGGCGCCGCCCGCGCAAGCACCCAACGATCCGAACTACGTCGTCAACGGGAGCACCGCGACGACCGAAGAAGGCCTCGCGGACGAGATCGTCGAATTCGCAAGAGGCTGCTTCTTCGGCACGGGCGTGATGGCCAACGTGGCGGTCCCAGTGGCCTGTGAGGAGCGGCCCGCTCGACTCGGCGACATCTTTCACTCGAATCCCGTCTCGGTGCGCCAACCGGGCCTGCGGATCAGCGATCCCGGCTACTCCGATTTCAAGACCCATTACGCGGGGCGCGATCGGGTGCTGTATGCGGGAACGAACGGCGGATTTCTCGAGGCAGTCGACACCGGTTCGTGGATCGTTCCGAACCTGCCGGTCGGCGACCCCGCCCCTCCCTATTACGACCGGGGCACTGGGACGGAACTCTTCGGCTACATGCCCTGGGAGGCGAGGAACAAGATCAAGAACCTCGTCGTCGACAGTCCGACCGATCGCAGCAATTACGTCGACGGCGACCTGAACTCGGCGGATGTCTGGATCGACGCCCAGGTTGCTGGGGAGGTGGGTTTCAACCAGGCCGTCGGCGTCGAGTGGTACACCTATCTGGCCGCGGGTCTGCGCGAAGGCGGGCATCACTACTTCGCGCTGGACATCACCAACCCGAATGGGATCGCTCCGATCGGCGGTTGGCCGGGCTCGCCGCCGGATCCGATGTTTCCGCGCTACGTCTGGGAGTTCCCCTCCGAGGCGAACGTCACCGATCAGGCCTTCATGGGCGAAACCTGGTCGAAGCCGATCATCACGAAGGTCCGGCTGAATTGGTACGGCGGAGCCGCGGGCGCGACGGTCGACCGCTGGGTGGCAATCGTGACCGGCGGCTACGACCGGACGAGTGACCCGAACCCCGAGGAGGTTACGGGCTCCACCAATATCTATGACGCTGCCTCCACCAAGGGGCGCGGGATCTACGTCATCGATCTGAAGACCGGTGGCGTGCTCGCGCAGAAGCGATTCGACGCAGCGCTGGCTCCCGATCCCCAGGCAGACATGCTCCACTCCGTGGTGGGCACAACGAGCGTGCTCGATCTCAATTACGACGGCGCCGCAGACGTGATCTACGTGGGCGACATGGGCGGAAATGTCTGGAAATGGTCGATCCACGACGCTGGCGAGGATCGGATCCACGACGGCAGCGGGCTTCGCACCCAGCCGAACTGGCCGTTCAAGAAATTCTTCGCGGCGGCTCCCGCGACGATCGGGGCGGTCACCTACTACAAGAACTTCATGTTCCCAGCCGCGGCCGCCTACAGGAACGGCACGCTGTACGTCGCGTTCGGAAGCGGTGAGCGCCGCAATCTCACCTTTGGCGGTGACGCGGGGGATACGACGGAGAACAATCGGTTCTACGTGATGATCGATTCGGATCCATACGAGATCGCTTCGCCGGCGTTGGTGACGATTACAGAATCTGATCTGACGGATTTCAGCGCGAGCCAAGCCGCGCAGTCGTTCAGCGACAAGGGTTTCTTCTTCAGCCTCGTCGATGGCGAGAAGTTCGTCACCAATATCGAGATCTTCAACGGAGACGTGATCGCAGCGAGCTTCTATCCCACCGAGAACATCGACCCCTGCGTGACCCGAGGCCAAGGCAATCTCTACGTCTTCGATCTGCAGACCGGAAAGGGCCATTTCGACGACGGCAGCGGCGGCGCGATGCGCTGGATGATGCTCGGGCCCGGCCTGCCGACCGATCCGAAGGTCTCGATCGGTGTGGGCGGCAAGGACAACAAGGTCATCATCGAGAAGAGCGGTGCGGATATCGAGGTGCTCGAAGCCGAAGACATCGATCTCAATGGCGCCACCCTCTACTGGCGGGAGAACGACTGACGATGTCGGTTTCGCAGCGGACGCGGATCCAGCGTCGAGCCGGCGTGGGCCTGATCGAGGTGGTCGTCGTGCTGGGCATCATTGGGGTGCTCGCGGCTCTCGCGATCCCCTCGATTCAGCAGATGCTCGAACGCCGGCGTCTCCAGGGCTTTGCGCGCGACCTCGCCAACACGCTCCAGATTGCGCGCGGCCAGGCGATTCGAACCGGCAACCATCAGATCGCCTTCTTCGGTCCGCTGGGTACCGCGGATCCAGCTGGCAGCGTGCTCGTCAACTCGAACGCAGCCACGGTGCCGATGCTGATCCTCGACGACGGCGCACCCGCCACCGCAAACTGCCACATCGATGCAGGTGAGGCGCAAGAGACGATCGCTCTGCCGAATCGGATCGAATTCGGGGTTTCGCAAGCGAGCGTCAAGGTGCCGACGGACACGGGCGCCGGGGCCTTCAGCCCGCCCCAGGCCGGTGGAACCACCGCTGCGGATCCGAGCAACAATGCGACGAACTGGGTGCTGTTCCGGCCCGATGGTATTCCGGTGGGCTTCGAACCGACCGCGACGACCTGTGGCACGATCGGCGACACCGGAACCGGTGGTGCAGGCCTCTACATCACGAGCGGCGGCCGCGACTACGCGGTGACGCTCGCACCTCTCGGCAGCGTGCGCGTGCACGCCTGGAATGGAGCGGGTTGGACGCAATGATGGATTTGGACGCAATGATGGATCAGTCAGGCGGATCGATGGGCGGGCTGGCTGCGCGGCTGCGTCGGGATGCGCGCGGGTTCACGCTGATCGAAGTCATGATCGTGGTCAGTCTTCTCGCCTTCGGGCTCTTGGCGCTGTCGGCGATGCAGATCCAAGCCATGCAGGGAAGCGATCGCGGTCGGCATGCGACGAACGCTGCCGCGATCGCCGAAACCACGATGGAGCAGCTCCAGCAAAACTCCTGGGCGTCGATCCCGGACACGGGCGGATTCGTCGCCGATACCGCCGTGGCGAACGGTGTCCAGTTGTACGGTGGGTCCGGGCTCGGCGAGCGAGCCTACGATGTCTCGCATCAGATCACGGATCTGCAGCCGAGCTTTACCCGCGCGATCGATGTATCGGTGACGTGGACCGAAAAGAACGGCGATACCCGATCGATCACGCTCTCGAGCGTGCGCTACAACCGCGAAGGGGCATAGTCGAGGATGCGCGACTCGGGATTTACACTGATCGAGTTGCTGGTCGCGAGTGCACTCATCGCGATCGTGATGATGTTCACGATGCAGATCTTCACGGTCAACAACCGGACCTACGTCAAGATCGACTCCGTGGTCGACACGCAGCAGAGCGCGCGCGCGATCGCGAGCCTGCTCGAGCGCGACCTGAGGCACGCGGGAATGATGATTCCGGAAGGCGCCGCAGCCTGCGGGGTCGACGACGACGATGCTCCCGATCTGCTCTACGTCAGCGACCACACGGCGGTGAACCCCGCAGGCGTGATCGGGGTCTTCGATGGCGCCCGGATCCAGGGCGGCGTGACTGACGTAACAGGCAACCCGACTCTGATGCTCGACACCCTCGTGATGGAGCCGGGTACACCGGATCCCTCCTACGACACGGATGGCAACGGAGTCAACGACAGCGATTTCCGCGTAGGTGGCGGCGTGATCATCGTCGATCTGATGGATCTCGATCGCGGATCGGTCTGCGGGGTTGTCGAGGTGGTCGACCTGGGCGCGACTTCGATCAAAGTCCAGCCCGCGACCGCCGGGCTCGGCGCTCTCGGCGGCGCCTCTGCGCTGACCGCGATCCCAGCCATCGAATACCGGATCGATTCCGGCACGCTCTTCCGCAACGACCTGCGCTTGGCGGACGGCGTCGAGGATCTACAGGTGGTGTACTTCCTCGACGAGAACGGCAACAACGATCTCGAAGCGGGCGAAGATTTCGGGGCTAGCACGAACTACACGGCCGCGGCGAGCAACGCGAGCGAGCTGCGCGCGATCCGCTTCAACGTCGTCGTTCGCACCCGCTCCGAAGACGAGCGATTCACCCAGGGTTTCGTCCAGTCGACGGAGAATCGGGACGCGGGCCTCGCAGTCGCAGATGGTTTCCGGCGCCGGGTCCACACCGCCGTCGTTCGGATGAGAAACGTCGGCGATCGCGTGGAGGGCACATGATGAGGCATTCGCGCAAGCGCCAGCAGGGATCTGCGCTTCTGATCGTGATGCTCGTGATGGTGATGATGGGAATCATCGGCTTTGCGGCTCTCGAAGCCGTCACGCGGGACCAGCGCGTCGCAGGCTTCATGAAGCGCAAGAAGACCGCGTTCTTTGCCGCGGAAGCCGGAGTTTCCGCTGCGCTGCACGCGCTGCGGGTGAATGCGGATCCGACCTTCGCCCCGGCCACGGTGGGCGATGCGTCGTGGTTCCCGCAGGGGCTTCCCACCTACTCGATGGATACGAGCAGCGGGCCCGCGTCGACCAATATGGGGGTCGGCGCGCTCCCGGGCATGAACATGCAGATCGGCCAGAACAATTCTCCGAAGTTCACCATTCGCTACTGGGATGTGAAGGTGAAGGGAGAGGCGTTCGGAGGGACCGTCTCGCGGATCGAGTTCGCGAGCGGCGCGCTCGAAGCCAACTAGAGCAGCGCGCGCTTCAACCATCGCCCCCGAACCGCCCGACGGTTGAGCCGAGATCGAGGTTGAGCTGAGATCGAGACAGGCATCGAAGGCATCGAAGGCATTGAAGGCAATGAAGTGGGGAGGGGCGATGCGGATCATCGGATGGATTGCGACGGCGCTGCTCGTCGCGGGCGGGCTCGCCTGCGGTGGAAGCGACGAGACGGCCGTGCGCGCGGCGCCGGCCCAGGTCGACCGACCGACCACTTCCGCAGCCAACCGCGCGCCAGTGATCCGGAGCGTGCGCCTGGATCCGGCGACACCCAGCGCTGGCGATCGCGTGAACGCGCTGGTGGCCGTCGAGGACAAGGACGGCGATCCGATCGAGCTCGTCTTTACCTGGCGAATTTCGGGCCGCGTCGTGCCGAACGGAGAGGCCTACCTCGATCTGAAGAGTGTCACGAAGCACGACCAGATCGAAGTCGAAGTCAAGGCCAGCGATGGCAAGCTTTCCAGCGAGGCGGTAAAGGCCGGAGCGCAGATCCAGAACCGGCGGCCGGTCGTGGTGGGAATCGCAGTCAGCCCCCAACCCGAGGTTCTGCCGGGTGAAACGCTGGTCGCGACCGCCCAGGCCCAAGATCCCGACGGAGATCCGGTCGAGTACTCCTACCGCTGGCGGGTGAACGCTGAGCTCCAGACGCACACGGGGGACAGCTTCGAGACCGACGGGCTGGTCAAGGGAGACGAAATCCAGGCGATCGCCGTTGCGAGCGATGGCGCCATCAACAGCGACGAACTCGCGAGTGTCGTGGTGCGCGTCGCCAATGCACATCCGGAGATCGTTTCCGTTCCCGAGGGCGTCTGGACCAACGACGGGTTCAGCTACGCGGTCGAGGCGCGCGATCCCGACAATGACGTGCCGCTGCGTTACGCGCTCAAGACGGGCCCGACGGGGATGCGCGTCGATTCCGTGCTCGGCAGGGTCTTCTGGCAGCCGACATCCGATCAAACCGGCGTGCATCCGATCGAAATCGCGGTCTCGGACGCGCTGGGCGCGACCTCGGTCCAGATCTTCGAGATCACGGTGAAAACCGAGGGCGGGGACGCCACGGCGCCTCCGGCTTCCGCGCGCCGCTGATTCAGCGCGCGCCGTCCGCTCGCTCGATCCAGCCGTGGGCCTCGAGGTACGCGCGGAAGCGTTCGTTGTCGACCGCTAGCGGCGCGAGGTATTCGCGCAGCCTTCTTCGCTTCCACCACGCCCCGCCTGCGTCTCCCCAATCGGTGAACTCGTAGCGGTAGAGTTCGACGCGCACGAATTTCGGCGGATGTTCCGGGAATGGATTGCCGGCCAGCAGACTGAGCGCGCCCGGGTCGCCGTGGAGCAGTTTCCAGACCAGGTGAACCAGCCAGGGGTGGCGCTCGTAGTTCGACATCGCGGCGAACCAGATCAGCCAGTCGAGTCGATAGTGGTAGGGGGTTACGAGGCACGGCCTTCTCTGCGGATCTCCCGGCTTGCACTTCCAGTCGTATTCGCGCCAGAGCGTGTCTTCGCTAATGGCCGAATCCAGGGTCCCCTCGAAGATCAACTCGTCGCGCTGTCGCCCGATGCTTCCGAACGCACCGTAGGTGTTGACGAGGTGGAGGCGGTCGAACGACGTGTTCATGATCTGGCGATCCGAGAGCAGATTTGCGACCGGGTTCGCGCTGAGCGCGACGACCCCCGCGAGCAGCGCGGCGACCGCGACCGATCCCGCTCGAGATCCGCGCGCCGAGCCCGCGGCGCGCTCGGCAAGGCCGACCAGGCGCGCCGGCAGCATTCGCCTCCAGATGCTGTCGTCGAAGCACGCGAGCGCGGCGACCAGCGTGATCCAATTGAGAAACGCGAGGTTTCCGCTCGAGATCAACACGAGCTGGAATGCGACTATCAGAACGCCCGCGCTGTGGCGCGCGATCCGCGGGCCGAACACGAAGAACGGCGCGATGACTTCCACCAGGTGATTGAACGCCACACCGCTGCGATGAACCCAGGTCGGCAGGTTGTGGTAGAGCCAGCTGACGGGATGCGGAATGGGCTGGGTCTCGAAATGAAAATCGAGGCAGCTGAATTCGATCCAGCAGGGGTCGCCGCGGAGTTTGATCAGGCCCGCACCGAGCATCACGCGGAAGAGCAGCCAGCGAAACAGCCAGATCACGACGGCCCGCGGTGCCAGGCGCGGGAAGGGCCGTCCATCCACGAGCGGGCAGAGAAAGATCGCGAGGAAACCCGTTTCGAGCAGTTGGATCTCCCAGCCAAACGCGTACCAGGTCTGTCCGATCTGAACGAAGGAGAGATAGAGCCACCACAAGAGGGCCATTGCGATCGCGTTCGCGTAGCCGAGTAACACGAGCGTCGAGAGCGCGATCCCGATCCAGCAGCTGGCGACCAGAAACGCGTCCGAGCTGCCAAACCAGAACAGCGTGGGATACTCGAGAAACGCCGCGAGTCGGGTCGTGTGTTCGGGGCCGAGTTCCAGCAGCTTTGCGGCGGGCAACAGACCCTGCGAACCGATCAGCGGCAGCAACTGGCCGGCGAGTGAAGCAAATGCGATCAGGTAGACGAAGCCGAGCGCGCGCAGCAGCGCGAAGCGCGTCAACCAGTACGCCGGCGCCGCGGGAATTTTCGCGCGCAGCCGTTGCATCCATTGGGTCAAAGCGTTTCCCCGGCAGGCTATCGGTGCGGATTCTTGTTGCTGCATTTTTCCGTCCAGATCGTCGTGAAAGAGTAACGGTTGCGCGTTAGGATTGCGGCCAGCTGATTTCGGATCGAAGCGTGCGGGGGTTGTCGGATTCATTGGCGCGGACGCGCTTTGCATTGGTATTGCGCCGCCGAATCGATGTTCCGCAGCTGCCTGGAGGAGGTGGAGGAGAAACGGCGATGCGTTGGTTTTTCAGATCGACCCTGCTGGCGAGCTTTATCGCCACGCTCGCAATCGCTGTCGCGCCGCGGCTGGCCATGGCGGACGATGTTGCGCTGGAAGGCAGCGTGACCGAAGAGCTGCTCGACATCCTGCTCCAGGCCGGAATGATCGACGCGGAAAAATACCGCTCCCTGAAGGAGCGAGCGCGCGCGGAAGAGCGCGAACGCGTGGACGCTGCCGTCGAGCGCGCGGCCGCGGCCACGGCGGTGGTCGTCGAAAACGCCGCGCCCGCTACACAGGAAGCGGCCGTCGAACAGCCCGCAGCGGGCGACTGGAACTTCAACTGGAACAACGGATTCCAGCTCGATCGCGAGGACGGCGCGCTGCGGCTCAAATTCGGCGGTCGAATCCAGAACGACTGGGCGTACATCCACGCCGCTGACGAAATCGACAACGCGCTCGGCTCCAACGGATCTGGAACCGAATTTCGACGCGCGCGGATCTTCTTCTCGGGTACGCTCTGGGAAAATCTGTTCTTCAAATCCCAGCTCGAGTTTGCCAACACGGGGAGTGGAGACGTCAGCCTGGCCGATATGTACGTCGGACTGCAGAACCTCGGCCCGATTGGCACTGTGACGGTCGGTCAGATGAAGGAGCCGTACTCGCTCGAACAGCAGACCAACAGTAACGACGACATCTTCCTGGAAGACTCACTGGCCGAGTATTCCGCGCCCGCGCGCAGCGTCGGCGCCCTGGCCGCCAATGCGGTTCTCGATCAGCGCCTGTTGTGGCAGCTCGGAGTCTTCGAGCGCACCAATTCCTCGGGCTTTTCGTTCGACGATGACGACGATTGGCGCGTGACGGGCCGCTTGGCGGCGGTCCCGCTCTACGAAGGAAAAGGCGAGCGCGTCGTTCACCTGGGTCTTACCTACTCGCATCGATTCCAGGACCACGATGCGATGCAGCAATTTTCTCGGCGCCCGGACGCGCATCTCGCCCCGAATTTTGCGGATACCGGAACCAGCATTCCTGCCGATGATACGGATATCGTGTTATCGGAACTGGCGATGGTGTGGGGGCCGGCTTCGTTCCAGGGATCCTATAGCCATGCGTTCGTGGACGCCTACACGGGCAAGAACGAGGATTTCTGGGGCGCATACGCACAAGCCGGCCTCTTCCTCACCGGAGAGCACCAGAACTACCTTCTCGGTCAGGGCAAATTCGGACGCGTGAGCCCGCGCGCCAACTTCAATCCCACGACCGGGGACTGGGGGGCGTGGGAGATCGCCGCGCGCTTTGGCTACGTCGACCTCAACGACCAGATGATCCAAGGCGGCACGCTCTGGTCGATGACCGCGGGCCTCAACTGGTATCTCTACCCGAACGCGCGGGTGCTGTTGAACTACGTGCACTCGAGCTTGCGGGATCGAACGCTGCTCGGCCCGCCGATCGTACTCGACGTCGACGGTGATTCGGATATCGCGGAGATGCGCTTCCAGGTTGATTTTTGATTGACGCGCAATCTCCCGATCAAGCGCCGCGCTCGACTTCTGATCGACGCGCAATCTCCGATCAAGCGCTGCCCTTGACTTCGGCGTACGCCCAGTCTCCGATCAAGCGCTGCCCTTGATTTCGGCGTATGCCCAATCGAGCCAAGGCAGCAAGGCCTCGAGGTCGCTGTTCTCGACGGTGGCTCCGGCCCAGATCCGCAGTCCGGGAGGCGCATCCCGATACGAGGCTATGTCGTACGCGATGCCCTCTTCCTCCAGGCGCTGGGCGACACTCTTGGCGGTCGCTGCCTGCTCGTCCGGTTCGAGCGCCTGAAACCAGGGATCGGCGATCTGCAGGCAAACGGATGTGCACGAGCGGATTTCCGCTCGACTCGCGAGAAACGCCGCCCACGAGCTGCGCTCGACCCACTCGGCGATCCGCTCGAGATTGGCTTCCGAGCGCCTGCGGACTTCGCGGCGCCCGCCGATCGATTCCACCCAGCGCAGCGCGTCGATCGCGTCCTCGACGCAAAGCATCGAGGGCGTGTTGATCGTGTCACCGCGAAAGATTCCCTCGATCAACTTGCCGCGCTTGGTCAATCGGAAAATCTTGGGCAGCGGTCGCGGCGGCTCGAAGCTCTCGAGTCGCGCGACGGCTCGCGGCGAAAGCGACAGCATTCCGTGTCCGGCCTCGCCCCCGAGCACCTTCTGCCACGACCAGGTCACGACGTCGAGTTTCTGCCACGGGAGGTCCATTGCGAACACCGCCGATGTTGCGTCGCAGATCGTCAAACCTGACCGGTTTGCGGGGATCCAGTCGCCATCGGGAACGCAGACGCCCGAAGTCGTTCCGTTCCAGGTGAAGACGACGTCGTTGGCGAAGTCCACCTGATCCAGATCCGGGAGCTCGCCGTAATCAGCAACCCACGCGCGCGCGCGCTGGAGCCCGAGTTGAGCGATCACGTCGTCGACCCACTCGGATCCGAAACTTTCCCAGGCCAGGATCTCCACGCCCCGGGCGCCGAGCAGCGACCAAAGCGCCATTTCCACGGCGCCCGTGTCGGAAGCGGGCACGATCCCGACGCGGTGGTCGTCGGGGATGCCGAGCGCGCGACGCGAACGTTCGATGACCTCGAGAAGTTTCGCCCGACCCGGCTTGGAGCGGTGCGACCGACCCAATTTGGCGTCGGCCAGAACGTCGGGCGTCCAACCCGGGCGTTTCGCGCACGGGCCCGAAGAGAAGTTCGGGCAAGCCGGGCGTTGCTTGGGCTTCATCGGAGATCTCCTGTTCGAATCCGCTGCGCGCCTGCGCGGGCTCAGCAGAACCCGGGCGTAGGCGCGGCGAGGAATTCCTCGTCGAGGACCTGCACGATCGCGCTGTCTCCCTCGCGCAGTTCGCGGGCTTCGGCGGGAAAGATCAGCAGGCCGCGCGCGAGCAGCATCGAGCGCAAGATTCCGGAACTCTGATTGCCGGTGCTTCGCGCGACGATCTCATCGCCTTCTCGTTCGAGATCGACGCGCACGAAGTGGAGTCGGCCGGCCTCTTTTTCGAGCCTTTCCGCGAGCCGGGCGCGCAGCGTCGGCCGGAACAGCGCTCGGCGTCCGGCCATCTTGCGCAGCGCGGGCCGCGCAAATTGCTCGAAGGTGATCATCGCGGATACCGGATTGCCGGGGAGTCCGAACACGAGCGGCCCATTGCCGGCTTCGAAGCGACCGAACGCGAATGGATAGCCGGGTTTCATCTTCACCCCCCAGAAGAGCAGCGAACATCCGAGCTTTTCGAGCACGCCGCGCACGAAGTCCCGGTCTCCGACGGAAACGCCCGCAGAGCTGACGAGCACATCCGCGCGCAGGCCCGCCCTCAACCGCTGTTCGATGTCGTCGGGCGTGTCGCGCGCGATGCCCAGGTAAACGGGCTCCGCGCCGATTTCCAGGCACTGCGCGGCGATCGAATACGAATTCGAAGATACGATGCGACCCCCGCTGGTGTCGCCGTCCGGCTCGACGAGTTCGTCGCCGCCAGAAAGGATCGCGACCCGCGGGCGCTGGTGGACGGCGACGACGCTGCGGCCGAGCGAGGCGAGCATGCCGATTTCCGCGGGTCCGATCAGCGCGCCCCGATCGAGCACCTGGTCGCCGATCGCGACGTCTTCGCCCGCGTCGCGGATGTGCGCGCGCGGCGCGGGCGAGACCCGGATCTCCACCCGGTCCGCGTCGCGCTGCGCGTCTTCTTGCCTCACCACGGCGTCGCTGCCCGCTGGGATCGGAGCGCCGGTCATCACGCGGGCGGCCTGTCCCGGCCCGAGCGCGCGCGCGGGCGCTCCGCCGGCGGGAATATCGTCGATCAGATCGAGCGAGACCGGATGACGGGTGGACGCCCCGAGCAGATCCTCGCGTCGCACCGCAAAGCCGTCCATCGCGGAATTGTCGCAGGGGGGAAGGCGGCGGCTCGAGGCAACCGCTTCGGCGAGCACGCGGCCGCGGGCCTCCGCGACAGCGACCGTCTCCGCGCCGAGCAGCGGCGCATTTTCGAGGACGATTTGCAGCGCCTCGGCCGGTGTGATGCCCGTTCGCACGACCGGGAACGTAGCCCGAGTCACGCGGCGCTCGCGCTAATTGGCTGAATTTCCGACTTTTTCGCGCTCGACGCTGCTCCCGCTGACGGCTAGGCTGCGCATTGCCATCAGGCACGGCCAGTTTTTAGCTACGGCCAGTTTCCAGGCACGGCCAGTTTTTAGGCACGGCCAGTTTTTAGGCACGGCCAGTTTTTAGGCACGGCCAGTTTTTAGGCACGGCCAGTTTTCAGGCACGGCCAGTTTTCAGGCACGGCCAGTTTTTAGGCACGGCCAGTTTTTAGGCACGGCAGATCAGGCATGGCTCCGCAGCGCGTGCCCTGCCCCTTTGCGACCCCGGATTGCTCCTGATGGGACCGCCCGTCGACCCCAGCGCCATCCATCCGATCCAGCTGCGCGGGCTGCGGCTGGAGAGCAATCTCGTGCTCGCGCCGCTGGCCGGCGTGTCGAACCTGCCCTTCCGGCTGATTTCGCGAGAGGCGGGGGCCGCGCTGAGTTTCACCGAGACCGTCAGCGCCAAGGGGCTCGTGATGGGCGGCCCGAAGACCCGCCGGCTGTTGGAGACGAGCCCGCGCGAGGCGCCCGTCGCGTTCCAGCTGTTCGGGTCGGAGCCCGAGATTCTCGGCGAGGCCTGCCGCATGCTCGACGCCGAGGGCGCGGTCTGGGTGGATCTCAACGTGGGTTGTCCGGTGAAGAAGTTCATCAAGAACCGGGCGGGTTCGGCTCTGTTGTGCGACCTGCCGCACGCGGGTCGAATCGTCGGCGCGATGCGAAAGAGCTTCTCGGGAATTCTGTCGGTCAAGATGCGCACGGGCTGGGACGCGGAGTCGATCGTCGCGCCGGAATTCGCGCGCATCGCCGTCGATGAAGGCGCCGAGCTGCTTTCGATTCACGGCCGTACCCGCGCCCAGCAATACACCGGCAGCGCGGATCGGAGCATCATTCGCCGCGTCGTCGCAGCGGTTCCGGAAGTGCCGGTGCTCGCCAATGGCGACATCGTCACATCCAGCGACGTCTTCGAGATGCTCGCGCAAACCGGAGCGGCGGGCGTGATGATCGGACGCGGCGCGATGGGAAATCCGTGGATCTTCGAGCAGGCGCTGTCGCTTGCGCGCGCCGGGCGCGCGCGCCGGCCGACCCGCGCCGAGCGATTCGCGACCATCGAAAAACACATTGATTTGATGCAGCGCATCTTCACCGACTCGAGGACCCTGTCGACCAATCTGAAGAAGTACGTTGCTGCGTATTCGCGCGGCCTGGACGGCAGTGCGAAATTCCGGCAGCAGACGCTCGAATTGCAGGATCTCGACGAGATTCTCGACCTGACGCGAAATTATTTCGCCGTCGCACAGCGCGACCCCGCAGCCTGCGACGAGGAGCGGGCGGCCTGACGTGGCGCGACGTCTGGAGAGCATGCTCGACGCCATATTCGACGGAATGCTCGATGGCATATTCGACGGCATATTCGACGGCATGCTCGACGGCATGCTCGACGGTATCGCGGTACCGGGCCGAAAATGATTGCATCGATCCGCGGCCTGATGGTGCTGGCCGACGACGGCTCCGACTGGAGGATCGATCCGGTCGATCAGGCGCGCGCCGCCTGCGAGGGCGGCGCTTCGATCGTTCAGCTGCGCGCCAAGCGCGCCACGGACCGGGTCGCGCTCGAATGGGCCGAGGCGATTCGCGAGATCACGCGCAAATTCGACGTCGGTTTCTTCGTCAACGACCGCTTCGATCTCGCGCTCGCCGTCGGAGCCGATGGTGTGCATCTCGGCCAAGACGACTTTCCGCCGTCGAGAATTCCGGCGCGCGCGCGCGCGCAGCTGATGCTCGGGAGGTCCACGCACACGCTCGAACAAGCCATCACGGCGTGCGAGGAAGCGGCCGACTACATCGCGTTCGGCCCGGTTTTCGCGACACAGACGAAGGACTCTTGCGGCGATCCGCGCGGTCTGCAGCGGCTCGCAGAAGTGGTGCGCGCCGTGGCGCCGCGGCCGGTCGTCGCGATCGGCGGAATCGATCGCGCCAATCTCGCGCGGGCGATCGCCGCCGGAGCGGCGGGCGTTGCGGTGATTTCCGCGATTGCCGGCGCGGCCGACCCCCGCGGCGCGGCGCGCGCGTTGTCCGAGATTTGCGCGAACGCCGAGCGGCCCAGTGATCGCTGAACGCGCTGCTTCCGCGCTGGGCTTATGCGTCCTGATCGCGATCGCCTGGTCGCTGCCGTAAGCCTCGCTCCGCGCGGCGAACGGCCCGCGCCCGGAGGTGATTCGGGCTCCGGCCCGCTGGGGTGTGGAATCTTAGGTTCAAGATTGATACAGACTGGGGGACCGAATGGGAGGACGTCCTGTGCGTCGAAGATCGCCGAACTTGATTTTGTTTTTCAACCGGCTGGTCGTCGCGCTGGCCGCAGTCGGACTCGCGGGTGCGCTGCTGGCGGGTTGCGACCGAACCATCGAAGACGACGCGAGCTTGTTCTCGGAATCGCTGCCGTAAGCGGCTGCCGATCTGTGCCGCGGCGCGCGCCGCTCCCCTCGTCTTGAATCGCGAGGGGGCGCTGATCTTGCGTGGGGCTCAATCGCGCTTGTCGCGATCCATCAACTTGCGGCGCTGGCCGCGAATCCACAGCGCGTAGGCGCCGAGTGATCCGATTGTGATTGCGTAGGCGGCGATCACGTAACCCAGCGCAACCTCCTCACCCTTCGGGCCCGCGCGCAGCGCGCGTCGGAAGATCCGCGCCGCTGCTCGAGCGGGCGCCGCGCGCTGCCCGCGCGATTTCGGCGCTCTCTCTGCGTGATTCCTGCGCGGCTCCCGCTTGATTTCTACGCGATTCCTGCGCGATTCCCGCGCGGCTCCCGCGCGGCTCGAAGCGCAGGGGGATTGTGAGTAGGCGCCCCCGCTCGCGCAACCCCTCGCGGCGGACTCGCCCGCAAAGGCTTCGCGCTCTACCTTCGACGCCCCGCGAAGTCCCCCGCGAGCGTGCAGGAGCATCCGCCATGCAGCCGATCTGGCAGCCCAGCCGCCAGCGGGTCGAAGCGGCCAATCTCACTGCATTCATTCGCGCGGTCGAAGAACAATGGCAGATCCCGATTGGTGACTATACGGCGCTGTATCGCTGGTCGATCGAACAGCCCGAGTCCTTCTGGTCGTCGCTCTGGTCGTTCGTCGACGTGCGCTGCGAGCAGCGCGGGGAAGTGGTGCTGCGCGACGGCGACCGGATGCCCGGCGCGCGCTTTTTTCCCGACGCGCGGCTCAATTTTGCCGAGAACCTGCTGCGCCGACGCGATCACACGCCGGCGCTGATCTTTCGCGGCGAAGATCGCGTCGCCCGGTCGCTGTCTTTCGCCGAACTCTACGGCGCCGTCTCTCGGCTGCGTCAACAGCTGCGCGCGTGGGGGCTGCGGGCGGGAGATCGCGTCGCCGGATATCTGCCCAACATGCCCGAGGCCGTCGTCGCGATGCTGTCGACGACCAGCCTCGGCGCGATCTGGTCGTCGTGTTCGCCGGATTTCGGCGTGCAGGGCGCGCTCGACCGCTTCGCCCAGATCGAGCCGGTGATCCTGTTCGCCGCCGACGGTTATCGCTACGCGGGTCGCTGGTGGGATTCGAGCGAGCGCGTCGAGCAGATCCGCAAGCAGATTCCGTCGCTGCGGCAGGTCGTGATCGCGTCCTACGCGGGCGCCGGCGCGCAGGACGCCGGCGTGCAGATCTCAGACGCGCAGAGCGCCGACGTGCAGAGCGCCGACGCGAAGGCTGCCGGCGCGAAGGGCGCTGGAGTGCAGAACGCGGTCGATTACGCGAGTGCACTCGCAGCATTTCAACCCGAGGAGATCGCTTTCGAAGCGTTCCCGTTCGATCACCCGCTGTACATCGTCTATTCATCGGGTACGACCGGCGCACCCAAATGCATCGTCCACGGCGCCGGCGGAGTCCTGCTCCAACACCTGAAGGAGCATCGGCTCCACGTCGACCTGAAACCCGGCGATCGATTCTTCTATTTCACGACCTGCGGCTGGATGATGTGGAACTGGCTGGTGTCGGGCCTGGCCTCCGAGGCGACACTATTGCTCTACGATGGATCGCCCTTTCATCCGGGCGCGGGCGCGCTGTTCGATTTCGCCGAGGGCGAAAAAATCAAAGTCTTTGGAACATCGGCGAAGTACCTCGACGCGCTCGCCAAGGCGGATCTCGAGCCGCGCCGAACGCACGATCTATCGAGCCTGGAGACGCTGCTCTCGACGGGCTCGCCGCTGGTCGCCGAGAGCTACGACTACGTCTACGCCAAGATCAAGCGCGATCTGTGCCTTTCGTCGATCTCGGGCGGCACGGACATCCTCTCCTGCTTCGTGGGTGGCAATCCGATCGGCGCGGTCTGGCGCGGCGAGATCCAGGCCCGCTGCCTCGGGGTGCGGGCAGAGGTATACAGCGAAGCCGGTCGGCCCGTCTGCGGCGAAAAAGGCGAGCTCGTGTGCAGCGCACCGATTCCATCGATGCCGATCGGATTCTGGAACGATCCGGGCGGCGAGGCGTATCGCGCGGCCTACTTCGAGAAATTTCCCGGCGTCTGGTGTCAGGGGGATTTTGCGCAACTGAACGACCGCGGAGGGATGATCCTCTACGGGCGCTCCGACGCGGTGCTGAATCCCGGTGGCGTGCGGATCGGTACCGCCGAAATCTACCGCCAGGTCGAGCAGCTCGACGAGGTGCTCGAGAGCCTCGCAATCGGCCAGGAGTGGCTGGGCGACGTGCGCGTGGTTCTGTTCGTTCGGCTCCGGGAACGCGTCGAACTCGACGACGCGCTGGTCGAGCGGATCCGCGCACGGATCCGCCAGCAAGCGAGTCCGCGGCACGTCCCCGCGCGCGTGATCCAGGTATCCGACCTGCCGCGAACCCGCAGCGGGAAGATCGCAGAGCTGGCCGTGCGCGACGTCGTCCACGGCCGAGAGATCGCCAATCGCGAAGCGCTCGCCAACCCCGAGGCTCTCGATCTTTTCGCTTCGCTTCCGGAGCTCGAGAGCTAGCATACGCTGCGCGCGCGGCCGCGAGGGGGGATCGGATCGGCCGCAGACGCGAGGAGGTCCGATGCGCTTCGATTTCGTCTGGCTCGTGGTCGCAATCGCGCTGTCTGGTTCTTCGACGCTTGCACGCTCGCAGGAAAATGCCCCGGCCGTGACCGACCTCACGACGGCCGACGCCTTGTCGATCCAGACCGAAGACATCATCGAGGCGCTGGCTCCGGCGCGCGGCACGAGAATCGAGCCCGGTGCACCGCCGACGTTGCGGCTTCCCGTCTACTTCGAATTCGATTCGGATCGGCTCCAGTCCGACTCCGTCGTGCTGCTCGAACGCGTCGGCGTCGCGCTTTCCGCGCAGGAGCTCGCCGCCTTCCGGTTTTCCGTCGAAGGACACACGGACAGCGCGGGCGCGGCCGAGTACAACGACGCGCTGTCGCAGCGACGGGCCGCAGCGGTCGAGCGCTTCCTCGTGGGCGCGGGTGTTCCCTCCGCGCGGCTGGAAACCGTCGGGCGCGGCGAGTCGGCTCCGGTTGCGACCAACGTCGACCCGACGGGTCGGCAGCGAAACCGACGCGTCGAACTGATCAACCTGGGAGCGCAGCCGTAATCCCGTCCCTGCCGCGACTCGCGCCGATCGTCCTCGCGCTCTGTTTGGTCCCGCTCCGCGTCGACGCGGAATCCGCGGATCTGGTCGAGCTGACGCGTCGGGCCGCGGAGCTTTGCACGTCGGGTGGTGACGCGAACGCCGTTCTCGGAGAACTCCTCGCCGCCGTGGAATCCGAGTACGGCGCGGACCACGAGACCGCGGAACTCGTGCGCTTGTACGTGGGCAGCTCGACCCGGGCGCCCGAGTCGGCTGGCGGGTCGGAGCGCGCGACCGATCCCGCGGTCGGTCGGGCGCTCAAAGCGCTGCGCGCGTGCACGCCCGCACCTGCAGCCGATCGCGACCGGCTTCCCGAGATCAGCTACGAGCAACATCTCTCGGTCGGGCTGCAACTCTACGAGCGCGCCCTCTACCGCCAGGCGCTCGAAGCGGCGCTACTCGCGAGCGAACACGCGGATGCGCCCGAGAGCGCCGCCGAGCGGATGAAGCTTCACGACCTGCTCGCGAAGATCCAGCTCCAACTCGGCAAGCGAGACGAGGCGATCCGGGAGGCAGCGATCGCGGAACAGCTCGCCGCCGAGGTCGGCGCCACCGCGAATCGGATCGACTACGCGCGCCTCTACGCAGACGCTGGCGATCTCGAAAAGGCCGCCGTGCAGCTCGATCGCCTCGAGTCCGCGGTGAGCCGACCTGCGGACCGCGCCGAGTACGAGGAGACTCTGGGCTACACCAATTTGCTGTTGGGATCGCCTAGAGACGCACTGATCCATCTCGAAAACGCACTCGATGGTCATCGCGCGAGCTACGGCGGCGATCACCCCTCGACGGCGGCGGTCTTGCAGCTCCAGGGCGACGCCTACCGGCTGGCGGGCGACTTTCCGGCGGCGATCGCCGCGTATCGCGAGACCCTGCGGCTGCGGCGTGCGGTTCTCGGGCCCAAGCACGCCGAGACCGCGCGAACCGAGAACGCGATCGGCGTGCTGCAGGCAGATATCGGGGACTGGGAGAGCGCCGATCGCTCTTTCGCGTCGGCGCTCGAGATCTTGCGAGATACACCAGGAGGAGATGAGCGCGTCGACACCATCACGGTTCAGACCAATCGCGCACTCGCTCGTTGGGGGTCGGCGAAGGATCGTGCTGCGGCCGATCAGTACGCCACCGCGGTTGCGGGTCTTCGCGCGGCATTGGGAGACGATCACCCGGGTGTCGCGTCGGCGGTGCGCAATCAGGCGCGAATGGAATTCGAGCTCGGCGAGGGCGATCGCGCGCAGCAGCTGCTCGAGCAGGCGCTCGCCGCGCAGCAACGCGCGCTCGGATCCAATCATCCCGATCTCGCGCCGACGCGTCTCGCGATCGCCCAGTTGCTCGCCCAACGCGGAAAACTCGACCAGGCCGCGTCGGAAATCGATCGCGCGATCGAAGTCCTGTCGGCATCCCTCGGCCCGGAGCATCCGCTGGTTGCACGCGCGCGCACGACCCGGGCGAAGATCGCGCTCGCGCAGGGGGACGACGCCGTCGCGAGTGAACAATCGACCCAGGCTTCGCGCTCGATCCTGGTATTTTCCCAGCGGACCTTCGGCGCGATTTCGGATCGCCAGCGGGCGCTCTTGTCCCAGGACAGTCACGAGGTGATCGGCGCGCTGTTGTCCGTTCGCGACAGCGATCCGAAGATCTTGTTCCTGGATCTGCTCCCGCACCGCGATTCCGTGTTGCGCAGCATCGCCGCGCGAAGGGCCGTCGCGCGCAGCGACGCCCAGTTTGCGCCGGAACTCGACGAGTTGCGGCGCCGCTACGTGGCGGCGGTGCTCGGTCGCGGACCCGACACCGCAGAGCGCGTGAAATCGCTCGCGGCGTCGATCGAGAATCTCGAGGTGTTGCAGGGCACCCAAGGCGCCGTGCGTCCGGCCGACGACCCGTCGAGTGTTTTGAAAAACGCCTGCCGCAACCTTCCCGCCGATGCGGCTCTGATCAATTTCATCGCCTATGACCGGACTTCCAGCGGCAGTGCCTTCGAGACCGCCCCCGCGTACGCGGCCCTGATCGTTCGGGCTGACGGATGTCGGGTGAGCCGGGTCGACCTCGGCAACGGCGCAGAGCTGCAGCAATTCGCCGAGCAGTTCGCGACCGCGATGCGCGACCAGCGGATGGATGAGCCGATCGCGAGAGTCGAACTCAGTCGCATCGTGCTCGAGCCGCTGATGGCCTCGCTCGCCGGAGTCGAGCGTTGGCTCGTGATTCCGGACGGTTCGCTCTGGGGCATTCCGATCGGCGTGTTGCCCGACCCCGCGGACCCGAATCGCTATTTGTTGGAACGCGTGACCGTCGGGTATCTCACCTCGGCCTACGAACTCGCAGAGGCATCGGTCGAGAAGGGTCGTGCAAGCGCGCTCGAACGATCGCTGCTCGTGGGCGCGCCGGACTTCGGCGGCGCAGGAAACGGCGGCCCCGTGATTCTGACTGACACGGGACCGTGTCAGCTTTCGGCATTCGAGGAACTCCCGGCCACGCGCCGCGAACTCGACGACATCGCGGAGCTGCTCGTGGAGCCGCGCCGGCTGCTCGGCGCCGAGGTCACCAAGCCGCGACTCGCGGCCGAACTCGCGTCACGGCCCCGCCTGCTCCACTTTGCGACGCACGCCTATTTTGCGGGCAACGCGGGTTGCGCGCAGGCCGCTGATGGCGAAAACCTGCGCGAGCGGCCGATCGCACCCAATCCGCTGCTCATGTCCGGGATCGTGCTCGCGGGCGCGAATCGGCCGACACGGGTCGAGTCCGAAGCGGAGAGCGGGATCTTGACCGCCTACGAGGTCGCGGGCCTCGACCTCGAAGCCGCCGACCTCGTCGTGCTCTCGGCCTGCGACACCGGGACGGGATTGGCGCTCCGGGGTCAGGAGATTCTCGGGCTTCGCTGGGGGTTCCGCGCCGCGGGCGCCCAGGCGCTCGTCACGAGTCTGTGGCGCAGCAACGACGCTGCGACGAGCCGGATGATGCGGAGCTTCTACGCGGCGCTGGTCTCCGAAGACTCGAAGCCGGACGCACTTCGCGGCGCAGAGGCGTTGCGAGCGGCGCAGCTCGCCCAACTCGAGAGCGAGACGCGACTCGGGATCCATCGACCGCTGATCTGGGCGAACTTCATCTTCTCGGGCGTGCTGTAGCGGCGCGACGCGCCTCGGCTCGAGCCGCTCGCCTCCCCGCCGCCGAACGGACGCGCATCAGTAGTCGCGGTGTTTGCGCATCAGTAGTCGCGGTGTTTGCGCATCAGTAGTCGCGGTGTTTGCGCGTCAGAAATCGCGGTGTTTGCGCGTCAGAAATCGCGGTGTTTGCGCGTCAGAAATCGCGGTGGTCGATCGTCAGAAGTCGCGGTGGTCGCTCGTCAGAAGTCGCAGTGCTCGCCCGGAATGCCGCCGCCGCAGTCGGGAATATCCGTATCCGGCGCGAGCGATTCCCGGATCAGCTCTTCCTGGCTGGAGTCGTCGAACGGATTGATTTCCGCGTCGAGGTCGTCGCCGCTCTCCGTTTCGATCGACGGTCCTTCTTCGAGGGAAACCGGCGGCAGGTCCGCGACAGCAACGTCGATCGCGACGATGCGGTCGGTCGACTTGCTCTCCTGGGCCGCTCGATCGATGCGCGCCGCGAGTTCGTGAAAGTCGAACAGGCAGCCGCCGAGCTGCGCGAGTTCCTGTTCGTCGACACTCTTCTTGTCGCGCTGCTTCTCGCCCGGCACCACGGTGAGCTGTTCGAGGCCACCGATCGTGGTGCCCTCGGCGCATCGCGGTATTCCCGCTTCTGCGGGAAGCCCGATCGGCGTGCAGTCCACCTCGTCGCGGTCGCGAATGTTGACCCGGCTGTCCGACGAGGTGAAGGTCTCTTCGCCGGTAATCGGGTCGACCGATATGTAGATGATCGTCCCGAGGATCGTCGCGATTGCCGCCGGGGTGTGGATTTCGATCCGCTCGCCGGGCGAGCGCGGCTCGACGACCATGCGCAACTTGCCGGATTCGACGTTCACGATCCGGTTGCCGCGCTTCTCGTCGGTCGCGAACGAGATCCGGGTCTGACCGCAGAGTTCCACCACGGCGTTCTGATCCAACAGGATCGAGCAACCGCTCTCGTCTCCGGTCTCGAGATCGTCGCCATCGGCGAGTTCGCTGTGGCTGTCGAGTGCGCCAGCCGAGATCGACGCATCCCCTTTCACGGCTGTCAGCCGCGCGTCGTTCGCCGCCCATGCACTTCCCGCAAGGCAGGCGAACGCGCCGAAGCTGGCCGTGCAGAGAAAGATCCGTCTCAGCTCAGAAGTTCCAGTCCGCATATTCCGCATTTTCTCTCTCCTCTCGCTGTTGTTTGCGCGTCGATTGCTAGAAACGATACGTCAGATAGCCACCCACGATCTCGCGATTGTAGTCATAGAGGGCGACATTCGAGTCGTCAAAGGTGAACGAACCCGCCACCGCGACCTGCCAGTGATCGCCGATCGCCTTGTTGAGTTCGAGAGTCAGGCGGTTCTGCAGATCATCGCGTATCTCGCTGTTCGGCGGAGTCGAAAACACGCTCTGGTTCCGATAGTCGCGCTCCGTCAAGCGATACAGGATCGAGAGATCGATCTCCCACGGGAGTTCCGCGCCAAAGCCGAACGAGAACTCCCAGGAATCGTAGTCGAACTCGCTGCCGTCGGTGCGTTGGAAATCCCCGAGCGCACCCAGCCGGAAGTAGGTAATTGGCACAGATTCCGGGAGATAGGAACCCGGAAAGAAGAATTGATTGAATCCCACGACGTTTCGATATCCGTCGCGGTTCAGCGCATCCGTCAGCAGCGGGCGTTTGAAGTCCTCGTGGTGGAACTGGTAGTAGGCCTGGCTGAACCCCCAGTCGCCTTCGCGATAAGATACCGACGGCGTGACGCGCTGGAGCTCACGAAACTTTTTCGTGTCAAACGCGTCGATCCAGGTGTACGCGTAGTCGTAGCGCAGGTTGAAGGTGACGGGATCGAAATCCGCGGCCGTCGCGAGATAACCCGAGTGAGTCATCAGGTTGACGAAGGTCTGGTCGAAGTGCGCGCTGAGATAGGCGTCGTAGCCCGCGGTCGCCGAATAGCGTTCGTCTTCGTAGAGCAGATAGCTGCCCTCGATCCGGAAGACGCCGCGACCGTCTTGGTGTTGCGGGAGCGTTTCTCCCGCGATCGTCGGGTTGCTGTCGTATTCCAGTCCGGCGGTAGCTCCGAGCGTCCAGCGCCGCGCCGGCTCGGCGCTCGGCGTGACCTGGCGAGCGAGATTGCGCGCGGAGTCCGACAGTGGCGAGAGCGGTGACTGCTCGACTTGCGCGAACGCGCCCGCGGCGGCCGGGAAATCCTGCAGGTGCGCCTGCGACAGGCCGGTGTAGTAGAGGGCCTGTGGGCGCAGTTCGCCATCGAGCTCGACGCTGCGAGCCAGAAACGGAAGCGACTCGCGGTAGGCGCCCGCGCGGTAGGCGGCGATGCCCGCAAACAGCTGCGCGCGCGCCCGGTCGGGCTCCGCGGCGAGCACCTGGTCGAATTCGCGCCTGGCTTCGGCGGTCTTGCCGGATTCGAGCAGCGCGGAGCCGAGATCGAAGCGGACGTCGACGTCGTCGGGATCGAGTTCGAGCGCGCGCTGGTAGTGGCTGGCGGCCGCTTCGAAATCTCCGCGCTCCGCGGAGATCAGGCCGAGGTAGTGGATCGCCGCGGCGTCGTCGCTGTCTTCGGCGAGCACCGCTTCGAAGGCCGCCTGGGCGGCAGCCAGATCGCCGCTGCCAAACGCGACGACGCCCTGGTGAAAGGCAATCTCGGATTTCACCGACGCCGCGGCGGGTTGCGCGAGCGCCGCGGTCGCGAGTGCGAGCGCGATGTAGCGCCATCCGCCTCGGCGCGGCCGCTTGGCTTGGCCGGCGTGCAACTGCAATCGCAAGGTCCCGTCCTCCATCCACTCTCCAATCAATCGTCAATCGTCCAGTCAATCGCCCAATCAATCGGCCAGTCAATCGCCCAGTCAATCGTCAAATCAATCGCCCAGTCAATCGTCAAATCAATCGTCCAATCAATCGCCAGCAGCTTCGAAGGGCGCTGCTTGGCGAGAAACACTTCCAGGCTGCCCGCGCATGCTCTGCAGCGTCACTCGCGGGCGGGCTAGGCAGCCTGCGCTGCCGCGGATCCGCGCGCGACGCCGGAGCATTGGACCAACCCACGGGCTCGCTGTCAACACGCATTTTCAAGCGTTTCAAAGCGGTTCGCGCAGGGGCGCTGCATTCCCGACCGCGCTCGAAACGATCCGGAGCGTCGTCGTCGCAACACCCCACTCGCCGGTTTGGAGCGCCTCGAGCAGCGCTTCGAGTTCCGCGATTCGATCCGGCCGGTCGGGCGCGGCGAGCCAGCTCGAGCTGCGATCACTCGGAAATGCGGGCGGCTCCGAAAATATCAGCAGCTCGAGCACATCCACCCCTTCGCCACCCACCGCCCGCAGCGTCCACTCCGGTGTCGACGGCACCTCGACCGGCGCGCCCGCCTCGAGCCGCGAATTGATCTGAAACAAATTTGGGTAGAGGAGCGCAATTTCGTCGCTCGTCGCGCTCACGGAAAACAACAGCGCCGAGCACGCGCAATCCGCCTCGATTCCCACGCGGTAAATCGCATCGTTTTCGACCGGGTCGGGAAGCGTCCAGACGCGAGCACTCAGTCCAGCTCTGTCCCTCTCGGACGCAAGACCCGGCAGACGCGATGGATCGAGCGCAAGCAGCGCGTCGCGCACGGCTGTGAATCGCGCCCTCTGCGCGGCTTCGCGGCGCTGCGCGTCGCTGAGAGGGGGCTTCTCGTCGCGCGTTGCCGCTGTGGTGATTTCGAGGCCGTCGCGGGCCTCGCCGGTCATCGAACGCGAGACCCAGAGCGCTGTGAGGCTAGCGAGCGCCGCGGCGAGGCCGATACACGCGAGCGGCAACCAGCGGGCCCGGCCAGCCGGCCAGAGCCCTGCCGCCGCCCTGCCCGAAGCACGGCGGCCGCCCCCCGGCCGGCCCGGGGATATCGGCGCCTTTTTCGACCCCGGCGGGTCCGAGGAAATCAGCGCTCGTTCTGACCCCGGCGCGTCGGGGGAATTCGCTGTCTGGTCCGACACACAGATCCTTTCGCGGCTGCTCGATGCGCGCGCCCCGAAGCTTCCAGGCCAGCAGCGTTCGCCCCGCGGCAATGCGCAACTCTCGGGAAGAGTAGGCGTATCCGGATCGTTCTCGCGAGCCCGCCCCGATCTCGACGCCCGATGGCGGGCCGAATTGAAGCGCCCTATTTTGCGCTGCCGATTCGGCGCGCAAAGCGAAAAAAAGAAGATGACTTACAGCATGCATCAACGGCATAATGTGCGCGGGGTGGATTTCCCCCTACGCGCCGTCCGCGCGCAAATTTCGCGGGGCGGAACCGGTCTGAGAAGGATGTGACGCGATGGCAGCTCCGATGAATTCGCCTGGTCGACGCGGTTCGAGAAGCGCTCGGCGCGCTCTCGCTGCGACTTGGATCGCATTGGCGACCGGGTTATTGGCCACCTCGCCCGCAACTGCCCGGCAAGACAACGCGGGAACCGAGTTCGTGCTCGGGTTCATGGACAATGCCTACGGCAGCCTTGGGAACGTCGTGCTCTTCATTACGGGTGCCGTCGCCACGAGTGGGACCGTGGAGATTCCCGGCCTCGAATTCTCGGCTCCGTTCAATGTCGTTCCGGGTACCGTAACTTCGGTCCTGCTGCCGATCGAGGTGCGCGCTTTCGATTCCGACACATTCGCGAACCTGGGCGTGCGCGTGACTGCCGAGGCGGACGTCGTCGTGTACGGCTTGAATCAGGTCCAGTACACGACGGACGCGTTCCTCGGGCTTCCGACCGACATACTCGGTACGGACCACCTCGTGCTGAGCTTCGGCGCAACTTCCGTGAATTCCGAGTTGCTGATCGTCGGTGTGCAAGACGAAACCACCGTCACGATCACTCTGAGCAACTCCAGCGGAATTCGAGTCGCGGGAGTTCCCTATCAGATCAATCTGGATCGCCTAGAAACCTACCAACTTCAATCCGTGGACGTGAGCGGATCGATCATTCAGTCGGACAAGCCGGTGGCGGTCTATGGGGGAGCGATATGCATCAATATTCCGGAAACCGCATACGCGTGTGACCACATTGTCGAACAATTGCCACCGACGGCAACCTGGGGCGTGAGTTTCTTGACGGTGCCCCTCGCGACCCGGCTCAGAGGCGATCTGTTTCGCATCATCGCGCGGGACGCCGGAACCGAAGTTCGCATCGACGGCGTTCTCGTGGCGACACTCGGTCGCGCTGCGTACTACGAGGCTGATCTTGCGTCGGACACCTTCCACAAGATCGACGCGACGCGACCCGTGATGGTGATGCAATACTCGAAGGGAACGACTGCGGACGATGTGAGTTCGGATCCGTTCATGATGATGATCCCGCCGACTGAGCAGTTCCTTCGAAGCTATACGCTCAGCACCCCTGCGACCGAGCCTGTCGCGTTCAGCAACTACATCAACGTTGCGGTCGACACGTTGGATGTCGGCAGCTGCACGATCGACGGAGCTGCGTTTTCAGCGCCCTTCTCGGTCATTGGAAGCAGTGGATTTTCTGGCGCTCGGCAGCCGGTGTCGGCCGGTACGCATGTGTTGTCCTGCCCGCGTCCGTTTGGCGCTTACGCGTATGGTTTTGCGCTTTACGATTCGTATGGCTACCCGGGAGGACTCGCGCTCGATCCCATCGCCGAAAAGCGGGTCGCGCTGACACCCGATCGGGGTCTGAATTCACCCGGAGCGAGCCACACGGTCACCGCGAGGGTGACCATCAACGTCGTCGACCCCGTGGTTGGAAGGGAAGTCGGCTTCAACGTCACCTCGGGACCGAACGCTGGCGATTCGGGCTCGGCGACGACCGACGAGGCTGGCGAAGCGAGCTTTACCTACATGGGCGACGGCGGAATCGGCGTGGACGAAATCGTGGCCTCATGTCTCGACGACGGGGAGGTGACGATTTTCTCGAGTCCCGCGCTCGCGTTCTGGGATGCAGACTGCAACGAGAATGGCATCGCCGATACCTGCGACGTGAATCCATTCGGTTTCGGTAAGGCTTGCTCGGAGGTTTCCGGCGCGGGCGGCAGCTCGGACAAAGACGAAAACGGCGTTCCCGACGAGTGCGCGGAACCCACGCCGACAGCAACTCCGACTGCCACGCCGACGTTCACTCCGACCGCGACACCCACGTTCACTCCGACCGCGACGCCGACTGCCACGCCAACGTTCACTCCGACCGCGACGCCCACGTTCACTCCGACGGTGACGCCGACGTTCACGCCGACGGAGACGCCCACGCCGACTGCGACGCCTACTCTCACTCCCACGGCGACGCCCAGCGCGGTTCCGACGCCCGTCATTCACGGGCCGTTCGGGGTGTCGAATTGGCCCGAGGCGATCAAGATCAACGACGCCAAGGACCGCGCCTATCTCGCGCTGCAGCGCAGCGGACTCGACATCCACAACGTGTCGAATCGCGACGCGGCTTCGCCGATGAGCAACTTCACAGCCACCAACAGCCAGTGCCCGGGCGGCTTTTTTGCCGACGAGGTCGAACTGATCGAAGAGGGTGAAGAAGTCGATGCCGTGATTTCCGCTGGCGCCTGCGGGGTCGTTGGCGTCGACGTGTCGGATTCGAGCAATCCCAGCTTCCGCGGCAGCATCCCGATCCCGTTCGGGTTGGCCGAAGAGGCCGCGGGCTCCGTGTCCGCGGACGGACAGAATCTGATGCTCTATGTGGCCTCGTATTGGCAGGGGCTGCAGATCTTCGAAGTGATCGGGGATTGCGTGCCGAACAGCTGCCAGATTGAGCCGCGCGGATCCATTGGCGACACCGAAGATTGGGGTGCCTCGCTCGCCGTCTCGGTCGAACTCGATTTCTCACAGGTGGGACTCGATCTCGCACTGGGCGAGGGTCCGCCGCGTCTGCTCGCCTACGTGGCATCGACTGAGGGACTCCAAATCGTCGACGTCAGCGACCCGAGTGCGCCAGCCCTGCTCGGGCACCTCGACACCAATCCGACGAACATTCCGCTCTCGGATCAGGAAGCCGTGCCCCAAGACGTGGAGGTATCGGGCGGGCTCGCGTTCGTGCCGCTCTGGATCGGCGGGTTCCTCGTCGTCGACATCCAGGATCCAACCAATCCGGTCGAGTTCCAGCGCATCGCCGCGTCGCCCAACACCGCGTTCTTCAAGGTCTCGATCTCGAGCCACGACAACCGCGTCTACGCCACCGAGGGAATCAGCGGTCTCGCCGTCTTCAACCAGCTCGAGGACGGCATGTTGGCGCTAGAGAAGCGCTTCCCGGTCGGCGAGGGCGAGGCGCGCTGCAGTTTCGACGACGGCGTGTCGGATATCTGTTGGGCGTGGGCGATCAACGAAGAGGGCGAGCTCGTCGGCGTGACTTACGGTGTGCTCGGTTCGCCACTCGGTGGCGGCTACCAGCTGATCAGCATGCCGACGGTTTCGGTGGAAGGCGCACAACTGAAGCGGCTCCAGGCCGTCCCCGAGCCGCATCTGCTGATCCTACAGGGTGTCGGCGCGCTCGGGCTCGCGGTTCTCGCGCGTCGGCGCCGCCAGCGCGCGCGCCCCTAGGCGACGACGCGCGAGGTGTGCGGCGGCGCGCTTTCTCGCTCCGCCGTCTTGCTCAGATTGACTTCGCGTAGCCGAGGGCCTCGAGCGCGCGGCGCGCGTCGTCGAGCGCGCTCGGATCGTCGATCGTCGGCGGGGTCCGATACGCGTCGGAGTCGGCGATCTTGCGCAGCGTGCCGCGCAAGATCTTGCCGGAGCGGGTCTTCGGAAGGCGCGGCACCACACACGCCTGTTTGAGCGCCGCGACGGGACCGATCTGCTCGCGCACGCGAGCGACGACTTCGGCTATGAGAGTTTGCGGGTCGCTCGTCACTCCCGCATTGAGAACGAGCAAAGCCAGCGGCACTTGACCCTTGATGGCGTCCTTCACACCGATCACCGCGCACTCCGCGACGTCGGGGTGGCCGGCGATGGCCTCTTCGATCGCGCCGGTCGACAGGCGATGGCCGGCGACGTTGATCACGTCGTCGGTTCTGCCCATGATCCAGAGGTAGCCGTCCGCGTCGACATAGCCCGCGTCTGCGGTCTGGAAGTAGCCCGGAAATCGCTCGAGATAGGTGCGCTCGAAACCCTCGTCGTTCTGCCAGAGTGTCGTCATGCATCCCGGTGGCAGCGGCAGCTTGATGACGACGTGGCCCATGTTGCCGGCGCTGACCTCCCGTCCGTCGTCGTCGAGCACGCGCACGTCGTAGCCCGGAACGGCCTTCGTCGGCGAGCCGCGCTTGATCGGCAGCGGCGACAGGCCCAGGCAGTTGGCGGCGATCGCCCAGCCGGTTTCGGTCTGCCACCAGTGGTCGATCACGGGCACGCCGAGCGCGCGCTCGCACCACTCGACGGTGTCGGAATCCGCTCGCTCGCCCGCGAGAAACAGCGCGCGCAGGCTCGAGAGGTCGAATCTTCTCGGCAACTCCGCCGAGGGGTCCTCGCGCTTGATCGCGCGCATGGCGGTCGGCGCAGTGAAGAGCGTGTTGACGCGGTGCTCGGAGATCACGCGCCAGAACGCGCTCGCGTCGGGCGTGCCGACGGGCTTGCCTTCGTAGAGGACCGTCGTGCAGCCCATGAACAGCGGCGCGTAGACGATGTAGGAATGGCCGACCACCCAGCCGAGGTCGGAGGCCGCCCAGAAGACGTCGCCGGGCTGCGTCGCGTAGATGTTCTGCATGCTCCACTTGAGGGCGACCGCGTGGCCGCCGTTGTCGCGCACGACGCCCTTGGGTGCGCCCGTGGTGCCGGACGTGTAGAGGATGTAGAGCGGTTCACTCGCTGGGACGGGCACGCAGGGATGCGGCTGCGCGCCTTGGGTGATCGCCTGCCAGTCCAAATCGCGCCCGTCGCGCAGCGCCACGGGCTGTTCGGGTCGATTGACGACGACGCAATGCGCGGGTTTGTTGCTGACTTTATCGAGCGCGTCCTCGAGCAACGGCAGATAGGGGACGACGCGGCCGGGCTCGATCCCGCAGCTGGCCGTCAGGATCAGTTTCGGCGCGGCGTGCTGGATGCGCTGGGCGAGTTCGCTCGCCGCGAACCCGCCGAATACCACCGAGTGGATCGCGCCGAGTCGCGCCGTCGCGAGCATCCCGATCAGGGCCTCGGGGATCATCGGCATGTAGATCAGCACGCAATCGCCGCGCTCGACGCCGAGCGCCGCGAGTGCCCCCGCCGCGCGCGCGACTTCGAGCTGCAGTTCGCGATAGCTGAAGCGGCGGCTCGTCGCCGTGACCGGACTGTCGTAGATCAGCGCGGCCTGCTCGCCGCGCCCCGTGAGCACGTGCAGGTCGACCGCGTTGAAGCAGCTGTTGAGCATCGCGCCCGGAAACCAGCGAACCCGCGGCGGCGTCGAGTCGTCGAAGACGGCCCGCGGCCGGCGCACCCATTCGATTTCCTGCGCGGCGGCCGCCCAAAATCGCCGGGGGTCCGCGAGCGATTGCCGGTACACGTCGTCGTATGCGTCCGCCACGGCGAAGCAATATATCCGCTCGGCCCGGATGAGCTAGTCTCCCGGGTCCCGGAACGCCGACGGCTCGACCACCCAGCCACGAGGAGAAGCATGCCCCCGCAGGTCAGCGAGACCGATGTCCTGGGCGCGCTGCGCCCGATCATGGATCCCGATTTCAACAAGAGCATCGTCGATCTCGGTTTCATCAAGAAGCTTCGCATCGACGCTGGCAAGGTCTCCTTTTCGATCGAACTCACGACACCCGCGTGTCCCGTCAAGGCGGAATTCGAACGCGCGGCGCGCGAGCGCGTTCTCGCGCTGGAGGGCGTCCGCGAAGTCGAAGTGACGATGACCGCGAATACGCGCGGGCGGAATTTTGGCCCTTCGGCCTCCGAGGTACTCCCGGGCGTCAAGAACACAATTGCCGTCGCATCCGGGAAGGGCGGCGTGGGAAAGAGCACGACCGCGATCAATCTCGCGGTCGCGCTGCGCGACCTGGGTGCCAGCGTGGGCGTGATGGATGCAGACGTCTACGGGCCGTCGTTGCCGCTGCTCACGGGAGTGAGCGGCCGCCCGCAAGTGCGCGGCAAGCGAATCATCCCGCACGTCGCCTACGGAATGCGCGTGATGTCGATGGGATTTCTCGTGACCGACGATTCGCCGGTGATCTGGCGCGGGCCGATGGTACACGGGCTCGTCAAACAATTTCTCACGGATGTCGAGTGGGGCGAGCTCGACTATCTGGTGATCGACATGCCGCCCGGTACCGGCGACGCTGCCCTCACGCTGACCCAGCAGGCGCCGCTCGCCGGTGCGCTGATCGTGACGACCGCGAACGACCTGTCGCTGATCGACGCGCGAAAAGGCCTGAAGATGTTCCAGAAAGTCGAAGTTCCCGTGCTCGGGATCCTCGAGAACATGTCGTATTTTTCGCCCCCGGACCTGCCGGACCGCAAGTACTACCTGTTTGGAAAAGGTGGAGGGAAACGCACCGCGGACGAACTCGGGGTGCCGTTTCTGGGAGAGGTCCCGATCGACCCCCGGATCGTCGAGGGCGGTGATTCGGGCGTTCCGATCGTCGTGCAGGCCCCGGATTCGCTGGCCGCGCAGATCTTCCGCGAACTCGCGGGGACGCTCGCGCGCAAGCTCGCCGTGCTCGCTGACCGCACCCCGGCCATCGCGGACGCGAACATCACCTGGGTGAGCTGATCGAGAGCGACCCGCTAGCGGGGGAAGCTTCGCTTCCCTTGCAGCGCAGCTCGAACCCGTTCCGGGTTCGAGCCGCTAGTCGGGCGCCGGGCCGTGTAGCAGTTCCCGGAAGAGGATCGGGATCGAGCTCGCGGGATCCTGGTCGAGCACTTTGCGGATGTACTCCTTGAGCTCGAGGCGCTCGAATTGAATGCCGGGCTCGGGCTCGAAGAACGCATCCGGCATTTCGATTCCGCTCACCCAATCGACGTATTCTTTGTAGCGCGTCGACCCCGCCTTGCGGTCGAAGACTTCGACGCGTATCGGCAATTGCCGGTCGTCTTCGGTTACCCAGACGATCCGGCGACCGTCCTGATCGGTGACCTGATAGATCGCGGCGCGTCTTCCGGCGACGGAATCTTCGCGAATCCTTTCGCCGCCCTGCTCGATCAGCAACTGGGCCTCGTTTCCAAACGGTCGGCGATTGGGCGAATCGGCGGCGATCGCCGAGGCCGCGCGCCGGATCGCGATGCCGCTCATCGTCAGCACGTCGTACGCGTAGTAGGTGTCTCCGTTGACGATCGTCACGAGCCGATGCCCCCTGGCCACGATTTCTGCGCGGAATTTGGATTTCAGCGACCAGAGATACGTGACGTTCATTCCGGTGTCACTGTGCGAGATCGACTGGGCGTACCACGTGTTCGTCGGAGCCGCCGCGCTTGCATCGGGTGTTTCCGCCGCGGCTGGGTGGGTGGCGACCGCGGACAGCGCGAGGCCGAGCGTCAGCCCGACGAGCCTGCTCGCGGTCGTTCGGTCACCGTCGCGCCCGCGCCCGCGCCCGAGGCCGCGCCCGAGACCGCGTCCGAGGCCGCGCCCGAAACCGAAACCGAAACCGCGCGCGAAATCAAAACCAAGCCCGAAACCGAAACCGCGCCCGGGGCGAACCCGCGGATCCGAGCGTTCGATTTCGCGCTGTCGGGCAATGGTGCGCATCACGGGGCCCCACCTTACCATGGCCGGCGATGAAGGTCGCACTCAGCATCGCGGGTTCGGACCCGACCGGAGGAGCCGGTCTCCAGGCGGATCTCCAGGTCTTTCGCGCGCTGGGCGTTCACGGGGCCGGCGTGGTCACGGCGCTCACCGTTCAGGACACCGCGAAGGTCCACCAGGTATTGCCGGCGTTTCCGTCGGTCGTCCTGCAGCAGATCCGCGTATTGCTGCGAGACCTGACGCCCGACGCGATCAAGATCGGCGCACTCGCCTCCGACGACGTGGTCCGAAACGTACAGCTGGCGCTCGCGCCATTGTTGTCGCCAGCGGCCGGAGTTCCGATCGTGATCGATCCGGTGCTGTGGGCGAGCGACGGCACCCCGCTGCTCGAGCGGCGCGCGCTCGGAGCGCTCCAGTCCCTGATCGGCAGCGCGGCGCTCGTCACGCCCAATCTCCAAGAGGCTGCGACACTGACCGACTGCGACACTTCGAGCGACGAGGGGGCCGAGGCGGCGGCTTGCGCGCTCGTGTCGGGGCTCGGCGCCCGGGCGGCGCTCGTCAAGGGCGGCCACCGCGACGGGTCCCCGCGCGATCTGCTCGCCCAGCGCGACGGCGGCAGCGTGTCGCTCTGCTGGCTCGAAGGCGAACGCGTTGCCGGTGGCCCGTTCCACGGAACCGGCTGCGTGCTGTCGTCGGCGATCGCCGCTCAACTCGCGCTCGGCGCGCCTCTTGCCGCCGCCGTCGATCGCGGCCGCCGCTTCGTCGCCGACGCGCTGCGGCGCGCAGCGGGTCAGGGTGCGCGCGCGCGGCTGCTCTCCTACTCGTGCAGCGATTGAGAGTCGGGCGACTGGGCGCTCTGGCGCAGTGCGCCGAGCAAGCGCTGCCAGATATCGTCGAATGAGCCATTGCTCATGCACAGGACCACGTCGCCAGCTCTGCATTCGGCCACCAGCAGGTCGATGATTTCGTCCACGTTTCGGCACGCGGTCGCCGCTACACCGCGCTCTTCGAGATCGGAAACGAGCTGTTCCGACGAGAAGAAAGCCTCGACGGGTCCGGTTGCGCTGTAGATGGGGCCTGGGTCGACGGAACGGATCACGACCCGATCCGCGCCGTCGAAAGCCGTCGCGTAGTCCTGTTGAAAGATGGCGCGCCGGCTCGTGTTGGTGCGCGGTTCGAACGCCGCGATCACGCGCCGACCCGGAAAGCGTTGGCGAATCGAATCGATCGAGCCGCGAACCGCCGTGGGATGGTGGGCGAAATCATCGATCACCGCGACGCCGCGCTGCTCGCCCCGCCATTCCTGCCTGCGCTTTACGCCTCTGAAACTAGAGAGTGTCGAAATTGCAGCCTCGAGTGAGACACCGAGCGCGGCCGTCGCGGCGAGGGCGCCGAGCGCATTTTCGACGTTGAAGCCTCCGAAAAGCGGAACGAAAGCGCGCGTGACGAGCTTCCCGTCGCGCTCGATGTCGAAATGGGTTCCGCTGCGATCCGCTTCGAGCCTCGAGCCGCACCAGTCGAGCCCGACGCCGTCGACGCCATAGGCGACGACCCGGCAGCGCGCGTCCGCAACCACATCGCGAACCGACGGATAAGCGAGCGCTGCGATGATCGTCCCATCCGGGGGGATGCCCTCGACGAGTTTCCGGAAAGCTTGCTTGATGTGCTCGAGATCCCGGTAGATGTCCGCGTGGTCGAATTCGACGGAAGTAATCAAGAGCGTACGTGCGCCGTAGTGGAGGAATTTCGGCGTCTTGTCGAAGAAAGCCGTGTCGTATTCGTCGCCCTCGACGACGAAGTGTTCGCCCTGTCCCTCGCGAAAGCTTCCTGCGAAATCGTGAGAGTGGCCACCGACGAGCAGCGACGGGTCTCGCCCGCTGCCGAGCAGCAGCGCCGCGACGAGACTGGTGGTGGTCGTCTTGCCGTGGGTTCCCGAAACCACCACGGAATGCTTGTCGGCGATCGCGAGCTGGTAGAGGGCGTCGGGGAACGACAAATAGGGGAGTTTCTCGTCGATCGCGGCACGCGCTTCGGGGTTGTCGGGCCGAACCGCGTTGCCGATCACGACGAGTTCCGGGCGCGGATCGAGCACGTGTTCGGCGCGAAACCCGGAATTCACCGGGATTTTCCACTGTTCGAGCAGCGTGCTCATCGGCGGGTAGAGGGTGTCGTCCGAGCCGGTGACCCGGATCCCGCGCGCCGCGAGGAGCCCGGCCAGCGACCCCATGCCCGTGCCGCCGATCGCGACGAAGTGAACGTGTCGCGGCGACTTGCGCAACTAACCCGCCTCGAACGCTTCGACGATCGCGTTGTGCACGATTGGGCGGAGTCCGAATCGGCTCTTCTTGGCGATCAGGTGCACGCGGTTCGTCAGCAGGGCGACGACGAGTTCGCGCTCGAGATCGATCCAGAGCGAGGTGCCCGTAAACCCCAGATGCCCGACCGACTGTTTTGAAAAATGTTTTCCAGATGCAGACATCCCCTCGGTCGGCGTGTCCCAGCCGAGTGCCCAATCCGAGGAATCGGGCAGGCCCTGGCGGGTCAGGAACAGACGCAGCGTTTCGACAGGAAGTGCGTCGCTGCGCGCGTGCCAGACGTCGATGACGGTCTGGCCGAACTTCACGACATCGTCGACCGTCGAGAAGAGTCCGGCGTGTCCCGCCACGCCGCCCATCACCGACGCATTCGGGTCGTGTACTTCCCCCCAGAGGATGCGGTTGCGCCAGGGGCAGTTCTCGGTTGCTGCGATGCGGCGCTTCGTCAGCTCGGGGAGCGGTTTCGCGTCTCGTCCGATCGGAATGAAGAAAGTGTCGGACATACCGAGCGGCTCGAAGATCCGTTCGCGACAAAATTCGTCCAGGCGCTTGCCGGCGACGCTCTCGACGACGGCTCCGAGCACGATGAAGTCGAGATCGCCGTAGACCGCAGCTTCGCCGGGTTCGTGCACCGGCGCCGAACGCAGGATGCGATCGATCACGAATGCGCGCGTCTCGGGCGATCCGATCAGCGCCTCTCCGGTCTTTCGTTCTTTCTGGAGCAGCAATTCGTGAAACGCCCGCCACGGCTTCAGGCCGGAGGAATGGCTGAGGAGATGCCGGATCGAGATCTGCTCCTTGCCGTGCTCGGAAAACAGGGGCAGGTACTTCGCGACCGGAGCATCGAGTTCGACGGCCCCTTCGTCGACGAGCCACAGCATTGCAGTCGCCGTCGCGATGGGTTTGGTGAGTGATGCGAGGTCGAAGATCGTCCCCCGCGCCATCGGGATCCGCTCGGGCTGCATCACCGCGAGGCCGCGCTCGTCGAAATACTCGAGAGTTTCTGCGTGCTTCGGCATTCGCGCACCGACGACGGCGCCCGGAATTTCTGCACTCGCGATCGACTTGTCGATCGCACGCTCAACCCGCGCGAGCTTGCGCCGGACCGCACTCCATTTCACGATTGACGCACTCCCCATTCGAGCAACTGCAACTCTCCGCTCGCGCCGTCGATGCTAGCGCGCCCACCCATCGGCCAAGCATGGTTCTGCTTCACGTGACCGAACGGGAGTCCGCGCACGATCGGAACGCCCAGCGATCCGAGTGTGTTCTCGATGACCGTGTTCACGTCGGGCTGCGGGTAGCGTTCATCGCTGCAACTCTCGAAACTCCCGACGCCGATCGCCGCGAGTCGGTCGAGTTTTCCGGCCGCGCGAAGTTGCTGCAGCATGCGGTCGATCCGATACGGGCGCTCGCCGACGTCCTCGAGCAAGAGAATCGCGTTTCGGGTATCGGGTTCCCACGCGGAGCCGATGCTCGCGGCCAGCAACGTGAGCGAGCCGCCGACGATGCGACCGGTAGCGCGGCCGCCGACGAGGGTCTCGCCGCGAAGCGTCGACGGGAGCACCCCGTCGCCCGTCAATTGCCGGATCAGATGCTCGAGCGCGCTGCGATCGAGATCGCCGCCGCGATCGAGCATCGGCCCGTGAAATCCGATCAACCCCGCGCAGCGGCGCTGCCACAGCAGCAGGGCGGTAATGTCGCTGTAGCCGACGAGCGGTTTGGCGGCGCGGCGAAACGCTTCGGCATCGAGCAGTGGCAGGATCCGATCGCAGCCGTAGCCGCCGCGCGCGCAGATGATTCCGTCGATCTCGGGATCGTTGACGTGCTGCATCAGCTCAGCCGCCCTGCGCGCATCGTTGCCGGCCAGATAACCGTCGCATGCGAGCACGTCGTCTCGTCGGCGCGTCTCGAAACCCGCCGCGTGCAGCAGCGCTTCGCCGGCGCACAGCTGCTCGCGATCGACGGGCCCGCCAGGCGCGGCAATCCCGAGGACTGCGCCCCGCCGCAGGGCTCGGGGCTTGCGCAGGCGAGGCACCTAGAAGATGTCGTCTTCGGACGCGACATAGCCGTCGTCGCGTCCGGGGGCACTCGAGCGTCCGGGCAGTTTACCGGGCGCTTCGGATAGATCGTGGAAGAGCGCGTAGCGCGCGCTGAACTGCAGCTTCACCGTGCCCGTGGGTCCGTTGCGCTGCTTGGCGATGATGAGTTCGGCGATGCCGTGATTTTCCTCGGTGGGGTTGTAGACCTCGTCGCGGTAGATGAATGCGATCACGTCGGCATCCTGCTCGATCGCGCCCGACTCGCGGAGGTCGCCCATGTTCGGACGCCGCTTGTCGGGATCACGCTGCTCGGGCCCCCGGTTGAGTTGCGAGAGCGCGATGACGGGAATGTCGAGTTCCTTTGCGAGCGACTTGAGGCCGTGACTGATTTCGGCGATCTCGAGATCCTTGCGTTGGTTCCGCGTGTCTCCGTGCGCCAACTGAAGGTAGTCGACGATCACGAGGTCGAGTCCGCGCTCCGACGCGAGACGGCGGCACTTTGCCTTGATCTCGAGAATCGTGATGATCCCGCTGTCGTCGATCCAGATGTTCGCATCCGCGAGTTTTCCGCCGGCCTGCGTGAGCTTGCGCAAATCTTCCGGGCGCCCGAAGCCCTTGCGGAAGCCGGAGAAGTCGATCTTCGCCTCTGAGGCGAGCAGGCGAAGCGCGAGCGCTCGCTTGGTCATTTCGAGCGAGAAGATGGCGGCCTTCTTGCCGTGTTCGATGGCCGCGTTGCGCGCGATGTTGAGCGCGAGTGCCGTCTTTCCCATGCTGGGGCGCGAGGCGATGACGATGAGTTCGCCGGGTTGGAGTCCGCCGGTCATCTCGTCAAAATCGCGGAAGCGGGTCGGTACCCCCGTGAGTTCGCCTCCGCGTTGGATCAACAGCTCGACGTAATCGAGTGCGTCGTTCATCTCGTCGTGGAGGCTGCGGAAGGTCGTGCGCGCCTTTTGCTGCGCGATTTCGAAGATCTTGGATTCCGCCGCGTCGAGCAGGTGGTCGGCGGAATCCGTCTGGTCGTAACCGGCTTCGGCGATTTCCGTCGCGACCGAGATCAGGTTGCGCTTGACGCTCTTGTCGCGAACGATCCGCGCGTGGTGGACGACGTTGGCGGCGGTCGCCTCGTAGTCCGCGATTTCCCCGAGAAAGACCGGCCCGCCGATCGCGTCGAGCGTCTTTTGCGTGTTGAGGTAGTCGGCGAGGGTGTGGAGATCGACCGGCTGATTCGCGTCCTGGAGGTTGAGCATCGAGAGATAGAGTTGGCGATGAGCGGGGTGGTAGAAATCTTCGGGCGTGACCTCCGTGTAGACGGAGTGGATCGCATCGTTGTCGAGGAGCAGCGCGGACAGCACGGCTTTCTCGGCCTCGAGATCATGAGGCGGAATCCGATGGTCGTGTGTCGTGGTCGCATCCAGCTGCGAGCGGCGACCGATTTGCGGATTCCGGGCCTTCGCCACGCCACCCCCTCCGTCGGCGAATGTGGAAGCTCATTGTACAGCAACCACCGCGCGCGGCGGATCGAAATCGCGATGCGCCGCGCCGCGCCGACGTTCAGCGTTCGGCGCTGATCTTGAGCGCAACCTCGGCGATGAGATCCTTCCGCAGCCGGATCGGCACGACGTGGTCTCCGATCTCTCGCAGCGGCTCGCCGAGCTGGATCTTGCGGCGATCGATCGGGTAGCCCTTTTCGGCGAGCAGCTCCGCGATGTGGGCGGTCGTGACGGATCCGAAGAGTTTCCCCTCCTCACCCACGCGCGCGGTGATCTCGAGCGCGAGAGATCCGAGCCGGTCGCGCAGCGCCTTCAAATCCTTCATTTCGCGCGCGGCCTTTTCGGAGACGACGCGTCGGTGATGGTCGAGTTCGCGAACATTCGACTCCGTCGCGAGCAGCGCCTTCCCCTGAGGGAGCAGATAGTTGCGCGCGTAACCGACCTTGACGCCGACGAGGTCACCGATCTCGCCGAGACCCTGGACGGCTTCGCGCAGGATGACTTTGACCTGACGCATCTCTGCGAGCCTCCTTAGATGCCGTGCCCGGCGAAGGGCATGATTGCGATGTGGCGCGCCCGCTTGATGGCCACCGCGAGCTTCCGCTGGTGCTTCGCGCAATTGCCCGAAATTCGCCGAGGGATCATCTTGCCGACCTCGGTCGTGAACAGGCGCAGCGCCTTCGCGTCCTTGTAGTCGATCTGCAAACCCGCGTCCGCGCAGAAGCGACAGACTTTGCGGCGCAGGAAGCCACCCTTCTTGTTCTGCTTTCGAGCCTTCTTGCGCGCGCGGGAGCGCATGCGGCTCTTGACGGTCGATTCCCGCCGATCCTCGCGATCCTCGCGGTCGCGCCGATAGCCGCCCGGGCCGGAAGCTGCGCTCATGTCGAAACCTCCTCGGCGGCGCCTTTCTTCGGCTTCCGGGTCTTCGCAGCGATTGCGCCGCTCGGCGGATCGTCTTCTGACTCTGACTCAAACTCTGAATCGAACTCGGAATCAGAATCGGAATCAGAATCGGAATCGGAATCGGCGGAGTCGCTCGCGTCCAGCTCGTCGCTCTTGGAACTGCGCGCCGTTGCGGCCTCCGCAACTTGTCGCGCGGCATCTTCGGCCTCGCGGGCGGCGCGTTCAGCGGCCTTCTCGGCGCGAGTCCTCTCTTCTTCCGCGGCTTCGGCCTTGCGCGCCGCGACGTCTTCGACCGTCTCGTGTACCTGCACGGTCAGGAAGCGGATGATCGAGTCTTCGAGTCGAAGTGCGCGCTCGAAGGCCTTGATGTGTGATCCATCGTCCAGAAATTGGAGCAGCACGTAGCGCCCCTTCTGGAAGTTCTTGATCTCATAGGCGAGTCGGCGCTTGCCGAGGTCGTCGTAGAGCAGCCGGATGGATGATCCGTAGCCGCCAAGAACGCCGTCGAGGCGCTCCCGCAGCGCAGCGACGCCCTCGTCGGAGATCTCCGGTTGGATGATCAGGGTGGTTTCGTATTCCCGCACAGTTCCTCCTCGTGGACAGGTTCGACCCGCGGGTCGAAGCCCGAGCTTCGGGTTCGCCGGTGAGGCGCGGAAAATCGCTCACCGCCGGAAGCTGAGGAAAGGGTTCAGGGCGGGTCCGCAGATCGGTCCCGCCGGACGCGGAGGGATACCACAGGCGCTGCTCGGGTGGAAGGGGTGTCAGAGGTGCTGCGTTTTCGAGGCGTACTAGGGCAGGCGCTTGCGCGCGAGTTCCAGCAGTGTCGCGTGTACCCGGGGGTCCCGCGTGAGCTCCGGGTGGAAGGTCGTCGCGAGCGCGTTCCGCTGCCGGACGAATACCGGCCAGCCGTCGACCCGAGCCAATACTTCCACGTCCGGTCCCGGCCGCTTCAAGCGAGGCGCGCGGATGAAGATTGCGCGCAAACCCTCCAGCTGCCCATCGGCAAGCGTCGCGAACGAGTCGACCTGGGTCCCGTAGGCGTTGCGGACCGCGACGATGTCGATCAGTCCGAGGCTCCGGACCGGACCGCCCTCGACTTCTCGCGCCATCAAGATCGCGCCCGCGCAGGTCCCGAGCACGGGGCGTCCCGAATGCGCGAAGGCTTCGAGCGGTTCGTAGAGGCCGAGGCGCTCGAGTCCCTTGGCGATCGTGGTGGACTCGCCTCCGGGCAAGATCAGCGCGTCGAGGCCGTCGAGATCCTTTTCGTGGCGGACCGGCGCCCACGCGGCGCCCGCTCGCGTGATCGCGGCCGCGTGGGGTTCGACCGCTCCCTGGATCGAGAGGATGCCGACGCGCAGCTTGGCGGCGTCTCGGTTCTGTGAGTCGGCGGCTACCACCCGCGATTGGCCATCCGCTGATTGTCGTCGAGGGTCTTCATTTCGATTCCCTCCATCGGCTTGCCGAGTCCGCGGCACGCCGCAGCGAGTTCTCCGGGCTCATCCCAGTGGGTGGTCGCGCGCACGATCGCCCGAGCCAGCACCGCGGGATTTTCGCTCTTGAAGATTCCCGAACCGACGAATACCGCTTCGGCGCCGAGCGCGCGGCAGAGTGCCGCGTCGGGGGGCGTCGCGATTCCGCCCGCCGCGAAGTTCGGAACCGGCAGTCGCCCCGTCGCGGCAACGCGCCGCACGAGTTCGAGCGGCGCCTGCAACTCCTTGGCGCGAGCGGGAATTTCTTCTGCCGGCAGCGCTGCGAGAGAGCGGATCTGGCCAAAAACGCTCCGCAGATGTCGGACCGCTTCGACGATGTTTCCGCTGCCCGCCTCGCCCTTGGTCCGGATCATCGCCGCGCCCTCGGAAATCCGGCGCAGCGCTTCTCCGAGGTCGCGCGCCCCGCAGACGAAGGGCGATCGGAAGGCCGTCTTGTCGACGTGGTGTTCTTCGTCGGCTGGAGTCAGCACCTCGCTCTCGTCGATGAAGTCGACACCGAGCGCGTCGAGCACCCGCGCTTCGAGGAAATGGCCGATCCGCACCTTGGCCATCACGGGGATCGAGACCGTGCGCTGGATGGCCTCGATGATTTCCACCTTGCACATCCGCGCGACGCCACCGTCTCGTCGGATGTCCGATGGCACTCGCTCGAGCGCCATCACCGCGCACGCGCCGCTGTCCTCGGCGAGCTTCGCCTGATCGGGGTTGACGACGTCCATGATCACGCCGCCCTTGAGCATCTCGGCGAGCCCGACCTTGAGTTCGAAAGATTTGGCGCTCGCGTTTCCCGCATCCCCGGTTCCGTTTCCGTTTCCCGATTGATCTGTCATGACTCCTCCCGATTCGAGCGTGCGGCGAGCCGCGCGCATGCGTTGTTAGATGTGAACGCGGTTGATCCGCGGTTTCCCCTCGAGTCGTTCCGAGACCAGCCGGGCGAGCGCCGATACGCCGGTTCGCAGGGCGCCTGGCTCGGCCATTGCAAAAGTCAGGCGCAGGCCGTTCGAGCAGCGGCCGTCGTGATTGAACTGGGATCCCGGTGAAAACAGCACGCCCGCGGCGACTGCATCCGCGAGCAGGTCGCTGGTATCGATTTCTTCCGGGAGCTCGACCCAGATCTGGAGTCCACCGTCGGGTCGCGTCCAGCGCGTGCCCCTCGGCATCTCGGTTTCGAGGGCCGCGACGAGTGCATCGCAGCGCTCGCGCAGCACCCGGCGCACGCGGCCGAGGTGCCGATCGTAGGCTCCGCATGCCGCAAATTCGGCGAGCGCGGCCTGGAGGGGGAGCGCGTCGGAGAGATCCGTCGCCTGCTTGAGTGCGAGCAGGGCTTCGACGAATCGGCCGCGAGCGGTGATCGCACCCACCCGAGCGCCCGGGAACAGAGATTTCGAAAACGAGAAGAGGTGCAGCACGATTCCGCTGCGGTCGAGCGCCGCCAGCGACGGCACCGCCCGTCCCGCAAAGCGCAGATCGCTTTCGTAAGCGTCTTCGATGACGGGCTTGCTGTGGCGCGCTGCGATTTCGAGCAATCGGCGCCGGTGATCCACGGACGTCGTCGTTCCGAGCGGGTTGTGAAAGGTCGGAATCGTGTAGAGCAGCTTGACTTCGGGCTGCGCGAGGATGCGGTCGAGCGCAGCCAGATCGAGACCGCCTTCGCGGATCGGGACCGGAGCGATCTTGAGCCCGAGCGCGTGAACCGCTGCGATTGCGTTGTTGTAGGTCGGCTCTTCGATCGCAACGACGTCGCCCGTCTGCGCGAACAGCCGCATGCCGAGCGAGATCCCCTGACTCGCACCGTGGCACAGCACGATGCCATTGGCGTCGATCTCGATTCCGTCGCGCTGGAAGCGTTCGGCCAGGACTTCGCGCAGGCCGAGATGGCCTTGGGGTTCGCCGTAGAGCAGCAGCTCGGGTCCCGCTTTCTGCAGCACGCGGTTGAGGATCCGGCGAAACTCCTCCGCGGGATACAGCGATTCGTCGGGAACCAGCGAGTGCATCGGGACGGCATCGCTCGCGCTTCCGAATCGCGGTCGGGCGCGCTCGAAGTCGAGCAAACGCTCCGTCAGTGGCGACAGCGCGGGGTGGAAAGCGGCGACGCCCGGCGCATCGCCCGCGCAATCGGGTGCGACGAAGGTGCCGCGTCCAACCGTCGAGACCGCGATTCCCGTTTTGACGAGTTCTTCGTAGGCGAGGGCCACGGTGTCGCGATTGACGCCGAGGTCGCGCGCGAGATCGCGAATCGCCGGCAGCCGAGCGCCCGCCTCGAGTCGACCGTCGGCGACCTCGAGCCGGATGTGATCGGAGATCTGGCGATGGACCGACCGCCGCTCCCGAGCCGCCCCGCGTTCCAGTGCGATATGCATGAAGCGGGAGTCTATGGCTCCGTCAATGCTGGGTCAATAGTGCATTGTCCGAGTATTTATCGAGAAAAAATCAGATTTTTAAGTCAGAAAGCGCTGACAATCGCGAATCTCGACTCAGCAAGTCGAAGCCGCGGCGGTCTCGGCAGCGGCGTCCGGCTCGACCGCGCGGCGGCCCATTCCGAGCGCGCGCCCGAGCAGGATGGCCGCGAGGCCGACGAATCCCGAAAACAGCGCGCCCATCTTCGCCTGCCCGAGCAGGCTCGGATCCGTGAAGGCCGCGCCCGCCACGAAGAGGGCGACGGTCAGACCGAGCGCCGCCACGAAACCGGCCATGATCAGTTCGCGAATTCCCATCCGGTCGGGCAGCGGAAAACCGATCATCGAAGCGAACAGGCCCAGCAGCGTGATGCCGAGCGTCTTGCCGATCACGAGCGATCCGAAAATCAACCAGGTCATGCTTCCGATCGAAGCGAAAACGACGCCCGCATTGGTGAACGCGAAGAAGAACAGTCCGAGATCGACGAAGAGTTTCATCTGGTGTTCGAACTGGTGCAGCGGAGAGTGGCCCATGTGCAGATCGTGGGCGAGCGCGTCGCCCATGCGGTCGATCTCGTCCTCGTCTACGAACAGTCCGACGTCGCGCCGCGGTCCGGGCAGAAACGGCACGATGAACACGAGAGCCAGCGCGGGGTGGAGGTGCGCGAGAGACAGCCCGAGCCATGAGATGGGCCCGCAGATTGCGATGTAGGGAATCCAGGACTTGAGCCGGGCCCTGCGCATCCCGTAGGCGATCGCCATCCCGAGCGCGATCAGGAGCAGAAACTCCGGGCGCGCGGGAAGATGCGGATCGCCGTAGAAGATCGCGATGATCCCGAGACCGATCGCGTCGTCAGCTACGGCGAGCAGCAGCAGGAAGTTGATCGCTGGATGTCCCTTGCCGAATACGGTTCGCGCGACGAGCCACGCGAGCGCGATGTCCGTCGCGGTCGGGATCCCCCAGCCGCGCCGCAGCATTTCGAGATCGTCCGTCGGGCCGTAGAGGAACGACATTCCGAGAAAGAAGACGCACACCGGGCCGACGACTCCACCCAGTGTTGCCAGCAGCGGATTGATGGACTTCGCAATCGGATTGAGGTTGCCACCTGGCAGGCAGGATTCGGTGATTTCCTTGGCGGCAATTCCGAAAAAGAACACCATGAAGATGTCGTTGACGAGCCAATGATGCGTGACCCGGTGACCGAAGATCTCGAGATCGGGGATCGGTACCCAATGGATGATGTGCTCGTAGGATTCGTAATCCAGGTTGGCCCAGATCATGGCCACGACCACACCCGATAACAGTGGCAGTGAGAATTCCTGAAGGATATTGATGAAGCCGCGCTTTTTCGGTTCGCTCAAGACGCGCTAAGCCTCCTCTTCGGGGCCGCGATTGTAGCGATTCATCGAGGGAGCGACGCCGTCGATCAAGATCGCGCCGATGGCCTCGGCGGCGAGCGCAATGCGCTCCGGCAGCAGGGATTCTTCCGCGTCGGTGAAGGCTTGCAGCACCCAAGGCACGGCGCTGTTCTCGGCTGCCGGCCGCCCGATTCCGAAGCGCAGACGCGCAAAATCGGCGGTGCCGAGCCGATCGGCGATGTCTTCGAGCCCTCGGTGGCCCGCTGAGCTGCCTCGCTGTCGAATGCGCAATCGACCGAAGGGAAGGTCGAGATCGTCGACGACGACGAGCAGGTCTCCGCGCACGTCTTCGATCGGCAGGCCGTGCACTGCCTCGGCGACCGCTTCACCAGAACGGTTCATGTAGGTTTCGGGAATGAGCAGTCCGACGTCAAGATCGAACTTGATTTCAAGATCGGACTCGATTTCCAGATCGGACTTGATTTCAAGATCGGACTTGATTTCAAGATCAAGCTTGATTTCAAGATCAGACTCGATTTCAGGATCGGACTCGATTTCAAGATCAGACTGGTTGGGCGCCAGCCGTTCAGGCGATCGGCCGCGGAGTCGCCCCTGCCCGAAGCGGCCCGCGAATCTGCGCTGCGTCAGCGCGATGCCGCTCTCGACGCCAAATCGATCGACGATCCGAGCTCCGATGTTGTGGCGCGTGGCCGCATAGCGCGCGCCCGGATTCCCAAGTCCGACGACGATCTTCATCGCAGATCGCCGCGTCAGTCGTCGCTCTTGTCCTCGGCGCTCGCCTCGGCAGTCGCCTCGGCCTTGGCGCCCGCAGCGGCTTCTCCTGCCGCGGCAGCTTCGATGGGCGCCGCTGCTTCGGCGGCTGCGGGAGCGACCACCGACACGATCGAGACGTCCGGGTCATTGAGGATTTCTACACCGTCGGGAACGACGAGGTCGCGAACGTGGATCGAGTCGCCAATCTCGAGCGCGCTCACGTCCACCGCGAATTCCTCGGGGATCGCGTTCGGCAGGCACTCGACATCGAGCTCGCGGGTTGCGTGATCCATGATGCCGCCGCCGATTGCGACGCCGGCGGCCGTGCCCTTGAGGTGGACGGGAACCGATACGTGGATCTTCTGCGCCAGGTCGACGGCGTAGAGGTCCGCGTGGAGAAAAGCGCCGGTGATCGGATTGCGCTGGAGTTCCTTGACGAGCACCTGTCGGCCGTCGAAGTCGCCGCCGCCCGCGACCTTCAGATCGATCAGCGTATTCATTCCTGCGCTGGCTTTTCGCAGCAAGAGGTCGAGTTCGCGCGGATCGAGGCTGATCGGGGCCGGCTCGGCGTTGCGTCGGTAGCAGACGCCCGGGATGCGACCGGCCGCGCGCAGCTTGCGGGCGACACCCTTCCCCCGTGCTTCTCGCAATTCGACGCTCAACGCGTATTCACCCATGAAATTCTCCTCAGCAGGCCCTTAGACGAAGAGCGAGCTCACACTCTCTTCGTTGTTGATGCGTCGGATCGCTTCCCCGAGCAGCGGAGCGATCGTCATGACGTGCAATTTGGGACAATCCCGGGCGTCAGGTCGCAGCGGGATCGTGTCGGTGACGATGAGTTCTTGGAGCGGACTCTCCGCGATGCGCTTGACGGCCGGCCCCGAGAGCACCGGATGGGTGATCACCGCGTATACGGCTTGTGCACCGTCCCGGTCGAGCGCCCGGGCCGCCTCGGCGAGCGTTCCCGCCGTATCCACCATGTCGTCGACGATCACGCAGGTCTGCCCCTTCACATGGCCGACGATGTTCATCACCTCTGCAACGTTCGAAGCTTCGCGACGTTTGTCGATGATCGCGAGATTCGCACCGAGCCGTTTCGCGTAGGCGCGCGCCCGTTCGACGCCTCCGGCATCCGGCGAGATGATCGTCAGCGGGCCGTCGTAGCGCCGTTTGATCTCTTCGAGCATCACGGGCGTTGCAAAGATGTTGTCGACGGGGATGTTGAAGAATCCCTGGATCTGCCCCGCGTGCAGATCGATGCAGAGCAGGCGATCGGTTCCGGGCGCACCGATCAGATCGGCTACGAGCTTGGCCGAGATCGGAACGCGCGGCCGGACCTTGCGGTCTTGTCGCGCGTAACCGTAGTAGGGGATCACCGCGGTGATGCGCTTCGCGGAAGAGCGCCTCAGCGCATCGATCATGATCAGCAGTTCCATCAGGTGGGTGTTCGCGGGCGACGACGTCGACTGGATGACGAAGCAGTCCATACCGCGGACGTTCTCGTGGATCTCGACGCTGACCTCACCGTCGCTGAAGGTGCCCACCTCGGCCTTGCCGAGTTGCGTGTCGAGGTGGCGAGCCACGGCCTCTGCAAGCTGGGGATTGGAGTTGCCCGCGAAGAGCTTTGCGCGCTGCATGATCTGGGTGCTCCGGGGCCGAATCTAGCCCGCGATTCGGAGGCGGTCAGCCTAACGAGATTCCTGTGTCGATGCGACCCGCGCCCAGACGGGCGGCTCGAAGGCCGCCTTTTCGAGCGCGCGCTCGGCCGCGGCCGCGGATTCGAAGAGGCCGAAAACCGTCGCTCCACTGCCGGACATTCCGACCGCCTGAGCGCCTACCGCTCGGAGCTGTCTCTGCAGCCGCGCGATCGGCGGGCAGAGTCGGACGGCGATCGGTTCGAGGTCGTTTTCGAGGCTGAGCCCGGCCACTCCCGTAAACGCCAATTTTGCGCCCAATGCCTCCGCGCCCAGCATCCCCGCGCCCAGCACCCCCGCGCCCAACGCCTCCGCGCCCAGCGCCCCGCGAGGCGGCGGGATCCTACGGTCGGGGGGCGACTTCGTCAACGCGGGCTGGATCGCCGCGTAGGTTCGGAATACATCGGCGGTGGCCAGCGCGATGCCTGGGTTTGCGAGTAGGACGGCGAGTGCGGGCAAGCCGGTCACGGCTTCGCGCCGCTCGCCGATGCCCGTGACGATCGCGGGGCGCGGATCGAGAAAGAACGGCACATCCGCTCCGAGTTCGAGGGCGATCGCGGCCAGCCGCGAATCTTCCAATTCTCCCGGGAAGAGTTCGCCGAGAGCGCGCAACACGGCGCCCGCATCGCTGGAGCCGCCTCCGAGGCCGGCGCCAACCGGCAGGCGCTTTGTAATCCGCAGCTCGATTCGGCAGCTCAATCCCGCGGCCTCCGCGAAGGCACGCGCGGCCCGGTGCGCGAGATTGGAGTCATCGGCCCGAACTGCTGGGCACGCGCCCTCGACCGCGATCTCGATCTCGAGTGCCGCGGAATCTGCGATCGCGACCTCTACCTCGTCGCCGAAGTCCAGCGGCGCGAACAAGCTCACGAGTTCGTGGTAGCCGTCAGCCCGCCGGCCGACGACGCGCAGTCCGAGATTGATCTTGCCGGGCGCGTGACAGCGAACGCTGCGGCGCGCGGGCCCGGCCCGCGTAGTCACTTGCGCGCCTCGACGAACCTCATGTGCAGCTCGTAGACGATGCTCTCGACAAGCTTGGATTCGGCGTCCGTCAGGTTGCCGCGGGTCTTTTCCATCAGCATTTCGAGGGTGTCGATGGTCTGGCGGGCGATCGGGAGATTGGGCTCGACGCGCCCCTCCGTGTCGCTCTCGGCGTCTCCGATCATTCCGAGTTGATACAGAGCGGTCGTTCCGAGCGAGAGCACGAATGTCGAGAAATCGATCGCGGGCTGCCCGCCGCTTTTCCGCGGATCCTCGGGATCGTTCATCGTGAAGCCCGATCCACTCTTGGTCTCTTCGTTCGACATCAGAGTTGCGTCCTCCAGGCTCGATCCTCCGCGCGGACTCGCTCTTCGGCGTCGAGCCGCCCCATTTCACGGTAGGCTCGAGCGAAGCGCTGCGCGAGCGTCAGGCTACTGCCGATTGCGAGAATCCACAGCGCGAGCACGACGAAGCCGAGAATCGCGCCCGCGGCCAGCAGACCGACGCGCTCGCCGCGCTCGAAGAAGCCGACATTGATGCCCGCGGGCAGGCTGATTTTCGCACAAGCCGCCGCGTAGGAGACGAGAACCGTCGCGGTCAGTGCGAAGCCCGCGAGGAGCACGTGGCCAGGCTCCCCGATTTGCGCGAAGTGGATCGATAGGCCGACGAGCACGACCACATCGGCGAGCCGGTCGAACGTCGAGTCGAGGAACGCGCCAAAGCGCGTCGAGATTCCCTGATGCCGAGCGACGACGCCATCGACGAGGTCGAAGAAGCCGCTGGCGAGCATGAGGATGCCGCCCGCGACGAGCCAGCCACACGCAAACGCAGCCGCCGCCGCGATCGAACCGATCGCTCCGATCGACGTCAGCAGATTGGGGTTCAGCGGACGCACGAACAGGAACGGAAACGCCGTCTGAATCCATCCGTCGAGCCGATCTCCCAATCGCTGCTTGATCATGGGCGCTGGCCCTGTCGGTTACGCGGCGTCGAGCCCGCTGCGGGTGCGGGGTGCGACCGGGGACGAGCTCCCGCCCGCATCACGCGAATCGGGTTTTTTCTCCTCGGCGGCGATCTTTCCGCTGGCATCGGGCAGATTCTGGGTCTCGCGATCGAGCTCTGTCGCCTTCATCCAGCCCTTTCGCCCGGCGAGGCGCCGGTCCGTTCGCAGTTTTTCGAGCGATCGCCTGTCCATCGATGTATTCCTCACGCCGGTATAATGGGTACGACACGCTAGCAGATTCACGCGAATCGAGATGAGCCGATGCGCTGCCACGCACCCGCGGTTTCCATGTTCAAGCGCTCGATCGCCCTCGCGGCGCTCGCCGTGGCCTGCTCGTCTCCGCCGCCCGCATTCGAGGCGGTGGCGCCGGCCGACGAATTGTACGCAGAGGCGACCGACATCCTCAAGGGGCGAAGCTGGCTGATTTTCCGCACGACCGATTACGTCCGGGCGATCGAGAGGCTCCAGGCGATCATCGACAATTATCCTTACAGCGAATTTGCCCTCCTCGCGGAACTCAAGATCGCCGACGCCTACTTCGATGACGGCCGCTACGACGAGGCGCTGTCGTACTACCGGGACTTCGCGGACCTCCACCCCCAACACGAGAAGGTTCCGTATACGATCCTGCAATCCGCACACTGTCGCGAGCAACAGATGCACGCCGCCAACCGCGACCAGACCGCTACGCGCGATGCGCTGCTCCACCTCGACCGATTGCTCGCGAAATATCCGCATTCGCCCGAGGCGCGTGAAGGTGAGATTCTCTGGCGGGATCTGCGCACCATGCTTGCGAACAGCGTCGCTCGGATCGCCGAGTACTACATGGAGCTGGAAGAGTACGAGAGCGCCGCAGAGCGTTATCGGTCGATATTGAACGAATATCCAGGACTCGGCTTGGACGACGAGGCGCTTTACAATCTCGCGATCTGTTATCGGGAGATGCGCCGCGACGAAGAGGCCGAGCGGATCTTCCAGTCGATCGTCCAGAACTACCGAGACAGCGAATACGCCCAGGCAGCAGCGGACCGGATCGCAGAGGGTCCGAAGATCAACTAGGGGGCTTTGGATGAGCCAATCGGGACAGCTGACGCCCACTGAGCGGCGGGACTACGAACTCGGAAAGCGCTGCTTCGATCGGGGAGATGCCGAAGCTTCGCTGCCCCATCTGACGAGACTGATCCAAAGCCGCAATTTCGCCGATGTTCACTACATGATCGGAGTGTTGTATCAGCGCAAGGGCGATCTCAGCGCGGCGGGCCATTCGCTCCGCGAAGCGCTGCGGATCAATCCCGCCTATTCGGAAGCCCTGCTCGCTCTCGCCAACGTCTACGAGAATCAGGGTGACTTCGAGCGATCTCGTGAGATCGCGCAGCGGGCGGGCAATCTGGCGCGCTCTGCGGATGGGGCGCTCGATGCCACCACCCGCGGCAAGCTCGCGAACCTCCAGGCTGCTCTCGGCGACGCCTATCGCGAAGTGGGCGAGTTCCGCGAGGCGATCGAGGCTTATCGCAAAGCGCTCGACCGCTGTCCGAACTTTCCCGACATTCGCATTCGACTCGGGATCGCACTGCGCGACGCGGGACTTCCCGATCGCGCGATCGCAGAGTTTCGCCGCATTCTGCTCGCCCACCCCGGATTTCTCGATGCCGCGGTGCAGCTCGGTGTAACCCTCTATTCACTGGGTCGCGTCGAAGCGGCCGCGCACGAGTGGGAGGCCGTGCTCGCCGAGCATCCCGAGTGCGAAGACGCGCGGATGTATCTGAGGATGATCGGGCGGTATTAGCCCGCGCAGTTCCGGGGCCTAATGAGGGAATCCGCCGCTGGCGGGGGCCCTGCCCGGACAGCTCCGTGTTGGAATGAGTGGGCGCCACTAGCCGGGGCCCAGTTTGCCCGGACAGGTTCGCTTCTGAATGAGAGGGCTCCACTAGCCGGGGCCCAGTTGGCCGGGTTGTTTTGGGAAGGGGTGTTTTCGTTTGCGCGGGTTTTCGACCTGGCTGGCCATTCGCCCAATCCGATGGTCCGGCTTCGCGTCTGCCAAGCGCGCGCCGCGCATGGGCTACACTCGCGCCACTTTGGGCGGCTTCGAATCGGTTGACATCATCGTGGGCACGATCATCGGAATCGCGTGCCTGCGCGGTTTTTTCATGGGTTTGATCCGAGAGGCTTTCTCGCTCGCCTCGCTCGGGGCCGCCTATCTGGCGGTTGCGGCGTTCGTGAGTCCGGTTGCCGAGTGGGTGCGCGAGATCGGTGACGGCCGGATCAGCGAGGTTCTGGCGCCCTGGGTGGCTGGCGCGCTGATCGTGCTCGTGACGATCGGGGCGGTCACGACCATCGGGCGAATCGTTCGACGCGGCGTGCGCGCGGTCGGGCTCGGATTCGTCGACCGGATGGGCGGCGCGTTGCTCGGTTCGACCGAGGGGGTTCTGATCGTCGTCTTGCTCGTCATCCTCGTCGGCGATCGCGTTGGCCGGGAACATCCCGCGATCGCAGATACCCGCACCCTCGCCGCGGTCGAATACATGGAGTCGTTGGCGCGCGAGGCGCCGACCCCGGAGATCGACGTGGCGAGCCCGCCCAGATCCCGCTGATCCGGCCTTCAGGCCGGGTCGATCCAGCGGCCGCGTTCGCGGATCAGTTCGATGAGTCGGTCATCGGCGATCGTGTCGGGCACGCTGCGTACCACGAGATCCTTGCCGGCGTAGAGGTTGACGCGTCCGGGTCCCGACCCCACGTAGCCGAAATCTGCGTCGGCCATTTCGCCCGGTCCGTTCACGATGCAACCCATGATGGCGATCTTGACTCCGACCAGGTGCAGCGTGCGCGCCTTGATCCGCTCGGTCGTCTCGACCAGGTCGAAGAGCGTCCGGCCGCAGGAGGGACAGGAGATGTACTCCGTGCGCGAAGTTCGCCGTCGCGCGCCCTGCAGAATGCGGTAGGCGAGATCGACGGCCCGCGAAGGGTCTCCGAAACCCTCGAGCGACACGACGTCTCCGATTCCATCGCAAAGCGATGCGCCGAGTACGTGGGCCGCGCGGATCACCGCGAACTCGTCGGAGTCGTCGCCTGCGCGACGGTGTCGCAGTGCGATCGGCACGTCCGACGCCCCTCGCGCTTCGAGGCGCGCGGCCACCAGGCGCGCGGCCTGAATTGGAAGTTCCGCTTCGACCGACACGAGGATGTTTTCGAGGCCGGCGCGCGCGCTGGCGTCGAGCGCGCGGTCGAGTTGAGCGGAAATCTCACCGATGCCGCCGCGAAGATTCCATTCGAGCGGGATGCGAGACTGCGCGCAGTGCACCGCCATCTCGTCGAGCAGCGCGTCTTCGCTTGCCGAGTCCGTAGCCAGCGCGACGCGCGCGACACAGGGCGGCCACTCCGCGTACGTGCCGGGCTCGACGCGAACGCACAACGGAATCGACTTTCCCGCGTCGGTCAGCGCATCGGAAAAGACCTGAAGGGCGCCGGCGGTTTTCGGATCCGAGACATGCAGCGCCAGGCCCTCGCATGCGAGATCCGGGAATTTCTTGAGGCTGCGAACGAGCTCTTCCGCCGCCTTCTTGGGATCCGACGGTACTGCTCCGAGGTCGATCTCGACGCGAATCGGGTGATTTCCGCCGATTTCGAAATCGGCAGTTCCCACGCTTCGAGTGATGCGGCGATTGTGCGCGTAGGGGTCTGCGGTGAACGGAGCTCCGGGATCGACGGACTCCGACCGGACATCCCAGGCGCCCGAGCAGATCGCCGCGATCGCCGATGCGACCGGAACCTCTTCCTCCGGAGGTTCGGTGAGCGAAACGCGGATCGTGTCGCCGATGCCATCGACGAGCAGGGCGCCGATTCCGATTGCGCTCTTGATGCGACCGTCCTCGCCGTCGCCCGCCTCGGTGACACCCACGTGGAACGGATAGCTCGGCTCGCCGGGCGCGCGTTCGGCGAGTCTCGCTGCCAGCAGTCGGTACGCCTGGATGGCGACCTGCGTGTTGCTCGACTTCATGCTGAACACGATGTCGCGGAAGTTTTCGTTCTCGCAGACGTCGAGAAATTCGAGCGCGCTCTCCACCATTCCGGCCGGCGTGTCTCCGAACCTATTCATGATCCGATCGGAAAGCGATCCGTGATTCGTGCCGATCCGAATCGCTCGGCCGAGTTCCTTGCAGCGCCGCACGAGCGGTCTGAATTTTTCGGCGACGCGTTCGACTTCGTTCGCGTAAGCGGCGTCCGTATACTCGAGCACCGCGAACTTCTTCTTGTCGGCGTAATTTCCGGGATTGATCCGGATCTTTTCGACGTGCTCGGCCGCGACCATCGCGGCGTTCGGCGTGAAGTGAATGTCGGCGACCAGCGGAACGCGAACGTTTCGCCGCTCGAGTTCCTTCTTGATCGCGGCAAGATTCTCGGCATCGATCAGCGACGGAGCGGTGATGCGGACGATTTCGCAGCCGGTCGCCGCCAGGAGTTCGGTCTGATCGGCCGTCGCCTGGGTGTTCCGGGTATCGGTGGTCGTCATCGACTGGATTCGAATCGGATTCGAGCCGCCGATTCCCACGTCGCCGATGCGCACTTCGCGGGTGCGCCGTCGGTGGGGGGCAAACGGATCAGTGATGTAGGGCTGCGTCACTGCTTCAACTCCCTGCGATCAACGCTTCGAGCCGCGCGAACGCGTCGTCGATCTTGCTCGGATCGCTGCCGCCTGCCTGTGCGAAATCGGCTCTGCCACCGCCCTTGCCAGCCACGACCAACGCGATCTCGCGGATCAGGTCGCCCGCTCGGTAGCGGTCGGTGAGGTCCTTGGTGACGCCGAGCGCGAGCGATACCTGGCCATTCTCCTCGGCGGCGAGCAGTACGATCCCGCTTGTGAGCTGACTTCGCAAGTCGTCCACCATGGCCCGCAATTCCTTGGCCCCCGCAGCCGCCACCCGGGTGGCGATCACGCGCACTCCGGAAATTTCCCGGTAGTCGCGTCCCAAGCCCTTCGAGGTTTCGCCGCGCTGGGCCGATCGGAGCCGCTCGATTTCGCGCTCTGCGGCGCGCCGATCGGCGAGCAGCTTCTCGACCCGGCCGGGAACGTCTGCAATCGGAACCCGAAGCAATTCCGCTGCGGCGCGCAGCGCGCGTTCCTGTCTGCGCAAGTGCTTCAGCGCTGCGAGGCCCGTGAGCGCCTCGATTCGCCGCACGCCGGCTGCGATGCCCGATTCGGAGAGAATCTTGAGCAGGCCGATCTCGCCGGTCGCGCCGGCATGGGTGCCTCCGCACAGTTCCGTCGAAAAGTCTCCGAACTGGATCACACGCACGACATCGCCGTATTTCTCGTCGAAGATCGCGACGGCTCCCGACTCGATCGCCTCGGGGTACGACATCTCGCGAATATGGGCCCGCGCGTTTTGCTCGATCCAGCCGTTCACGAGGTCCTCGATGGCTTCGATCTGAGCGTCGTCGAGCGGAGCGTCGTGGGTGAAGTCGAAGCGCAGCCGATCGGGGGCGACCAGCGATCCCTTCTGCATCGCCTGTTTCCCGAGCACGCAGCGCAGTGCCGCGTGCAACAGGTGAGTCCCGGAGTGGTTGCGAACGGTTGCCGCGCGCGACTCTGCGTTCACCGCCAGTTCGGCTTCGGCGTCGACGCGCAGCTCGCCATGCGTGACGACGCCGCGGTGAACCACCAGCTCCAGAACCGGGCGCTGGGTGTCCGAAATCTCGACCCTCCCAGCGGGCACGCGCAGCGTACCGCGATCGCCCACTTGTCCTCCGCTCTCGGCGTAAAAGGGCGTTTCGTCGACGACGATTTCCACCGACTGGCCACGGGTTGCGACTTCGCGGCTCTCTCCATCCACCAACAGCGCGCGGATTGCCGACCTTCCCCCCAGCTCCGAATATCCGCAAAAGCGGGTGTTGAAATCGGCCGCGAGTCGCCCGTAGATTGCGGCCACGCGTTCGTCGCCGCTCCCCTTCCAGGCTGCGCGCGCCCGCTCTCGCTGCGCGGTCATCGCGGCGTTGAAGCCGACTTCGTCGATCCGCAGCTTCCGGCCCGCCAGAATGTCCGCGGTCAGATCGACCGGGAAGCCATAGGTGTCGTAGAGCTTGAAGACGGCTTCGCCGGGCAGGACCTTCGAGCCGCTGCTTTCGAGTTGTGAGATGTCCTCTTCGAGCCGTGCGAGTCCCTTCGAGAGCGTTTCGAGGAAGCGCTCTTCTTCTCGTTGGATGCGACCCGTGATGTAGGCGCGCCGCTCGCGCAGCTCGGGATAAACGGGTGCCATCTCGTCGATCACGGCGTCCCCGACGTTGAACAAGAAGGGCCGCTCGACGCCGAGCAGCACGCCGTGGCGCGCGGCCCGACGAAGCAGGCGACGCAGCACGTAACCCCGCCCCTCGTTCCCCGGCAGCACGCCATCGCCGATCAGGAACACCAGCGCGCGAGCGTGATCGGCGACGACATTCATCGAGACGTCGCGTTCGGAATCGTCTCCCCGCTGGGTCTTGGAAATCTCCTGAATCCGAGCCATGATCCCTCGAAACAGATCGGTGTCGAAATTCGATCCGACGCCCTGCAGGACGGACGCGAGGCGCTCGAGGCTCGAGCCCGTGTCGATCGACGGCTTGGGTAGCGGAGTCAGCTTTCCCGCGGCATCGCGGTCGAATTGCATGAAGACGAGATTCCAGATCTCGAGCCAGCGACCGCAGTCGCACGACGGATCGCAGCGGCTGCTCTTGCAGGCGCTGTTGACCCCGAAGTCGATGTGGATCTCGGAACAGGGCCCGCAGGGGCCGGTGTCGCCCATCGACCAGAAGTTCTCAGCTTCGTCGAGGCGATAGACCTTCTCGGCCGGAAGCCCGATCTTCTCGCGCCAGAGATCGTGCGCCTCGTCGTCTTCGCGGAAGACCGTGGCGACGATTCGCGCCGGGTCGATCCCAAAGCGCTCGGTGAGCAGCTCCCAGCTGTACTCGATGGCCTCGAGTTTGAAATAATCGCCAAACGAAAAATTGCCGAGCATTTCGAAAAAGGTGTTGTGGCGGGGCGTGCGCCCGACGTTTTCGAGATCGTTGTGCTTGCCCGATACGCGCATGCACTTCTGCGAAGTCGCGGCCCGCACGTAGTCGCGCGCTTCCAGCCCCAGGAAGGTGTTCTTGAACGGAACCATCCCCGCGTTGGTGAACAGCAGGGTCGGATCGCCTGCGGGAACCAGCGAAGCACTCGCGACGACCTGATGCCCCTTGCCCTCGAAAAAGCGCAGAAACGCCTCTCGAATCTCGCTCGCACTAGGCGACATCACCTCTCCAACCCACCGAGATCGCGCATGAATCCGACTATACCCAAGCCCCGATAGGCCCGCTGACGCGGATCAGGACCGCCAATTGATGGGGGCATCACGCATGACCAGCCGAGGCCGCTGGAAGCCGGCCCGGCCGAGCAGGCCTCTGCAAAGCCTCCAGTTACAACGCGGAGCGACCCGGCCAACTCTGGCCCCCGCCAGCCGCGGGCTCACGCGTCGTGTACCTGCCAAGCGAGTTCAAATCAGAAGCCCGTCCGCACAACCAGCCCGGCCAACTGGGCCCCCGCCAGCAGCGGACGCACGCGTCGTGTACCTGCCAACCGAGTTCAAATCAGAAGCCCGTCCGCACAACCAGCCCGGCCAACTGGGCCCCCGCCAGCAGTGGACTCACGCGTCGTGTACCTGCAACCGAGTTCAAATCAGAAGCCCGTCCGCACAACCAGCCCGGCCAACTGGGCCCCCGCCAGCAGCGGACTCACTCAATAGATAAAGGATCTGCGCGGGCTAGAAGCGCTGAATGAATTCGTCGTCGACTTCGTTCGTCGAAGCGTCTTTCGCGGGCGCGCTTTCGTCGGGTTTGTTTTCGCCGCTTTCGAAGTCGTCCCAGGTGCCGTCCGACGTCGAGGCAATTCCGCGGAAGCGCAGCGCGAAGTCGTCCGGATTGGAGACGTGGTTGAGGGCTTCTTCGTAGGTGACCAGTCCCTGTTTCACCAGGTGCATCAAGGACTGGTCGAAGGTCTGCATCCCGTAGGTGGTGAAGCCCTTCGCGATTGCGTCGTGGAGTTCCTTGGTTCGATCCTTGTCGCCGATGCATTCGCGGACTCGCGCCGTGCTGATCAGCACCTCCAGCGCGGGCACCCGCCCTTTTCCGTCGGCGCGCGGTACGAGGCGCTGGGAAATCACCGCCTTGAGGATTGCGGCGAGTTGCAGACGCACCTGCTTCTGCTGGTAGGGAGGGAACACCGAGATGATGCGGTTGATGGTTTCCGTCGCATCGAGGGTGTGCAGGGTGCTCATCACGAGATGGCCTGTTTCGGCAGCCGTGAGGGCCGTCTCGATGGTTTCGAAGTCGCGCATCTCTCCGACGAGGATCACGTCTGGGTCCTGACGCAGGGCAGCCCGCAGCGCGTTGGCGAAGCTCTGGGTGTCCACTCCGATTTCGCGCTGATTGACGATGGAGCGCCGATCGCGAATCAGGAACTCGATCGGGTCCTCGATCGTCATGATGTGGCAGGTCCGATTCGAATTGATGTAGTCGATCATTCCGGCCAGCGTCGTCGATTTTCCCGAGCCCGTGGTACCCGTCACGAGGACCAATCCCCGCTGTTCCATCGCGATGGACTCGATGATCTTGGGCAGGTGCAGGCTCTCGACCGACTTGACGCCGAATGGAATCACACGGAAGACGATTCCGACCGTTCCGCGCTGTTGGAATACGTTGACGCGAAACCGGCCGAGGCCGGCGATCCCGTACGCGAGGTCGGTTTCCCGGGTCTCGTTGAAACGAGTCTTCTGGTTCTCGTTCATGATCGAGAACGCCATTTTCTGGAGTTCGTCGGGGGGAATTCGCTCGCCGTTTTTCAGCGGAACCAACGCGCCGTCCACCCGAAACATCGGCGGTAGGCCGGGTTTGAGATGGATATCCGAGGCTCCACCCTTGAGGGCGATCTTCAGGATGTCGTTGAGCTCTACGCCCACACTCCCCTCCAAGGGCCGCAGCGGCGACCACTCCGGGCCGCAGCGGCGACCACTCCACGCGTCTAATCGACCTGTTGCGCCTCCGCCTTGAGCGCCCTCGAACGACTCGGCGGCGAACTTCGCGGGTGGTAGGGCCAGACCGTGATGTCGGTACTCAGGTTCCGCGCTTCTTCGGTCGAAGCGGTGGAAAACCGGAAGCCGGTTTGGATTGCGACGAAGAACGAGGAGAGATGCACATGGCTGCAAGAGGTCGATTCGATTGTGGGGCGCGCAGCCCTGGCTTGGCCGAACGGTCGCGTCGAGTGGCCGCATTTGGCGCTGCGGCGGTTGCCGCCCTATTGCAGCTTTCCTGTGTGATTCTACCGGTGCGCGTCGCACCGGGCGTTTCTGGCGCGGTCGTCGATCAGGCCAGCGGGCAACCGATCGAGGGTGCCCTGGTGGTGGTGCGCTTCGACGGTCACTACGACGATGTGCTGCCGGACCGCGAAGTGCTCGGTCACCGCGAGGCGAAAACCGACGCTCGTGGGCGCTTTTCGATCGGCGCGCTGGTCGAGCCGGGTATTTCAGCGTGGCCTTCGTTTCGCACCGAGGCGCGCGTGGTCGCGGTGATGAGCGATGGCTACCGCTGCCCCCGGCCGCAACCGGTTCCGGATTCCCGCGATGTTCGGATCGCCGTCCAGCGCTCTCTCGACGAAAATGATCGCCGCGACTCGTGCCGTCCGGTTCCCGCCGAGAAGGGCGAGGCGACCGCCTACATGGCGACCTGGCGCGCCTTGTATCCCGATTCGGATCCGGCTCCCGACGCCGACGAAGCCCATCAGCTAGAGCGCCTGCTCTCGGCGCGGTCCGCGTTCGGATTTGGCGAGAACTGCGAGGGTCCAGCGCTCGATCTCGCGTTGGCACCGGACGGGCGCAGGGTGGCGTTTTCACTGGCCGGCAATCGCGAAGCCGCGGTTCACGTGGTCGAACTCCGAGGCAGCCGCGCCGAGCTCGCGCGCTCGATCACCCAGCAGGATCCGACTTCAGGCCGGCGCCTGGCGTGGGCGAGTCCGACGGATCTCGTACTCTGGGAGGCGTCGGAGGATTCCTACCCGGCCGTGTCTCCCTCGATCTTCTCGACCGGGAAATTCGAGCGAATCTGGTCCGCGAGTGGTCCGGCCTCGCGCGCACCGGGCAGCGCCGATACGTCGATGCCGCGCTCTGGGCCAGAGGACCTTGCGGTCTTTGCGCCCGAAGATCTCAACGACGAGGGCGATTCGCGCTGGCGGGGTCGCTCGTTCGTACTCCAGCAACGGCCGAACCCCGAGACCGGTTTGCCGCAGGACGATCTCCGCGTCTACCGCGAAGACGCGACGAGCTACACCCTCACGCTGCCCGGCGAAGCGTGCGGGCCGCCCGGTCGTTTCGGACGCCCTCAGTACCGGATCGCGGCGGACAGTCGCACGAGCCTCGACCTGCGCTTCGTCAACGGCGGCTGCCACGTCGTTCGAACGGATCTGGAAACGGGTAATTGGGCCCTCCTCGATGATGTCGACAGGCCTGGGGTTTGTCGCGCCGCGCGTCGCATCCAGGCGACGGAATTCAGGACCGCGCTGCGGGGCTACACGAGTGAACTCGAATCGGCGATCTTCGACGCAGGAGCCGACCCGGCGGCCGCATACGCGCTTCGCATCCACTCCGACGGTACGACTCGACTCGACACCCGGGAGTTTTCCGGCAAGTCCGTCATGATCGAAGTGCCGCGCTTCCCGCTCGACACGCCGCTACAGCGCATCGAAATCACCACCCTGGGTGGCGATTCGAACGTCGTGGGCATCTCGAACACCCGCGGTTCGGCGCCGCGCCCGGCATTGGAGCCGCGCCCGGCATTGGAGCCCCTCTAGGGCGCATTTCCGCAAGCGCTCGATGGGCCCGCGCGACGCGACCCCCGGGTTGCCGTTCGAGAGGTCGCGTCGCTTCGTCGATCGCCAGATTCAGTCGGCGACGGCCGGCACCGCAGGCGCCTCCTCGATTTTCGCGACGAGCGGAGCGCTCGACCGCACCAGTCGCTTGAGTCCCTTGGCGGTGTACACCGCGTCCGCCAGCTGCTCGCACACTTCCGGATTGTCCTTGAGGAACTGGCGCGCATTTTCGCGCCCCTGGCCGATGCGCTCGTTGTTGAAGGAATACCAGGACCCGCTCTTCTCCACGATGCCCGCATCGACACCCAGATCGAGGAGATCTCCTTCGAAGGAGATTCCCTCGTTGTAGAGGATGTCGAATTCGGCTTGGCGGAACGGCGGGGCGACCTTGTTCTTGACCACCTTCACGCGCGTGCGACTTCCGACGACGGTGTCCCCGTCCTTGAGGGCTGCGATGCGCCGGATGTCGAGCCGAACCGAGGAGTAGAACTTGAGCGCGTTGCCTCCGGAGGTGGTTTCGGGATTGCCGAACATCACACCGATCTTCATGCGGATCTGGTTGATGAAGATCACGGTCGCCTGTGACTTCGAGACCGTGCCTGTGAGCTTCCGCAGGGCCTGGCTCATCAGCCTGGCCTGGAGACCCATGTGGTGATCGCCCATTTCGCCCTCGATCTCTGCTCTCGGGACGAGCGCCGCGACTGAGTCGACGATGACGAGCTCGATCGCACCCGAGCGCAGCAATACATCGACGATCTCGAGAGCTTGCTCGCCGGTGTCGGGCTGCGAAACGAGCAGGTCGTCCACCTGCACGCCGAGCTTGCGCGCATAGCCGATGTCGAGCGCGTGTTCGGCGCCGATGAAGGCGGCCACGCCGCCGTTTCGCTGGACTTCGGCGACGGCGTGCAGTGCGAGTGTCGTCTTGCCGCTCGACTCCGGTCCGTAGATCTCGACCACGCGTCCGGTCGGGAATCCGCCGACGCCGAGCGCCAGATCGAGACTGGGCGATCCGGATGAAAAGACCCTGATCTCGCGGTCGATCCCATCGCCGCCGAGTTTGAGGATGGCTCCCTTGCCGAATTGTTTCTCGATCGTCGAAACCGCGAGCGCAATCGCGCGATCCTTCTGGTTCTCTTGCCCCGCGGATCCGATCGAGCTGACATTCGAGCCCAGTTCTGATGCCGATGCCGATTTCGCGCCGTCTCGCCGATTTTTGCTGTTCGCTGCCATTGCGGTCATCCTCCAACTTTCGGGTTGTAGATCGATTGATCTGTCTCAGCCATGAGGGGTGATAGTTCGCCGCCGAGCGGCGCGCGTTCGATCGGGGTGTAGTGCGCTCCCGAGGGCTGCAGTTCGCTTTTGAAGAGCACCACTTCGTTCACCGCGAAACTCTCGCTTCGGGTTGTGACTTCTCCGGTCACGACCGGGAAATGTTTTCCGCGGACGCGTCCCAGGGTCAGGTGCGCGTGGAAAGGGCGCGATTCCGGATCGAAACCGGCCGCCACCACGCCCCGCTCGACCGCCTCGCTGAGCTTTTCGAGGGGCTCCGGCGGCCCGACGTCGAGCACCAGCGCGACCGGGCGGCGCCGCGAAGGGAAGGGCCGCGCGCCGCCGAGCTGGAGCCGAAACGGACGCAGTGCCGCAGTCCGCTCGCGCACACACCCCGCGAGGTGCCCGATGCGATCGGAATCGATGTCACCGAGAAAGCGCAGCGTCACGTGGAAGGTTTCCGCGCGCACCCAGCGAATTGCGTCGCCATCGGGGCAGGCGCGCAGGTTGTCCGCGATTTTCGCAGCCGCAGCGCGCGCTCGCTCGCCGAGATCGATCGCGAAGAAGGCGCGTACGGTGTTCGTTCCTTCGATCAGCACCGCACTCCCCGGCGAAGCGTCGCGCCGCGGAGACTCACTTCGATTTCGCGTTCGACTCACCGCTGCGCCCACTTCGGACCCACGAGCTCCACGCCGAGCAGTGTTCTGCGAATCCAATCCAGTGCGACCTGCGCGGTCAGTTGGCGGTGACGCATGCGGTCCATGCGAAATACGAATGCCTCGGCGTAGGTCGCGCCTTCGCGCGCGAGCGCCACGTGAACCAGGCCGACCGGCTTGCCGTCGGTTCCCCCGTCCGGACCCGAAATGCCCGTCGTCGCGACGCCGATGTCCGCGTCGAAACGCTCCCGCACTCCTTCCGCCATCGCGCGCGCGACGAGATCGGAAACGGCGCCGTGTTCTTCGAGGGTGGTCGCGGGAACTCCGAGCAGCGCGGACTTCGCGCTGTTCGAATAGGCGACCACGCCGCCTGCGAAATAGGCCGACGAACCGGGATTGTCGGTGATCTGCTTGGCGATCCAGCCACCAGTACAGGATTCGGCGACCGCAAGCGTCATGCCGCGCTCGGCGAGCAGCTGACCGACGACCGCATCGAGCGTCTGCTCGCCCTCGCCGTAGACGAGCGGGCCGAGCCGCTCGCGGATCGCGTCGCAGATCCGATCGAGGGCGGCCTCGGCCTGTTCGGCGGTCGCGGCGCGCACGAGTGGCCTCAGATAGTTGTCGGGAAACGCGGTCCGAAACCCCAGGCTCACGTCGCCCGCGGTCGCGATGTCCTTCAATTCGTCGTCGAGCGCCGACTCGCCCATCCCGAAGGTCCGAAGCAGCCGCGCCCGCACCAGCTGTCCCGTTGGGCCGATCGCTTCGAGGCGCGGCACCACCTGCTCTTCCATCATGCGCGCCATCTCGTTGGGTACGCCCGGCAGGCAGAAGAAACGCGTCACACCCTGCGCGATCGAAAAACCCGGCGCCGTCCCGAGCGGGTTGGGCAGGATGTCCGCGCCCTTCGGAAAGCGCGCCTGGCTCACATTGTTGGGCGTCATCTCCCGACCGCGGGTCCGAAAGAACGACCGGATCTGCGCCAGCACGGCGTCGTCGAGCACGAGTTCGAGGCCGAAGGCTTCGGCGAAGACGGCCGCCGTGAGATCGTCGCGCGTCGGTCCGAGCCCGCCCGACACGAGGGTGATGTCGCTGCGGGCCGCGGCCCTTCGGAAAGCGTCGGTCATGTCGGTGGGGTCGTCGCGTACGGATGTCTGGAAGCGGGTTTCGATATCGAGCGCGAGCAGCCGGTCCGCGAGATACGACTTGTTGGTGTCGACGATCTCGCCGCGCAGTACTTCGTCACCGATCGTGAGGATTTCGGCCTTCACGGCTGCGCGGCTCGGGTGCTGAAGAAGAGGGCGAGCGGCGCCAGCGCCAGTGCCGCGAGTGCAGCCGCGACGACGTCGTCCAACATCACGCCCGCGCCGCGCGCGAAGCGGCGCTCGGCCCACGCGACGGGTCCAGGCTTCCAGATGTCGAAGAGCCG
>CAZBSV010000180.1:0-2856 GCA_964494795.1 uncultured Spirochaetales bacterium | reverse complement strand
GGCGCCGGCCGAAATTGAGGGGAGAGTGGCGCCGGCCGAAATTGAGGGGAGAGTGGCGCCGGCCGAAGCGCACGCCCAGCACGCATCCGACTCGAGGGTCCTTCGCGAACGGTTCGATGAGCTGCGGCAAGGCCTTCGGCGTATACTGATTGTCTCCGTGCAGCATCACCACCACATCGAATTTCTCGCGGATCGCGTACGTGTAGCCGACCTTCTGGTTTCCGCCGTACCCCTGATTGATCCTGTTCTTCAGCAGCCGGATGTTCCGCAAGCCCGTGCGCGTCGCGTAGACGCGTGCAACCTCGATCGTCTCGTCCGACGAGGCGTCGTCGATCAGCAAAATCTCGACATCCGATGCATTCTTGAACTCGGGAGGAATGTCCTCGAGAACCCGTTCGATGTGACGCTCGGCGTTGTAGGAGAGGATGAAGATGAGAAGTCTCATGCTCAGAGCTTTTCGACCGCGCCAGGATCCCTCGGATCACCCGACATGTGCGACCTCCCGAACCGGCGCGGGTCCGCGCCCCGCGACCGCTCGAGCACCTCGCGCAGCCGCGCGAGCAGCTCCCGGGGGCGGAATGGCTTGAGCAGCACAGCGTCGGGGACGGCCTCGAGGCGCGAGCAGACCTCGACTTCGCTGTAACCGCTGCAGACCACCACGGGCATGTCTGGGCTTAGCGCGCGCAGCGCGGAGAGTACCTCGGATCCGGAGATTCCCGGCATGGTGAGATCGAGCAGCACCGCGCAGATCTCTCGCCCGTGCTCTCGGAACGTCGCCAGCGCTTCGCGACCGTCGGCCGCGCTCAGCACGCTAAAGCCGGCTCCCGTGAGCACCCCCGCCGTCATGCGCCGCAGCGCCGGCTCGTCCTCTACCACGAGGACCGTTCCGCTTCCCCGCCAGCCACCGCCCGGCGGCGCAGCGCTGCGCCCGCTGCGCGCGCGAGGTGACGCCGGGAAGCAAACTCGCACCGTCGTGCCGCGACCGATCGCGCTCTCCACCTCGATCGACGTCTGGTGCCGGCGCGCGATTCCGAGCGCCGCGGCAAGTCCGAGCCCGCGGCCCGCGAACTTGGTCGTGAAGAATGGGTCGAACATGCGCGTGCGCGTGGCTTCGTCCATCCCGCAGCCGTCATCGCGGACCTCGAGCACCACGCGCTGCGTGCCGTCCGCGGTGCGCTCGGCGCGGCGCGTCTCGACGTCGATCCGCCCCGCCCTGTCGCCGAGCGCCTCGGAGGCATTGGTGAGCAGGTTCATCACGATCTGACGGACCTGCGAAGGATCGCACTCGATCGGCGGCAGATCGCGCGCGAGGTCGAAGCTCACCAATGCCCTCTTCGAAAGGGAAACTCCGACGAGCATGTCCATCTCGGCGATGAGATCCGAGAGGTCGACGACGCGCAGCGAGATCGGCGCGTTTCCCGCATAGGCGACCATCTGCCGCGTCAGCTCCGCGGCGTGCTGCGCGGCGATATCGACATCGCCGAGCGCGCCGCGCAGCGGCGAATCGTCGGTGATCTGATCCAACACCTCGGAGACGTTGCCGAGGATCACCTGCAGCAGGTTGTTGAAGTCGTGAGCGATTCCGCCCGCGAGCACGCCCAGGCTCTCGAGCTTCTGCGCCTGGATCACCTGCTCCTGCAGTCGCCGCGCGCGCTCCTCGGAGGCGACGCGCTCCGTCACGTCGCGATTCACGCTCACGGCGTGCAGCGATCCGTCGGAGGCCTCGAAGGACTGCGTGTGCGTCTCGAGCCAGCGCCACGACCCGTCGACGTGACGAGCACGGTAGAGCGCGCGGAACGTCGCATGCGGGCTCGCGGCGACGCGCTCGAGCTCGCTCGTCAAGCCGGGCAGATCCTCCGGGTGGATCAGCGCGGCGACGACGTCGCGCACGCTCTGCGCGATGATCGCCTCGATCCGGTGGCCGAGGATGGCCGTGAGGCTCGGGCTCACGTAGAGGATCCTTCCGCCCGCATCGAACTCGGCGATGATGTCGGATGCGTGGTCGGCGAGCAGTCGGAAGCGCTGCTCGCTCTGGCGGAGATCTTCCTCGCTGTGAGCGCGCGCCTCGAACGACTCGACCAGAGAAGAAGCGATCTGCGCTCTCTCGGCGACTTCGGCGGCGAGCAGCAACGCCATCGCGCTGAGCGTGCCCACGAGCAGCTCGAGGAACAGCAGACCCTGCTGGAGCGGAAAGTCGCTGAACGGGCCGCGCGCGGCGAGCGTACCCGCGATCGCGATCGCCGCGGTGGCGAGTGCAGCGAGCGAAGCACCGCGCGGCCCGAAGCGCGAGGCCGCCCACGCGAGCGGTGGAGCGACCGCGAACGTGAGTGGATGGTGAGGCGCGCGCGCCCCAGCGAGGAAGAGAAGCGCGCTCGTCGCGACGAGCAAACCCGCGAGCGCGAAGGTCTCGAGCAAGCGGGCCGGCAGCCGTCCCGACGGCGGCGCGCTCCAGGTCAGCAGCATGGGCGCGATCAGCAAGATTCCGACTGCGTCGCCGACCCACCACCACAGCCACGCGCCGAGCGCGGAGCTGGGGGCAATCACGCCGCCGAGCGACAGGGATGCGACGCCGAGGCTCGCGCTCAGCAGCGGGAAGCAGCCCGCCGCGGCGAAGAGCCCGACAACGTCGCGTCGGCGCCCAAGCTGGGCGCAAACGCCGAACCGGTCGAGCACCGCGACGCCTGCGAGCGCCGCGAGCGTGTTTCCGGCGGCGATGCCGAGCGCGACCGCCGGCGCAACCCCGCTCGAGAGGTTCACCGCGAATGCGCCGGCGGCGATCCCCGGCCAGAGCCTGCGGCCCCAGAGCGCGAGTGCGGCCAGCGCGATGCCTGCCGGCGGCCACACCAAGAAACTCTG
>CAZBSV010000179.1:0-53225 GCA_964494795.1 uncultured Spirochaetales bacterium | reverse complement strand
CGCGCTATCCGATCGAGCCGTCGTCGTCGATGCGCTGATCATCCCCAAAGTATTGGATCAAGTCCGCGTCTGACTCGCTTGGCGCGCCTGCAATCCGATTCACCGGACTGCAGACGCGCATGCGGGCGAACGCCTGGCTGGCGGCTAGCAGCTCGAACCCGGAACGGGTTCGAGCTGCGCCGCAAGGGAAGCGAAGCTTCCCCCGCTAGCTCCGACCGAGTTGATTGAGCGTGATGTCGAGCGCGATCTCGAACTTTTCAATCGTCTCGCTCAGACACGCGGCGTCGTGGGATTCGGAGATGAACCAGGGCTCGCGGGAGTCCGGCTCGCAGAGAATTCCCAGGTCGTGCAGGTGCGGCGCCATCGAGTCGTAGAGCGTGTAGTCGCTGTTGACCCAGTCGCGGTAGTTCGTCGGCGCCTCTTCGGCGAAAAACAGACCCGCCATCGACGGATGACCGACGAAGTTGTGCGCGATCCCGCGCGCGTAGAGGATCTTGGCGATTCCCGATTGCAGATTTCTCCCATACGTCTCGATCGTCTTCAACGCGTCCGTCTCGTCGAGGATCTCGAGCGTCTTGTTTGCGGCCGCGATCGAAACCGAGTGGGCGGTGTAGGTTCCACCGTGCGCGACTCCGTTGCCGATCTTGCGCATGATCTCCTCCCGGCCTGCGACGACCGAGATCGGGTAGCCATTGGCGACGGCCTTCGCAAACGTGCTGATGTCCGCCTCGACGCCCATCAATTCCTGAACGCCACCACGCGCGACCCGGAACCCCGTCTTTACTTCGTCGATGATCATCACGACGCCATAACGGTCGCAGAGTTCGCGGGCCGCCTTGACGTAGTCGGCCTGCGCGGTGATCCCGCAGCAGTTTCCCATGATCGGCTCGATCAAGAACGCGCCGATCCGGTCGCCGTTCTTCTTCAGCACGTCTTCCAGGAAATTGGCGTCGTTGAGCGGAACGCAGTGGATCAGCTGCTTGACGAGCTCCGGAACACCCTCACTGTACGGCTCGAGGGGCGGAACCAAGTCGCCCGGCTTCATCTTCCCGACGGCAGCCTGCCAAAGCGCCGCATCGTGCAGACCGTGATAGCCGCCTTCGACCAGGATGTAGGAGTCTTTGCGCGTATAGGCCCGCGCCAGGCGCAGAGCGGCAATCACCGCCTCGCTGCCCGAGTTGGAAAAACGCACGAGTTCGGCGCCGGGCACCATCTTCTTGATGCGCTCGGCGACGACGACCTCGAGTTCGGTCGCCAGCGCAAAGACGCCGCCGACTTCCATTCCCTTGCGCGCCGCGGCATCGACGCGATCGTCCGCGTAACCGAGGATCGCGGGTCCGTAACCCATCCGGTAGTCGATGTAGCCATTGCCGTCGATGTCCCAGATTCGCGGCCCTTTGGCGCGCTTGATGTAGAGCGTTTTCTCTTCGCCCCAGTAGCGGAAGTTGGAAGCGACACCCAGGGGCATGCTCTTGATGGCGCGCTTGAAATGTTCATTGGATTTCTTCAGTGATCGGGGAGACATGGATTCCTTCTTTCATTCAGGGTTGTTTTGATGTGCTTCACTGAGTCGATTGATCGATTACGGCAGATTCGAGATGATCGTCGAAGCCCCGGTCCGAGCACCGTCAATCCGGATGGCGATCTCGAATCAGAACAGCATCCAGCAATACGGATGCTCCTGCACCCACGTGTTCGGGAGTCGCACTCTCGACTTCGTTGTGACTGATGCCATCCTTGCACGGGATGAAGATCATCGCCGTCGGAGCGACTCGAGAGACATACACGGCGTCGTGTCCGGCGCCCGAAGTGATCTCGCGAAACGAATGACCACCCCTCACCGCGGATGCCCGCACCGCATCGATGCAGTCGGCGTCGAAGCGAACCGGCGGCGAATCCCACAGGCGATCGAGCGCGTGCGAAACACGGCGCTTCGCACAAGTTTCGGCGACGATCCCCTGAAGTGACGCCTCCATTCGATCGAGCCCTTCGCTCGCGGTGTGTCGAAGATCAAGCGTCATGAAGACCCGGCTCGGCACGACGTTTCGTGAATTCGGATAGGCGTCGATCACACCCGTCGTCGACAGGGCTCCCTCTCCGATCTCGCCCGCGAGGCGGTTTGCGGCCACGATGATCTCCGCGGCCGCCACCAATGCGTCAGCGCGCAGCGCCATCGGCGTCGTGCCCGCGTGACTGGCGCGACCTTCGAGCGTGAGGTCATACCAACGCATCCCCTGCGCGCCCCCAACCACTCCGATCAACTTCTTCTCGGCCTCGAGAATGGGACCCTGCTCGATGTGGAGCTCGAAGTACGCGTCGAGCGGGTGATCGCCGCATCGGTCGTCACCGCGAAATCCGATTCTTTCGAGCTCTTCGCGAAATACACCGCCTTCTCGATCCCGACTGGAGAGAATCGCTTCTGGATCGAGCACGCCCGCAAATGCGCCGGAGCCCAACATCGCCGGCGCGAAACGCGCGCCCTCTTCGTTCGTCCAGTCGATGACCTCGATCGGGTGCTCGGTCTCGATCGCGTGCTCGTTGAGCGTGCGAACCACTTCGAGCCCCGCGAGCACGCCCAGGACACCATCGAATTTTCCGCCGGTCGGCTGCGAGTCGAGATGACTCCCGATCGCGATCGGATGCAGCCCAGATCGTCGGCCAGCGCGACGCGCGAATATGTTTCCCAGCTCGTCGACGCGAACTTCACAGCCCTCCGCCTCGCAGGCTTCGACGAACCACTCGCGAACACGCCGGTCTTCGTCAGTCAAAGCGAGGCGGCACAGGCCGCCCTTTTCGGTCGCGCCGATCTTCCCGCTCTCGAGAATGTCGCGCCACAGGCGAGCCGGATTGATCTTGATGCTCATCGGGTCCCTTTCCATCGATTCAGGCGGATCGCCACGGTCGGTTGTCGAGCCGCTCGACGCGGGCCGAGCTTCGCTTCGTGCGACTTCGCGATCAGTGGCTGCCTTTCATTCCTTCGTTCAGCGCACAAACCATTCCCGTGGACGGTTCTTCTGTCCGATTGGCGACCGGCAGCCGCTCGCGAATCCAGTCCTGGAAATCTCGCACGCCAAATTCCAATTCCGACAGCACGCCTCCCGGGTAACCGCTGCTGCGAAGTCCACCGTCGGTCCAGCAGCAGAAGTCGATGCCCTCTCGGGTAACCTGACGCGATAGGCGCTGATTGAGATAACGCGCCGCGCGCATTTCCCGTCGCTCGTCGTCGAGCGCGAGCGAAAAGCCTTCGATTCGGCACTGCTCGGCGCCCAGCGGGAGAACCTGGTAGCAGTCCACCAGATCGGGCGTCAGCTGCATCGAGAACGTGGGATTGAAGCCGTAATGGATCCACGCGAGAGAGAGATGCTCTGGCAGGTACGCGACCGCTGGCAGGAGGCGCTGATAGGAACGCTCGGCCCAGCCGCTGGACGCTCGATCCTGCGATTGCGCGTGCGAACGGGAACCCTGCTTGCGCGTCTTGGAATCCGCGTAGCTCGTACCAAAAAGGCGTCGCAAACCCGGATGCCCGTTGGGAACGTGGTAGCCCTCTGCGCCGTTTTCGGAAAAGAGTTTCCAATTGAAATTCTCGATCAGCGAGACCGGCTTGCCCCAGGGCTTCATCTCCCCGACCCGATAGTGGCGGGCTTCTTCGTCGAACGGCTCCATCATCGATCCGACACTCGGACCATCACCCGCGAAACGCACGAACACGATTCCCATCCACTGCTCGAGCGCGAGGCCCGTCAAGCCCATTCGGTCTTTGTCGAGGTTCAAATACGTGTGCTCTGCGGGGGCCGCAGACAGCTTGCCGTCGAAGCCGTAGCTCCAACCGTGGTAGGGGCAAACGATCGCGCCCGCGCAGTTGCCGGCGGCGCCAAGCACGACGCGCGATGCGCGATGCATGCATACGTTGTGGAATGCGCGCAAGACGCCATCTTTTCCGTGTATGACGACGGCGCGCTCGCCGACCGCATCGAGCGTCATGTAGTCGCCGGGATTCGGGACCTGGCTTACGTGGCCGACCATCAGCCAAGTGCGCTTGAAGATGCGCTCCCGCTCGAGTTCGTAGAACTCGGGATTCCGATAGACCCAGGCGGGAAGTGTCTCGCGAGAACGCAGCGATGCCGTACCCGCGGCGATCGACGTGTTCGGCAGGTCGCTGCGCGCGACGGCATCGCGTGAAAACTCGGCGGGAAAGACGCTCACGAGAAAGTTGCGACACGTCTGTTTGGCTTGTTCGTAGTCGAACGCGCGGCCGTCATCGAGCACGGCCTCGGGAAGAGAGGACAGCAGGTGATAGAACGCGAGTCCAAGCGCAGACGGAGAGAAGTGGTCGTGACTGCCTCGCGCTGCAATCTCCTCGAACAGCGCCACCAGCTGCTGCTCTTCGGAGACGTCGCGCGCCCCGCAAACCCGCTGATAGGATTCGCGCGCCTGGGACTCGCCCCAGAACGCGGCCCAGACTGCTACGCGTTCGGCGTCGCAGAGCGCCGGATCGAAATTGACGTCGATGATCGCCTCGATCTGGCGCACCGGGTCGTCACCCGCGCGGTCGAGAACCTCGAGCCGGCGTTTTTCGAATTCGAGATCGAGGTGCTCGAGGGTCGCGAGCAGCAGCGCTTCCTTGGTGCGGAAATAGAAGCTCACGATGCCCGCGGAGAGGTTCGCGATTTCGGCGACCTTCGCGATCGTCGTTCCCGAGAGCCCATTGCGCGCAATCGAAGCGATCGTGGCCTCGATCAACTCGCGGCGCCGCCGCGCATCTCGAGGTTCGTGGGCTTCGGATGGAGCGTGCAGGGGGTGCGGTTGATTGGCGGACGCCATCTCGAATTTCCCAGAAGCGCTGAATGTTGCCGGGATCGTAGCCGACCATTGAACGATTCACTAATATTGGTGCGCCGTTCAATTTCTAAAAAAACGGAGAAACTATCGTCTTATCAAGTGCTTGCGGAATAGAACCCCACGGCTAGCCTCGCGGTCGACGGAGGAATCCGCTCGACCCGCCCCCCGTCCAGAGGAGAAACGAGATTGGAATTCGAACTCACGCCCGAGCTCATGCAGCTTCAGGAGCGCGCGCGTCACTTCGTCGAGCAGGAGCTGTTCCCCCACGAAATGACGGTAGACACCACGGAAGCGCTGCCGAAGCAGGTCCGCGAGCGCATCAAGCAGAAGGCGATCGACTACGGGCTCTGGCCGATGAACGTGCCCAAAGATCTCGGCGGGCTCGGCTGTTCGGTGATGGAGCAGACCGTCGTCCAGGAGCAGGCCGGGCGCGCGACGAATGGTCTCTGGGCCCATGTCGGCGGCCCCTACAACGCGCTGATGCGCGGCAACGAAGCGCAGCGGAAGAAGTATCTGGAACCCGCGCTGCGCGGCGAGTGGACGGTCGCCTACGCGGTGACGGAACCCGACGCGGGTTCGGACACCACCAACCTCAAGACGACCGCGGTCAAGCAGGGCGACCGCTGGGTGATCAACGGCAAGAAGTGGTTCGTGAGCGGCGGCCACGAGGGACTCGCGGTGTTGGTGCACGCGATCACCGGCCCTGGCGAGGAGACGCTCTTTTTCGTCGACCACGGAACGCCGGGCATGCGCACCGTGCGCACGCCGCGCTTCATGCACCGCCAGGAGGATCGCCATCCCGAGATGGCGTTCGAGGATTGCAAGGTCGGCGAAGAGCAGCTTCTCGGCGCGCTCGGCGAAGCCAACAACATCAGCAAATCCTGGTTCCGCGAAGGGCGCCTGCACATCGCGGCGCGCTGCCTCGGCGCCGCGCAGCGCCTGCTCGAAGAAGCCAAGGCCTGGTGCGCGGAGCGCGAATCGTTCGGCAGCAAGCTCCACGAACACCAGGGTATCGGTTGGATGCTCGCGGACTCAGCGACGGAACTCTACGCGGCGCGCTTGATGGTCTACAAAACGTCGTGGGAAGAAGACGCCGGTCGCGCGGACCCCAAGGAGCTGCACACCAAGGCATCGATGTGCAAGCTCTACGCCTCCGAGATGGTGGGGCGGGTCGCAGACCGCGTCGTGCAGATCTTCGGGGGCCGCGGTTATTGCTCGGACTACGCGGCGGAGCGCTTGTACCGCGACGTTCGGGTAGATCGCATCTGGGAGGGAACCTCCGAGATCATGCGCGCGGTGATCGTCAACGGCGTGATGAAGCGCGACCTGAACCGCATGCTCGGCGGCTAGACCGCATCCACCCGCCAAGAGACGACCGCGGACCGCTCGTCGCGCAGCCGGACGCGCGAATTGCGCGACGACCCCATCCGCGCGACTCGCGGTCTGTCCGAGAACACGTTCGCGAGCTAGTGTCGCCGCATGCAGGGGGAGCCGGATCGTCACCCGCGCGACCGCTTGCGCCGCGAGCTGGGTCTGGGCGACGCGACCCTACTCTGTGTCGCGTTGGTGATCGGATCGGGGATCTTTCTGACACCGGGCACGATCGCCGACCGGTTGCCACACGCGGGCCTGATCCTGGCAGTCTGGGTCGTGGGCGGCTTACTCTCGTTGGCGGGCGCGCTCGCGAACGCTGAGCTCAGTGCGATGTACCCACACGCGGGCGGCGACTACGTGTACCTGCGCGAGGCGTTCTCGCCCTTCGCGGGCTTCGTGATGGGCTGGGTTTCGTTCTTCGCGATCTTCGCCGGTACCATCGCGACACTGGCCGCCGGATTCGCGGAAGCGCTCGATCCGATCCTCGAGCTCGGCGAGGCTGGCAAGCTCGTCGTCGCGCTCGGCGTGACGGTCGCCGCGAGCTGGCTGAACGTCGTCGGCCTGCGCGCCAGTGCGCGCTTCAACAACGCGACAGCGCTGCTCAAGGTCGGTGCGCTCGCGGCGCTCGTCGTGCTCGCACCGTTCTCGAGCGCGGGCGATACGGCGGAACTCCGCTCGCTTTTTTCCGGCGCAGGCGACATCTCCCTCTCCGCGTTCGGGCTCGCGCTCTCACCCGTGCTCTTCAGCTATCTCGGCTGGAACTCCGCGGTCTACGTGGCAAGCGAGATTCGCGACCCCCAACGCACGGTGCCGCGCTCGCTCTTCCTCGGACTCGCGATCTGCATCGCGGTCTATCTGATGGTGAACACAGTCTACCTGTACGCGATCCCGGTCGCGGAGATGCGCGGCCTGGGCAATGCCGGTGAAGCCGCAGCGGGTGCGCTCTTCGGCCCGCTGGGCGGGCGGATCCTCGCGTTCGCAGTCATCGGATCGATCCTGGGCACGCTGAACGCGACAATCCTGGTCGGGCCGCGCATCGCGTATGCGATGGCGCTCGACGATCGCTTCTTCGCTCACGTCGATCGGGTGCATGAGTTCTACCGGACACCACACGTGGCGATCTGGCTCCAGGCCGGCGTTGCGGGCGCGCTTCTGCTCGTGCTTCGCAGTTTTCCGAGCGTGCTCGACTTCACCACGTTTGCGATCGTGCTGGCCACGATCGCCGACACATTGGCGCTCTACACGCTCAGGCGTCGCCGGCCGGAACTCCTGCGACCGTATCGCAGCTGGGGTTACCCGTGGGTTCCGGGCCTGTACGTCGTGGCAAACGTCCTCGTCGCCAGCGCGATGTTGCGGGGAAATCCAACCGAGTCGCTCGTGTGTCTGGCGGTGATCGCGAGCGGCGTACCGTTCTACCTCGCGTTCGCGCGCCGCGCGCGCGGCGCATAGCCCAAGACGCGCGCGCCATCGCGGAGGCCCGGCGCATCCCCGGCCATGGGAGAATCAATCGGACTCGAAGAGCCGGCTGTGACGACGCCCGTACAGGAAATAGATCAAGAGTCCGCCGGCGAGCCAGACGACGAAGCGCAACCACGTCTGCCAGGGCAGGGCTGCCATGAGCAGCCCGCAGGCCAGCACCGCGGCGACGGGCACCCACGGGACTAGGGGACAGCGGAAGGGCCGGTGGAGCTCCGGCGAGAGCCGGCGCAGCACGAGCACCCCCACCGATACGACCATGAACGCGAAGAGTGTTCCGATGCTCACGAGCTCGGCGAGCAGCTTGAGCGGAGCCAGGCCCGCCAGCGCGGCGACGGCGGCGCCGACGACGATCGTAGACAGGTGGGGCGTGCGGAAGCGCGGATGGATGCGGCTGAAAAGTGGGGGGAGGAGCCCGTCGCGCGACATGGCGAAGAACACGCGCGACTGCCCGAGGAGCAGGACGAGCAGAACGGTCGTCAGGCCCACGATCGCCCCCACGGAGATCAGGCTCGCTGCGGTGTGAAGGCCCACATCGCGGAAGGCCGCGGCGAGCGGCGCGGTCTTGTCGATCTGGCCGAGCGGAACCATCCCGGTCACCACGGCAGAGACGGCCAGGTAGAGGAGCGTACAGATCGCGAGCGAGCCCAGGATGCCGATCGGCATGTCGCGCTCCGGTCGCCTCGACTCCTCGGCGGCGGTGGTCACGGAATCGAAGCCGATGTAGGCGAAGAAGACGAGCGCGCTTCCGGCCGCGATCCCTTTCAATCCGAAGGGCGCGAAGGGTTGCCAGTTTTCGGGCCGCACGTGGCCGGCGCCCGCCACGATCACGAACAGCACCACCGCGAGCTTGAGCGCGACCACGATCGAGTTGAAGGTGGCGCTCTCGCGAATTCCAACGATGAGCAGGAGCGTGATCACGAGGATGATGGCCAGCGCGGGGAGGTTCACGATCGCACCGGGTACGGTCCCGGGCGCCGCCGCGAAGGCGGCCGGGATCGTGATGCCCATGCTCCCGAGCAGGACGCCGAAGTAGCCCGACCAGCCGCTCGCGACCGTCGCTGCGGCGACGCCGTACTCGAGGACGAGGTCCCAGCCGATCACCCAGGCGACTAGCTCGCCGAGCGTCGCGTACGAGTAGCTGTAGGCGCTCCCCGAGATGGGAATCAGGGTTGCGAACTCGGCGTAACACAGGCCGGCGAGCGCACATGCCACACCCGCGAGCGCGAACGACGCCACGACCGCCGGGCCGGCGTGATCCACGGCGGCCACGCCCGTGAGTACGAAGATCCCGGTACCGATGATGCCGCCGATCCCGAGCATCACGAGGTCTATCGGCCCGAGCGCGCGGCGAAGCGCGTGCGGTCCCCCTTGGGCCTCCGCGATGAAGCGGGCGAGCGGTTTGCGTAGGAAGTAGGTCGACATGCGTCCTCCCTGTGCTCGAGCGGGCCCGTGACGGGCCCGGGTGCGCGCCGGGGGGACAACGCGCGTCGAATCTAGCACGGCGGGGCGGCAGATCGATCGTCATGCCTTCGGGCTCATGATCGTCACGCCTTCGGTCTGATGATCGTCACGCCTTCGGGCTTATGGTTGTCACGCCTTGCGGCTATTGGTCGGCGCGGCCGACGCTCATGCTCGAAGAGACCGACTCCGAATCGCCCGCCGCGCGGAGAACAAAGAGCGTCGAGACCGCAGCGTTTTTTATTGCCCTGCCGGTCGATCCGTGTATACTGCGCGCCCGTATGCACCCCCTCTTCGTCCGCCCTGTCGAGGCGCTCAAAGCGAGCGCCGTCGTGGGTGTCGCACTCGAGCACATCGCTCGGTCAGCGCGCCGGGCCCGACTCGGGCCGCCGGCTAGCGGACGACTCCGTTGGTGAGGACTGGTAGGACATGAGGCTAAACTTTCGCGAACTGCTGAGCGCGGTCGTCGCGGCGACGCTCCTGGCCAGCGCAGTGTGGACCACCGCACAGGCCGCCCCGGAAGACGCCGCGGCAAGAGCCGAGAAGAAAGCCGCAGCGGAAGCCGTGAAGGCGGCGGCCGCGAAGGCGGCGGCCGAGAAAGCCAAGGCCGTGGCGGACGCCGCGAAGCTCGAAGCTGCCATGAAGCAGCAGGCCGGGGCAAACCAAGAAGCCATCGCCTCCCAGGAGCGCATCGACAAGCTCGACGACGAAGCGAGCACGATGCTGCAGGAATATCGCAACGCGCTCAACGAGGCCGAGAGCTTCGACACCTACGCCGCCCAGCTGCAAGTGCAGATCGCGTCCCAGACTGCGGAGATGGCACGCATCGAGTTCGAGATGAGCGAAGCCGAGGTCGTGAGTCGCGACGTCACGCCGATGATGACCCGCATGATCGACAACTTCGAACAATTCGTGCAGCTCGACGTCCCTTTCTTGCTGGAGGAGCGCACCAAGCGCGTCGCGGGGCTTCGCGAGGCGATGACACGCGCCGACGTGACCGTCTCCGAGCGCTACCGCCGCATCCTGGAGGCCTACCAGATCGAGATGGAGTTCGGACGCACCATCGAACACTACGAGGGCACCCTGGGCGAGGGCAACGACCAGCGCACGCTGCAGTTCCTGCGCATCGGGCGCGTCGCCCTGCTCTACCAGACCGACGACCAGAGGGAGACGGGCTATTGGGACGCCGACCGGAAGCAGTGGGTCGTCGACGACCACTACCGCGACGCATTCCAGAGCGGAGTGGGCGTCGCCACCAAGCGCACCGCACCGGACCTCGTGCTGGTTCCGACGCGGGCACCGAAGGAGAAGCAGCTGTGATTCGTCGCCGCAAGAGCATCGCCATCGTTCTCGGCTTCTTGGCGGCGTGTCTCGCCATTCCGACGGCGCTCCCGGCCGCAGCGCAGACTGCCGAGAAGCCCGCAGCGCAGACCGCGGAGAAGCCCGCAGCGCAGACCGCTGAGAAGCCCGCAGCGCAGACTGCTGAGAAGCCCGCAGCGCCGGCTGCTGAGCAGAAGAAAGCCCAGAGCCTCGACGATCTGCTGAAGGCCGTTGCCGGGGCGCGCGCCGCTCAGGCCCAGGCGAACGCCGCGCGAGAAAAAGAATTCATCGCCAATCGAGCCAAGCAGATCGAACTGCTCGCCGAAGCCAAGCGCAACCGCGAAGCCGCGAGGGTGCATAGTGAACAGCTCTCGGCGCAATTCGACGCGAACGAACTCATGCTCGGCGAGCTCGAGGACCAGCTTTCCGTGCGCCTGGGCAGCCTGGGCGAACTCTTCGGTGTGGTGCGCCAGGTCTCGGGCGACGTGTACAGCGCCATCTACAACTCGATGATCAGCGCCGAGTACCCGGGCCGCGACGATTTCCTCGCGGACCTCTCCAAGCGCAAGGACCTACCCACCATCGAGGTGCTCGAGAAGCTCTCGTACGAAATGCTGCGGGAGATGGTCGAGAGCGGGCGCGTCAGTCGCTTCAGCGCCAACGTCGCGCAGGAAGGCGGCGCCGCTTCAGAGATCGAGGTGGTGCGCACCGGTCCCTTCATTGCGATGTCGGGCGGAGACTTCCTCGTGTTCTCCCCGAAGCTGCAGGCGCTGAAATCGCTGCCGCGCCAACCGGGCTCTGAATTGACGGATCTGGCCCTCAAGCTTCAGGAGGCGCGCGAGGGCTACGTCGAGGCTCCCCTCGATCCGTCACGCGGCACCCTGCTCGAGATGTACGTTCAACGCCCAAACGTGATGGAACGCATCGAGAAAGGCGAGCTGGTAGGCTACGTGATCATCACCGTCGGCGTGATCGGCGCGATCATGGCGCTGTATCAGTTCTTCTATCTGTTGAGCGTGCGCAGCAGGGTCAAGAACCAGCTCAAGAACCTCGGTGCGCCCACGGCCGACAACCCGCTCGGCCGCGTGCTGCAGAGCTACAAGGGCGACATCGCCAACATCGAAGAGGATGCCGAGATCGTGGAGCTGCACATTTCCGAGGCGGTGCTGCGAGAGGTTCCGCTGCTCGAGCGCTTCCAGGCATTCCTGCGCCTGGCCGTGGCGGCGGGCCCCTTGCTCGGCCTGGTCGGAACCGTGATCGGTATGATCATCACCTTCCAGAGCATCACCGAATCCGGCTCGAGCGATCCCCGGCTGATGGCGGACGGCATCGGCCAGGCGATGATCGCGACGGTGCTCGGCCTCGGTATCGCCATCCCTCTGCTCTTCATGAACGCCGGGCTGGTATCGCTGTCGAAGGGAATCGTGCAGACACTCGACGAGCAGAGTACCGGCCTGCTCGCCGAGGCCTTCGAGCGCACGCTCAAGTAGTGAAGTAGGATCAGGTTGCCGGTGCCGACGCAACAGGAGATGCGACGTGTCTGAGCTCTGGCAGATGCTGACGGGGCCATTTCGGGCCTACCACGCGCTGGTGTCCGAGGGTGGCATCTTCGTATCCTTCATCTTCCTGAACGGCGTGCTGTTATGGACGCTCACCATCGAGCGCTTCTGGTATTTCACCCGCGTGCTGCCGGTGGAGTCGCGGCGGTCGCTTGAGGCCTGGCGGGCGCGCAGCGAGCACCAGAGCTGGTGTGCGCGCCAGATCCGGCGCACCATGATCTCGAGGCTCAACGCTTCGATGAGTGCCGGCATGCCGCTGCTGCGCGTGCTGGTGCCCCTCGCGCCGCTGCTGGGCCTGGTCGGCACCGTGAGCGGCATGCTCGAGGTCTTCGACTCCATGGCGATCCGCGGCTCCGCGGACGCGCGCTCCATGGCGAGCGGCGTCTCTCATGCGATGATCTGCACCATGAGCGGGCTCGCGGTTTCCATCACGGGTCTCTATCCAGTCCACTATTTCCGCACACGGACCAAGCGCGAGACCGATCACTTGGTCAACATCTTCGAGTTCTGAGATGCGACTGCGACGACACTTCCACACCGAAGAATCGACGGGCATCGATCTCGCGCCCATGCTCGATTTCGTCATGAACCTGCTCATCTTCTTCATCATCACCGCCGTCTTCGTCAAGGCTGCTGGGATGCAGGTCTCGCGTCCGGGCGGTGGCAAGAGCCAGAGCGGCAAGGACAAGGGAGCGATCGCAATCGCGGTGGACGAAGCGGGCAAGATCTACGTCGATGGCCGCGAGGTCGACGTGCGGGCGGTGCGCGCCAACGTGGAGCGCGCGGTCGCGCAGGATCCAGAGAAAGGCGTCATCGTGATCGCCGCATACGACGCCGAGGCCGGCCTTGTCGTGCAGGTGGTCGACCAGATCCGCCAGGGTGGCGTTGAAAACGTCGCCTTCGGCACCGGCGGCGAGAAGTAGCGATGCAATCGAGACACCACGTGAGCGGGGAGTCCGAAGAAACCGGCATCGACCTGGCACCGATGCTCGACTTCGTGATGAACCTGCTGATCTTCTTCATCATCACGACCTCCTTCATCAAGGAGCCGGGCATCACGGTCACACAGACCGAGGCCGAGACCGCCGCCCAGCAGCCGAATGGCAACGTCCTGATCGCAATCCGCTCGAACGGCGAGATCTGGATGGATCGCCGCCAGGTGGACGTGCGCGAGGTGCGGCCGCTCGTGGAGCGCCTCCACATCGAACGACCAGACGACAGCGTGGTGGTGATTGCCGACAAATCCGCGTCCGCAGGTTTGCTGGGTCAGGTCATGGACCAGGTGAAGCTTGGCGGCGTGCAAGAAGTAGCCGTCGGAGCGCTCAACAAGAAGCGCTGACGCTCGGGAGTACTGATGCCGCGTTTCGCCCTCTCACTCGTCGCAGGCTCGACCATCACGGTCTTCCTGTACTTCTTCCTCTACACGCTGATCAGCGCCGGCGGTTTGGTGACCGGCTACGAGGCGCCGGCCAAGATCGATTTCCAGCGCCTCAAGATCGCCGAAGATCTCGAGCTCAAGAAGCGCTTCAAGCCCGAGCGCGAGAAGCCCGAGCCGCCCCCGCCCACCGAGGGCATCGTGCAGCCGCAGGACGAAGTGGCAAACGTGATCGCGCCCTTCGATATCGCGCCCAGTTCCAGCCTGCTCGCGGGCGCGGCGGGGCTGGGTAGTCTCGTTGTGGGCCGCGCCGCGGGCGACTTCTCGCTGACGGGCGCTACCAGCGCGGACCAGGGAATCATGCCTCTGGTGCGGATCAACCCCGAGTATCCCGAAAGCGCCAAGATGCGAGGTATCGAGGGCTACGTGTACGTCGAGCTCACCATCTCGACCTCGGGCTCCGTGCGCAATCCACGCGTGATCAAGTACGAGCCCAGCAGCGTCTTCAATCGGGCGGCGCTCCAAGCGGTGCGCCGCTGGAAGTACAGCCCCCAGGTCGAGAATGGCCAACCGACCGAGAAGACCATCCGGGTAAAACTCGTCTTCGAGCTCGAGAAAGACAAGGGCTGATGCGATGGTAACGAACCTGCGGAGACTGAACGGCGTCGGCGCGTTGATGTTCGGAGGGCTCTTGGCAGCCGCGCTCGCGCTTGCGCCGCCGGCTTCAGCCGAGAGCAAGCGCGAGCAGGAAAGGGCCAAGGCCGCGGCGGCCAAGAAGGACGAGAAGAAGCGCGACCCGATCGACGAGCGCATGCAGAAGAAGCTGCTTGAGATCTACGAGCTGATCGAGCAGGAGAAGTGGAAGGAGGTAACTGCCCGGCTCGACGCCCTCGACGAAAAGCGTCTGGGCAATTTTGGACGCGCCATCACCTATCAGCTGCGCGGCGGCCTCGCGGCCATGGACGAGAAGTTCGAGAAGTCGGCGGAATGGTACAAGAAGGCCCTGGCCGAAGACGCCTTCGGCGGCCAGCAGGAGACCGGTCTGCGCTTCCAGCTCGGGCAGGTCTACACGGTGTTGCGACGCTGGGAAGACGCGATCCAGCTGCTCGAAAAGGTGATCGAGCAGTCCGAGTCGCCCAATGGAGAAGCCAACTTCCGGATCGCGCTCGCGTATTACCAGCGGGGCGCAGAAAAAGAAAATGCGAACGACATGAAACTGGCCGTCGCGGCGGCTCAAAAGGCCGTCGACATCGGCGCTGAAAAGCCGAAGGAGGCCTGGCTGCGCCTGCTCATGGCCCTGCGCTGGGACCAGAAGGAGTACGCGCAGTGCGTACCGCTGCTCCAGAAGCTCGTGATCTTCTACCCGAAGAAGGACTGGTGGGTTCGGCTCGCCGCCATCTACGGAGAAATGGATCGCGACGACGATGCCATGCTCGCGATGCAGCTCGCCGATTTCGGCGACTATCTCGAGGTGGATGCCGACGTGCGCCGCGTGGTGCAGATGCACGTCGCGAGCGGCATGCCCTACAACGCAGCCGTGCGGCTCGAGCGGGGAATCGAGCAGAAGGTGATCAACGACGAGCTGAAGACATGGGAGCTGCTCGGCTCCTGCTGGCTCGCCGCCCGCGAGCCGAAGCGCGCCCTGGCCCCTCTCACGAAGGCAGCCGAGATGTCCGACGACGGCGACGCCTGGCTGCGGGTCGCGCGCGTCCACGCCCAGAAGGAGGAATGGGATGCCGCAATTGCCGCCATCCAGAACGCCCTCGAAAAGGGCAAAGTCGACAAACCGGGCCAGGCGCTGCTGATCGAGGGGTTCGCCCAGTACGGCAAGAAGGCCTACGACGAGGCGAAACGGACGTTCGAGCGCGCGCGCGGGCACGCCACGGAAGCGGAGACGGCGGACAAGTGGCTCTTGACCGTCGAGGCGGCCGTAAAGGCGCAGGCGGTGCGCGAAGAAGCGCGCAAGGCCATGGCGGAGATGCGGAGTCAGAGAGCCGGCGGCTGATCGTTTAGCCCCGCTGGGTGAGCTTCGAGATTCACGACGAAAATTGGGACGAAGACGCTCTCAAAATTAGGTTCAACACCCAATTTTAGGTTCAATACCCGATATTAGGTTCAACACCCAATTTTAGGTTCAACACCCGATTTGAGGATCTGCCTCCATCTACTAGGATGGGTGCCAAATTCACGCTTGGGTGGGCGCACGGGGTCGGGCGCCAGATTCGAGTGGTCCCCGACCGCGGAGCGTCGTGACCGAGCACTCTTCGAAGCATGCTGCCACGAGCGGCGAGCAGCTAGCGCGCGAGCGCCTCGTCGAGGATCTCGAGCGCCGAATCGAGGAACTCGAAGCGCTCGACGATTCGGCGATCGGCGCATTCACGGCCGTGGATTGGCTGCTCTGCATCGCGGGCTCCATCTTGCTGCCGGCCATCGCGCTGTGGTGGTTCGCCGGGTGAACGAACCGCGGAAGCGTCGATGAGCACCGGGCCTACCGACACCGAAGCCGCGCGCGCGCGCGCGCCAGAGCAGGAAGACAGCGCGTTCGGACGCTTGCCGCTGCGGATCGGCGAGCGCGAGTACGGCACGGCGAGCGCGCACACCACCTGCTTCGCCTACGCGATCGCGACCTGGTGTTTCCTGACGGGCGGCTTCGTGGCCCAACTCGTCGGCGCCGTGCAAGGCGTCGTCTGCCTGGTCGCGGGGAATCTGATCGGAATCTTCATCACCACGATGGCACTCGGCCTGGGCTGCCAGCGCTACGGGATCGAACAGATGGACTGCTGCAAACCGGCCTTCGGCCAGCGCGGTGTCCGGATTCCGCTGATCTTCTACCTGATCAACATGCTCGGCTGGTCGGGGCTCTTGCTGGTGATGTTTGGAAATGGCATCCGGAACATCGCGGAAACGTTCGGATACCACAGCGGCAATTGGGTCGTCGGCGCGGGTGTCGCTCTCGGTCTCGCGCTCACCTATCTGATCGTCACGCGCGGCGTGCGCTTGCTGAGCGTGTCGAATTCGATCATCACGCCGGGGCTCGGGATCCTCATCGTGTTCATGTTCTACACGCTGTTCCACGACTTCGGCTGGGAGGTGATCGCGGCCGCTCCGCCGTTGAATCCCGGACCGAAACCCCTCACCAACTACGTGATCGCGATCGAGCTCGGCGTCGCCTCGGGCGTCTCGTGGTGGGGCGGGGTCGGATTTCTCGCGCGCAACACGCGCAGCCAGCGCAACGCCGTGTATCCGGAGATCATCCAGCTCGGTTTTTCCGGCAGCGTCACGTGCTGCATCGGTCTATTTTCCGCGCTGGTCGTGCAGTCCAGCGATCCCACCGAGTGGATGGTGCCGCTCGGCGGAGTCCTGATGGGCGTTCTGGCGCTGATCTTCATCGCCCTCGCGAACGTGACGTCGACCGCGGTGTCGGTCTTCGCGAGCGGCCTCGCGATGCGACACGTCAAGCGATTCCGCGCGACACCCTGGTGGAAGCTCATGTTGCTGCTGACCGTTCCGTGCTTGCCGTTCGTGTTCTGGCCCGGCGAACTCTTCAGCATCGGCGACGCGTTTCTCGCCTACAACGGAACCATGTACGCGCCGATCTCGGGCATCCTCTTCGCCGATTACTTCTTTCTGCGCAAACAGAAGCTGAATCTGAGGGCGCTCTTCGAGAGCGATCCAAGCGGTGAGTATTACTACCACCGGGGCTTCAACTGGTTGGCGCTCGGGTCCCTGCTGCTCGGGCAGGTCATCTACATCGTCTTGTTCAATCCGTACACCGGAGATATCCACCCGCTCGCCCAGTACGCACCGGCGTCCGTCGCGGCGTGCGTCGTACCGGCAATCGTCTACGGGGTGGGGATGCGGCTGTTCGGTCGACTCGAGAGCGCGCGCACGGCGACGAGCCCAGAAACGCTCGGCCATCGCCGGCTGATCTCGCCCAACATCTAGCGCCGGTCCGTACATCGGGCCTCGGAGTCGACTCCTGATCGCCGCCCGCAGCCATTTTGCCCTTGGGCGCTTCCAGGATCCACCGTACACTTCCGGGCCCTTGGCCGAGTCAGGAGAGGATCCGAAAAATGCGAAGTGAATCAAAAGTCGTCGTGATCGGTGGCGGCGTCGCCGGCTGCAGCGTCCTGTATCACCTGACGAAGCTCGGATGGAGCGACGTCATGCTCGTCGAGGAAAACGAACTCACGAGCGGCTCGACGTGGCACGCGGCGGGTCTGTGCACGCAATTCATCTCGAGCTGGAATCTGATGAAGGTTCTCCAGTACAGCCTCCAGCTCTACAACTCGCTCGAAGCGGAGACCGGCCAGGCGGTCGATTTCCACCGCTGCGGAAGCCTGCGCATCGGGACCTCGCAGGCGCGCGTCGATGAATTCGAAAACCGCAAGGGGATCGCCGAGACGCTCGGCGTTCCGTTCGAGATCATTACGCCCGATCGCGCGCGCAAACTCCATCCGCTCGCCAATTTCGACGACGCCAAGGTGATCGCCTACATCCCGAGCGACGGTTACGTCGATCCGACTGGCGTTACCCACGCGCTCGCAAAGGGCGCTACGGCCGGCGGCGCCGAGATCAACCGCAACACGAGCGTGAAGGCGATCGAGCGGTCCGGCGACGGCTGGTTGGTCAAGACCACCAAGGGCGACATTCGCGCGGAGGTCGTCGTCAACGCCGCGGGTCAGTGGGCGAGAAAGATCGGCCGGATGGTCGGGCTCGAGCTTCCGATCGTTCCGCTCGAACACCACTACGTGATCACCGAGCCGCTCAAAGTCGTTCAGGACCTGCAAGTCGAGCTGCCGGTGCTGCGAGATCCCGATGCATCCTACTACGTCCGCGAGGAGGGCGGTGGCTTGCTCGTCGGGCCGTTCGAGCGCAACACCGTTGCGTGGGCGGTCGACGCAATCCCCGAAAACTTCCACAGCAGCCTGCTCGAGCCCGCGATCGAGCGGCTCGAGGATTCGCTCGCGGGCTGCGCCGAGCGGGTGCCCGCGTTCGCGGACGCGCCGATCCGGACGATCGTCAACGGACCCGACGGCTACACGCCGGACGGACACTGCTTGATGGGCCCCGTTCCGGGCCTCGAGAACTTCCACGTCCTCGCGGGCTTCAGCATCTTCGGCATCGTCTTCAGCGGGGGTGCGGGCAAGTACGCCGCAGAATGGATCGTCGACGGACAGCCGAGCGACAACATGTGGGAACTCGACGTTCGGCGCTTCGACGACTACGCGGGCTCGTCGAAATACGCCGTGACGCGCGCGATCGAGGTCTACGAGCGCGAGTACGCGATCCACTATCCGGAAGAAGAACTTCCGGCTGGGCGCCCGCTCAAGACCGGCCCGCTCTACGACAAGCTGCTCGCGAAGGGTGCCGTCTATGGCGCGCGCTTCGGCTGGGAGCGACCGCTCTGGTTCGCCAAGCGCGGCCCCGCGATGGACGAGTATTCGTTTCGCCGATCCAATTGGCACGCTGCGGTCGGGGAGGAGTGTCGCGCCGTCCGGTCTTCCGTCGGCGTGCTCGACCAATCGAGCTTTGCGAAATACGAAGTCTCCGGACCCGGCGCGGAGCACTTTCTAGACCGCCTCTGCGCAAACAGACTCCCAAAGACTACCGGCCGGATCGTTCTGACACAGATGTGTACTCCGCGCGGCGGAATCGAGTGCGACCTCACGGTCACCAAGCTTGGCGAGAACCACTACTACCTCGTTTCCGCAGCTGCGACCGAGCTTCACGACTACGCGTGGATCGAGCGACATCTCCCCGGGGACGGCAGCGTCCGACTCGAAAACACCACGAGTCGCTCTGCGACGTTGACGCTCGCGGGACCGCGTTCGCGCGACCTGCTGCAGGCGCTGACCGACAGCGACGTCTCGAACCAGGCGTTTCGATTCTTCCGCTGCATGGATCTGCGCGTCGGCATGGCTCCGGTGCGAGCGCTGCGGGTCTCGTTCGTGGGTGAACTCGGCTACGAACTCCACCACCCGATGGAGTATCAGCGGCACATCTACGACCTGCTGATGCAGGAGGGTGCGCGCTACGGGATCGTCGACTGGGGGTATCGCGCGCTCGACTCGATGCGCCTCGAAAAGGCGTACCGCCTCTGGGGATCGGACATGTCCGCAGACTGGACGCCGCTCGAAGCCGGCATGCAGCGCTTCGTCGATTTCGACAAGGGCGACTTCATCGGGCGCGCGGCGCTCTTGCGCCAGCAGGAAGCGGGCGTCGAGCGCACGCTCAGCTGCCTGGTCGTCGACGCGCAGGATGCCGACGCGCACGGATTCGAACCGATTTTCGCGCGCGGCGAGGCGATCGCCTACGTGGCCTCGGGCGGCTACGGGCACGCGCTGCGCAAATCGATTGCGTTCGCGTATCTGCCCGTCGCCCATACGGAGCCCGGCACGCGCCTGGAAGTCGCGATCCTCGGCGAACGCCGCGCCGCGACGGTCGTCGAGCAACCGCTCTACGACCCGAAGAACGAGCGCCTGCTCGCCTGACGACGACCCGAAGGACGAGCGCCTGCTCGTCTAGCGGAAGCGCGCGACGACGTCAGCGCCGTGCTCGCACCCGCCGCGGGCGGTTGATCCACGTGGGGTGCTATCCCCAGCACCGCGTGTTTCTGTTAATCTCGCGCAGTCCAAACCCGGTTTCCCGAAGTCCATATCTGACTCTTCGAAACCCGGCCTTGGCTTCGCGAAGTTCATACTGTTGGCTTCGCGAAGTTCATACTGAATGGAGGTTCCCCCATGGGCGGTCCCACCGGTGATCGAATGATCCGCGTCGACATGACGAAACAAACCGCGAGCATCGAGCCCTATCCCGATGAATGGAAGCTCCTCGGTGGCCGGTCTCTTTCGGCGCGGATCCTGCTCACGGAGTGCAATCCGGGCTGTGATCCCCTGGGTCCCGACAACATCTTAGTGGTCGCTCCCGGCATGCTCGCGGGAACCTCGGCGCCGACCTCCGGGCGCATCTCGTTTGGCGGCAAGAGCCCACTCACGAAAGGCATCAAGGAAGCCAACGCGGGCGGCGATCCCGGCCAGGATCTGATGAAGCTCGGCTACCGCTGCGTCATCGTGAAGGGGAAACCCGCGGACCCGGAGCGCCGTTACGCGCTCGACATCACCGCCGACGGCGTCAAGCTGATTCCCGCCGACGCCCACAAGGGCAAGTGGAACTACAAACTCATCGAGGACCTCGCGAAAACGTACTCGCCGAAGGCCTCGTTCATTTCGATCGGGCCCGCCGGAGAGATGATGCTCAGCGGCGCGTCGGTGGCCTGCACGGATCACGACAAGGCGCGCCGGCCCGCGCGTCACGCGGGCCGCGGTGGACTCGGCGCCGTGATGGGGAGCAAGGGCATCAAGTACATGTCGGTCGATGCCACCAAGCGACCGGGACGCAAACCCGAGAACACCAAAGAGTTCTACGCGCTGTCGAAGAAGTTCACCAAGGATTACCAGGAAGGCCCCGGGCAGGGACCCTTCCCCAAGTGGGGCACCAGCGTGCTCGTCACCGAGGCGAACAACATCTACACGTTCCCGTACAAGAACCGGACGCAGGGGCGCTCCCCCGACGTGGATAGTCTCGACGGCATGCGGATCGTGGAGTCGTTCGAAACCCGCGGCGGCGGCATGCACAACTGCATGACGGGCTGCATCGTCAAGTGCAGCAACATCGTCCACGACAAGGACGGCAACTACAAGACGTCTGCGCTCGAGTTCGAAACGCTTACGCTGCTTGGCTCGAACTGCGGCATCGCGAGTTGGGAAGACGTCGCGGACCTCGATCGCCTGTGCGACGAAATCGGACTCGACACCATCGAGACCGGAGCGGCGATCGCGGTCTACATGGACTCGGGCGCGATGGAATTCGGCAACGCCGAGGGCGCCAAGAATCTGCTGAAGGAGATCGCCGATGGCACGGAAATCGGCAGGGCGATCGGCAACGGGGCCGTCGCGGTCGGGCGCCGGCAGAAGCACAAGCGCGTCGGAGCCGTGAAGGGCCAGGCGCTTCCCGCCTGGGATCCGCGACCCCTCAAGGCGGCGGGTATCACCTACCTGACGAGCCCGATGGGCGCCGACCACACCGCCGGCCTCGTGGTGAACCCGGGACAGGCCATCGAGGATATCGCGCAGGCCTCACAGGAGGCCCAGATCGTGAACACCGCGATCGACTCGTCGGGCTTTTGTCAGTTCCTGATGACCAGCATCGAGGAGATCGCCACGTTCTACAGCCTCTTCTTCGGCGAGACGGTGACACGCGAGCAGATCGCCGACATCGCATGGCAGTGCATGCAGGAAGAGTGGGAGTTCAACCGACGCGCCGGCTTCAAGCCCGCAGACGACGAGATGCCGGACTCGATGAAGCAAGATCCGATCGGGCCGCAGAAGGTCGTCTGGGACATTCCGCAGGAAGTGGTCAACAAGGCGTACGAGCGCTTCGAACCGCGCGACCACCTCTTCACCCAGAGACCCGCTTGAAGACGCCCGGATGAGCAAGACCGAGGATCTCTACCGCGAGTACCTGATCACGAGCATGGTCCCCGGCTTCGTGCCGATCGAAGTCGAGCGCGCGAGCGGGACCACCTACTACGCGACCGACGGCCGCGAATATCTCGACTGCTTCAGCGGGATCGCGGTCACGAATGCGGGAAGCGGTCACCCGAAGATCACCGCCGCCGCCAAGGCGCAGATCGACCAGCTCGTCCACTGCTGCACGTACGTCTACTACAGCCCGAGAGCGGGTGAACTCGCCAAGCGCATGGCCGAAATCACGCCCGGTCGACTGAAGAAGAGTTTCTTCGGCAGCAGCGGCGCAGAGGCGATCGAGGGCGCGATGCGCCTCGCCAAGCACCACACGGGCAAGAGCGAGATCATCGCCCTGACCCAGAGTTTCCATGGGCGCACCAACGCCACGCTCTCGATCACGGGCAACAGCGGGCGCAAGCTCAGTGGCGGCCCCTATTTGTCGGGGATCGCGTTCGCGCCCGCGCCCCACTTCTACCGCTGCCCGTTCGGATCCAGCACGCAAGAAGAATGCGGCGAGCGCGCCGCGAGCTATCTGGCCGACGTCATCAAGTACCAGACAGCCGGCAATGTCGCGGCCTTCGTCGCCGAGCCGATCCTCGGCGAGGGCGGCATCATCACGCCGCCGCCGAACTACTTCAAGCTCGTCAAGCAGATCCTCGAGGCCAACGACATCCTTTTCATTTGCGACGAAGTCCAGACCGGCTTCGGTCGGACGGGAAAGCTATTCGCGATCGACCACTACGGAGTCGATCCCGACATCCTCACCAGCGCAAAGGGCATCGCCGACGGATTTCCGCTCAGCGCCTTCACCGCGACACCCGAAATCGGAGACGCGTTCACGGTCGGCAGCCACCTGTCGACCTTCGGCGGCAATCCGGTCAGCTGCGCGGCGGCGCTCGCCAACATCGAGGTCATGTTCGACGAGAAGCTTCCCGAGAACGCAGCCGCGCGCGGCGCACAGCTGATGGCCGGCCTCGAGAAGATCCAGGCGAACAACCGGCTGATCGGCGACGTTCGCGGCAAGGGATTGATGATCGGAATCGAACTCGTCAAGGACGCCGACAAGACGCCCGCCGCGCGCGAAACCGTGGAAGCGCGCCGCCTGTGTCGAGAAGCCGGCATCCTCGTCGGTGTCGGGGGATCGCTCGGAAATGTCGTGAGGCTGCAGCCACCGCTCGTGATCAACGAAGCGGAGTGCGCTCGGGTACTCGAGACGCTCGAGAAGGCGCTCGCCGAGATCGCGCGCGCCGTCTAGCCCCTCGAACCCGTTCCGGGTTCGAGGGGCGCCGCCAGGGAAGCGAAGCTTCCCCCGCTAGCCGCGCGCCGGAACCACAGCGATTTAGAACCCATCTCATAAACCCCTCGGTCGCCAGGCATGCGCCTTCGGCCCGAGCTCAGCGTTGCGAAATCTCGCCGTAGCTACTGCTATGGCTGCGATTTCGCGCCTTGATCTCGGGCCGCATTCGCACGCCTGGACTCGGTCGGGGTTTATGAGATGGGTTCTAGTGCTCGGAGTACGCGATGCCGTGCGCTTCGCCGACGGCGCGATTGAGCACGCGCCCGTCGCGCGTGTTGATCGCCGCGCGGAAACCCTGGTCCGCGCGCGCGAGCCGATCGGAACCCTGATTCGCGAGCCTCAGCACCCACGGCAGCGTGGCATTCGTGAGTGCCTGCGTGCTCGTGCGGCTGACCGCGCCGGGCATGTTGGCCACGCAGTAGTGGACGACGCCGTCGACCACGTAGGTCGGATCCGCGTGCGTGGTCGCGCGCGTTGTCTCGACGCATCCGCCCTGGTCCACCGCGACGTCGACGATCACCGAACCGCGCTTCATCGTCGCCAGATCTTCGCGGCGGATCAGATGCGGCGCCTTGGCGCCGGGAATCAACACCGCGCCGACGACGAGGTCCGCACGCGTTATCCCTGCGCGAATCGCGTGGGGGTCGGAGTAGATGGTGGTGACGTTGGGCGGCATGATTTCCGACAGGTAGCGCAGGCGATCGAGATCGCGATCGAGAATCGTCACGTAGGCGCCGAGTCCGGCGGCCATCATCGCGGCGTTCGTTCCGACCACGCCACCACCGATGATCAGCACTTCGCCCGGCTCGACACCCGGGACGCCACCGAGCAGCACGCCGCGCCCCTGCTGCGGCCGCTCGAGGTACTTCGCGCCCTCCTGGATCGAGAGCCTTCCCGCGACTTCGCTCATCGGCGTGAGCAGCGGCAGCGTCGTACGCCCATGCGCAGAGCGACCTTCGAGCGTCTCGTAGGCGATCGCCGTGATGCGCTGGTCGAGACAACCGCGCGTGAGCGCTTCGTCGGCCGCGAAGTGAAAATAGGTGAAGACGTCCTGCCCTTCGCGCATCAGCGGAATCTCGCTCGGCTGCGGCTCCTTGACCTTGACGATGAGTTCGGATTCGCCCCAGACTTCCGCGGCGCTGTCGACGATCTTCGCGCCAGCCGCGAGGTAGCGGTCGTTTTCGAAACCCGAACCCTCGCCGGCGGCGCTCTCGACCAACACCGTATGCCCGTCGCGCACCAGGAGTTCTGCGCCCACGGGCAGTAGGCCGACACGGTATTCGTCGGATTTCACCTCACGCAATACGCCGACTCTCATCTCGCGCTCCTAGCGGGTTGGGGGCCCCAGCCGGGCCGGGCGATCAGCCGCGCGGATGCAACCAACAGAACGAGAGCTTGTCAACCGGGCGCCAGCAGCTCGAACTCGGCGCCGCAGCGCTTATTTCGAGCGCGGAAACCCGAGGTCCACGCCTCTGTGGACCGGCTCGGGCCAGCGCGTCGTCACCACCTTCGGGCGCGTCCAGAACTGCACGCCCTCGGGTCCGTAGATCGAGTGCGCGCCGAACAGCGAATTCTTCCAGCCCCCAAACGAGTAGAAGCCCAGCGGCACGGGGATCGCCACGTTGACACCCACCATGCCGACCTGGATCTCGCGCTGGAAGCGCCGGGCGGCGCCCCCGTCGTTGGTGAAGACCGCGGTGCCGTTCGCGTACGGATTGCGGTTCACGAGCTCGATGGCGTCGGTAAAGTGCTCGGAGCGCACCACGCAGAGCACCGGCCCGAAGATTTCCTCGCGGTAGATCCGCATCGCGGGTGTCACGTGGTCGAAGAGCGTCGGCCCCACGAAGTAGCCACCCTCGCAGCCGTCGACTTTCAGCCCGCGCCCGTCCGTGACGAGCGTGGCGCCCTCTTTGACGCCGGAGTCGATGCACGAGACCACGCGGTCGCGGTGTTCGGCGGTGATCAACGGCCCCATCTCGGCCTCGGGATCCCCGGCAGGACCGGTCTTGAGCTTTGCGATCCGCGCTTCGATCAGCGGCAGCAGTCGATCCGCGACGTCGCCGACCGCAACCACGACCGAGATCGCCATGCAGCGCTCGCCCGCAGAACCGTATCCCGCCGAAACCGCGGCATCCGCCGCGAGATCCATGTCGGCGTCGGGAAGCACGAGCATGTGATTCTTGGCGCCACCGAGCGCCTGCACGCGCTTTCCAGCGCGCGTGCCGCCCTCGTAGATCGCGCGCGCGACGGGTGTCGATCCGACGAAGCTCAGCGCGGAGACGTCGGGATGTGCGACGAGGCGCTCCACGGCCACGCGGTCGCCCTGGATGACGTTGAATACACCGTCGGGAAGTCCGGCTTTCGCAAAGAGTTCGGCGAGTCGCAGCGACGGCGAGGGATCTTTTTCCGAAGGCTTCAGGATCGCGCTGTTGCCACACGCGATCGCGATCGGAACCATCCAGAGCGGCACCATGACCGGGAAGTTGAACGGCGTGATGCAGCCGACCACGCCGAGCGGTTCGCGCACCGACATCAGATCCACGCCCGTCGACACCTGCTGCGACTGGTCTCCCTTGAGCAACGCGGCGATCCCGCAAGCGAACTCGGCGGTCTCGAGGCCGCGTTGCACCTCGCCACGCGCGTCGGGCACGGTCTTGCCGTGCTCTCGCGCAATCAAGACGGCGAGTTCGTCCTTCGCTTCATCGAGCAGGTTGCGGAATCGAAACAGGATCTGCGTGCGCCGGGTGAGCGAGGCATCTCGCCAGTCGGGAAAGGCTGCCCTCGCCACGGCCACCGCGCGGTCGACCTCTTCGGCACTCGCGAACGCGACGCGCGCCTGCTCGACTCCGGTTGCGGGGTTGTACACGGGGCCGGTTCGGCCCGATTGGCCATCCTGCGGTTTCCCGTCGATCCAGTGGGCAATCGTCTCAGACATCGCAAGACCTCCTCGCTGAACCCCCTAGGCGGAGGTTCGAGTTGCACCCGTGGCCCGCCCAACGCCGCTCCGGGTCTTCCTGGTTCGCTGAGCCCAGAGTGTTCCGCTGTTTACAACGTTTAACAAGTCTTTTTTTGAGTTATCGCAAGCTATTGATTTCACAGGAAATGAAATGTGATACATTAGGGATCGTTAACACCTTAACGGAGTTGCTCATGGCGATCGACGTCGGTCCCCGGCTCCGCGAGGTGCGCGAGCGCGCGGGCCTTTCGCAGCGCGCGCTCGCAAAGCGCAGCAGCATCAGCAACGCGACGATATCGCTGATCGAATCGAGCAAGCTCAATCCCTCGGTCGCGGTCCTCAAGCGCATCCTCGATGGCGTTCAACTGGATCTCTCGACGTTCTTCGCCTCCGAGGGTTCCGGCTCGGAGCCCGTCGTCTACCGGGAAGCCGATTTGGTGGAAATCGGACGCGGCAAGATCTCCTACTGGCAGGTCGGAAACCAGCTCGCAGGGCGCAGCATGCAGATCCTCCACGAGCGCTACCAAGGCGGCGCCGACACCGGCAAGATCACGCTTCACCACAAGGGAGAAGAGGGCGGCGTGGTGATCCGCGGCCACCTCGAACTCAGCGTCGACGGCGAGCGCTACCTGCTCGGCCCCGGCGACGCCTACTACTTCAACAGTTCACGGCCCCATCGATTTCGAAATCTCGGCCCGGACGAGTGCGAGGTCGTCAGCGCGTGCAGTCCGCCGAGTTTGTGAAGGGGCGTCGAGGATCGTCGTGGGGAGGGGGAGAGAGCCCGGCGCGTCTCCCTTCTTCTATTGCTCCGGAAGGTAGGGGTCGAAGGCGATCCCGATGCCCTCGTTCAGATGCTCGCTGTCTCTGAGCAGATCTTGTTTCAGCGCGAGCTTCGGACTCATCGTGAACTCGGCGTTCGACATGTCGACATCGTGCGCGAGATCCAATCCGCCGTATTTCTGAAAGATCAGATCGCCATTCCGTGCGAATATCATCACGTGCAGCGACACACCGGAGATGTCGACGTTGAGGGATTGCGCGAGCCCCTTGGTTTTGGCCGCATCAGACTGGTTGATGACCTTGAACTTCCGGAAGGCGCCGTCCCACTTCGCAGTCCGGTCGCGGATTTTCGTGCTTCGAAACACCAGCGACGGTGCGATCACCGCGTCGAACGAATGGGTCTCGGCGAGCTGCCTGACGAATACCCGCATCGCCGAATCGAAATTGTCCTCGAGCGCTTCGGACTGCTTGACTTCGATGATGCTCGCCGCCCATCGCGCCGTCGCTTCCTGCTTCGAAAACGTCTCGACCGTATTCCCGCCGTCGCGGACGTAGCCGACGATCGCGCCAAAAACGTCGTCCACCCGTGGTTCGAACTCGGGCGCCGCCCGGATGGTCAGATTCACGGGCAGCAAGAAGAAGTGCAGCGGCTTGCCGGCGGCTACTTGAATTGCAGCCTGCGGGTGGAGGTCGCCGGAACCGCTCGCGCACGCGAAAGCCATGCCCGCGGACGCCGCAAGCGCGACGGCGACCCCCGACGCGCGCCTTGATTTGCGATCCGCGCTGGACTGGGCTCTCCACTGGATTGCCGGACGTCTGAACACCCGCTGGCCTCCTACGCGCTCTGCGGCTCTGCCGCAGAGGAGCACCAGTTTAGTCTGCCGCCCCAGCAGTTCTAGTCGGCGGCCTCGCGGCGATTTCTGCGCCTCGAGCGGGCGGGGTGGGCCGCTCGGGGAGGCTCTCGGGTATGCTTGCCCGACAATTTTCTTGCGCTCTCGGGCTGCGCGCCATCCCCCGGATCCGGATGGCGGAGTTCCGTTTCTGGATCGAGTCCTCCGGTGCGCGGCCACGCAGTTCGAGTGCATGCGAATGATTACCCGACTCAGACGCTCCCTACTCTTCGTACCCGGTGCAGAGCAGCGGAAACTCGAGCGCTCGCGCGAGGCCGCCGCGGATCTGCTGATCTTCGACCTCGAGGATTCCGTCACACCGGACCACAAGGCGCGCGCGCGCGAGCAGGTCGCCGATCACATCCGGCACAGCGGAACCGGTGACCCAGAAATGGCCGTTCGCGTGAACCCCCCGGGATCGCCGCACTTCGAGGCAGACCTCGAAGCCAGCGTCTCGGCGGGCGTGCGCGCGATCATGCTGCCGAAATCCGAGTCTCCCGAGGGGCTCGCGAGCGCCGCTGCGTCCGTCGCGAGACTCGAGGCTAAGCTTGAAGTCCCCGCACGAAGCGTTAGGTTGCTCGCGCTGGTCGAGACCGCAGCCGGGATCTCGCGCGTCGAAGCGCTGAGCGGAGTCGACTCGCGAATCGATGCGCTCTGCTTCGGGAACGCGGACTTCAGCCTAGACATGGGGCTGAGCGAATCCGATACCGCGACCGGCGTCTTGCTGCACGCGCGCTGTCGCCTCGCCATCGCCGCAGTGGCCGCGAAGCTGACGCCGATCGACGGAGTCTGTCTGGCCGTCAGGGACAAGACCGCGTTCTTGGAAGAGGGAAATTTGGCGCTGCAGCTGGGTTTCCAGGGAAAGCTCTGCATCCACCCCGCGCAGGTCGAGATCGCCAACTCGATCTTCACACCCAGCGCCGCCCAGATCGAGACTGCACGTCGGGTGATCGAAGCCTCGGAGGCGGCGGTCGCGGACGGCAGAGGCGTCTTTGCGCTCGACGGAAAGATGATCGACCCGCCGCTCGTCGACATCCAGCAGCGGGTGATCGACCGCGCGAGGCTTGCGGGCGTGCTCGACAAAGCCTGATCGGAATCGCTATGGACCGGCTCCAGAAAGAAGACACCGCGACTCGAATCATCCGCGTCGAGCCTCCCTACTTCGAGGACCTGAAGGCGGGCCAGATCTTCGCCGACGCGCCCGCGCTGACGTTGACCGCAGGCCATGCCGCCTTCCACGCTGCGCTGTTCGGTGACCGACTCCGGCTCCCGCTCGACGAGACGCTGTGCGAAAAGGTCACGGGATCGACGCGCGCGCTCGTTCACCCCAACGCAATCTGCAACATCGCGATCGGGCAGACCACCTCTCCGACGCAGCGGGTCAAGGGCAATCTCTTCTATCGCGGACTCATCTTGCACCAGCCGGTATTCGTCGGAGACACCCTGCGCACATCCGCGAAGATCGTCGCCCTGCGGCAGAACAGCGCGAGGCCCGGGCGCGACGCCACCGGAATGGCCGTCCTCGAACTCCACGTCGACAATCAACGGGATGAAAGCGTGCTCCACTTCTGGCGTTGCGCGATGCTTCCGTGTCGCGATCCCAACGCAGCCACCGGCGCGCGCGATTCATTCGACGCGATCCCGGCCGACCTCGAGCTGGAGCAGGTCGTGGCTGCGGTGCCCGCGCACTGGCGGCTGGATCGCTTCCGCAAACTGATCCCCGGCGCGCATTTCGATGCCGTCGAAGCCGGCACCCGCTATGCGATCGAAGCCAGAGATTCGGTGACCTGCGCGCCGGAGCTCGCGCGCCTGACACTCAACATCGCGAAAGCCCACACGGATGCGGCTTCGAGTCCGTACGGCAAACGCCTCGTCTACGGCGGACACACGATTTCGATGGCGTCGGCCCAGATCACGCACGCGCTTCCAAACCTCGTCAGCCTGCTCGCCTGGCGCAGCTGCGATCACACCGAACCGGTCTTCGAGGGAGACGTCCTGCGCACGGAATTGACGCTCGAGGCGAAACACGCGCTCCCTAACGGCGGTGGCCTCGTCGACCTGCGCGCCATCGTGCACGCGACGCGCGGCGATCAGGCGCCGCGGCCCGGCACCGAGGCCGCCGTACTCGATTGGCGCTCGATCGCCCTGATGGCATGATGGGCGGAAAGGGAGTTCCAAGTTCGGAAGGGAGTTCCAAGTTGAAAGGCATCTTGGCGGGAATGCGCGTGATCGAGGGATCTGCGTTCGTCGCAGCTCCGCTTGGAGGGATGACGCTCGCCCAGCTCGGCGCAGACGTGATCCGCTTCGATCCGATCGGCGGCGGCCTCGACCACGGCCGCTGGCCGATCACCTCCGAAGGCCGCAGCCTATTCTGGGCGGGTCTCAACAAGGGCAAGCGATCGATCGCGATCGACATTCGATCGCCGCGCGGCAGGCAAATCGCCCGGGATCTGATCTGCGCGCCCGGCGCGGACGCTGGGCTCTTTCTCACGAATTTTCCCGCGCGCGGCTGGCTCGACTACGCGTCCCTCAAGGCAGGCCGCTCGGATCTGGTGATGGTCAACATTTGCGGACATCACGGCGGTGGTTCGGCGGTCGATTACACGGTGAATCCCGCCGTTGGCTTGCCCGCCGTGACGGGTCCGAGCGACGATCCTCGCCCGGTCAATCATCTGCTGCCCGCCTGGGATGCGATCACCGGCCAGATGGCGGCGGTCGGACTGCTCGCCGCAGAGCGCCATCGACGCAACACCGGAGAGGGTCAGCTCGTGCGGATCGCGCTCACCGACGTGGCGCTCGCGATGATCGGAAATCTCGGCAACATCGCGGAGGTGACGATCAACGATCAGGACCGGACGAAGGATGGCAATTACCTCTACGGCGCCTTCGGCCGCGACTTCGAAACCCTCGAAGGGCAGCGCGTGATGGTGGTCGCGCTGACGAGTTCGCAGTGGGAGAAGCTCGTGCGCGCCACCGGCACCGAGTCCGTGTTCGATCGGCTCCAGCAGCGGGTCGGCCTCGATTTTCACGAGGCGGGCAACCGATACCGCGTGCGCCGCGAGATCGCGAAGATCCTGGAACCCTGGTTCCACGCGCGGATGCTCGGCGAAGTCCGAGAGGCCTTCGACAAGCACCGCGTTTCCTGGGCGCCCTATCGCACGCTGCGACAGGTCGTCGAGAACGACCCGGAATGTTCGACCGAGAACCCGATGTTCTCGTGGGTCGAGCAGCCCGGGATCGGCAGCTACCTGATGCCGGGTTCTCCGCTGGATTTCAGCGCGTCGCCGAGACTCGCCGCGACCCGCGCACCCCTGCTCGGGGAACACACCGACGAGATCCTCTCGACGCTGCTCGACATGAGCGACCGCGAAATCGCGGCGCTGCACGACGAACACGTCGTCGAGGGGCCCTGAGGAGTCGAGCGCAATGAGCACGGATCCCAAGCGAGATCCCGCGCTGCCAGATTCGCTCTGGGCGGCAACCGCGGCAGCGGGCCCGGCATGCCCGCCGCTCGTGGGCGATCGATCCGCCGAACTCTGCGTGGTCGGCGGGGGATTCACCGGACTCTCGGCCGCCTATCACGCCGCAGCCTCGGGGGCAGAGGTCGTACTCGTCGAAGCCGCAGAGCCGGGTTGGGGGGCCGCGGGGCGAAACGGCGGTCAGGTGATCGCCGGGCTCAAGCTCGACCCGGACCCGCTCGAACGCCGCTTCGGCGAGCAGCGCGGCCGGCGCCTGGTCGATTTCGCGGGCCGCGCACCGGATCTCGTGTTCGACCTGGTCGCGAAGCACCAGATCGATTGCGCGGCGCGGCGAAACGGCTGGGTGCACGCGGTCCACGGCCCCGCAGCGCTGCCGCTCGAAGAAGCGCGCGCGCGCCAATGGCAAGCGCGCGGCGTAGCGCTCGAAATGCTCGATCGGGCTCAGGTCTCGGCGCTGCTGGGCACCGACGAGTACATCGCGGGCCTGCTCGATCCCCGCGGTGGCTGGCTGCAACCGCTCGCCTACGCGCGCGGCCTCGCGCGCGCCGCGCAATCCGCGGGCGCGAGCCTGCACGGTAGATCCCCCGCCGGCAGCATCGATCGAAACGCGGACGGTTGGCGGGTTGCGACGCCGTCGGGAAACGTAAACGCGAAGCAGGTCCTGATCTGCACCAACGCCTACACCGAGGCGTTGTGGTCGCGCCTTGCGCGCAGCCTGATTCCCGTCACGAGCTATCAGGTCGCCAGCGCGCCACTCTCCGAAGAATTGCGCGCGCGCATCCTGCCGAAGGGACACGTCAGCTCCGATACGCGCCGCCTGCTGCGATACTTCTGCATGACGCCGGAGGGCCGGCTCGTGATGGGCGGGCGCGGACAGACCCGCGAAGGCGATCGACGCGAACTCTACGCGCACATCGTGACGTCGATGCACCGACTTTTCCCGGAGACTTCAGGCGCGCGACTCGATTACTTCTGGAGCGGCCGCGTCGCCGTGACGGTCGATCACCTGCCAAAGATTTTCGAATTGGGGCCCGGCCTCTGGAGCGGCGGAGGCTACAACGGGCGCGGCGTCGCGATGGCCACCGCGACGGGCCGCTTGTTGGCCGAACTCGCGGCCGGAGCGCCCGCCGACAGCTTGCCGCTACCTCCGACGAAAGCGCGGCCGCTGCCGCTGCACGGCCTGCGCGGTCCGGCGATCGCCTTGGCGGTCGGCTGGAAGCTCCTGCTCGACACCTGGGAGGCGCGCCGCCGCTAGCCGCTCGAACCCGTTCCGGGTTCGAGCTGCGCCGCCAGGGAAGCGAAGCTTCCCCCGCTAGGCGCGCCCCGCAGGTATTCGAGTGATCAAGATTCGCGGTTGATCAAGATTCGCGATTGGTCATGATTCGCGATTGGCCGCCCAGACTTTCGCGACCGCCGGACGCGCCTCGACGAGCTGCACGAGTTTCGCAATGCGCGGATTGTCGGCGAACAACTGCTTCGTGTCCGGATGCCACTTCACGAGCATCCAGAGGTAGGCGTCGACCGCGGTGTAAGTCGCCCCGGCGAGATACGGTCCCGGGTTGAGCGCATCGTTCAGGATCGCGAAGTAGCGGTCCATGTCCGCACGCGCGCAAGCTGCGATCCCGTCGACGGCGCCGGCATCGGTCGTGAATCGATCCGCGTAGAACAGGCGCAGATCGGCGGTGTAGAGCGCAGCCGCCATGAAGATGAGCCAGCGCTGGAAGCGCGCACTCTCCGGGCTGCCCGGCGGCGGCGCGAGCTTCGCCTCGGGATGGCGATCGGTGATCTGGAGCAGCATCGCCGCGGACTCGGTCATGACCGTGCCATCGGGGAGGACCAGCGTGGGAACCTGACCCAGCGGGTTCATGGCGAGAAACTCCGCGCTGCGATTTTGCTGCTTTTCGAGATCGACCGCGATCTTCTCGTATTTGGCGCCGACCTCCTCGAGGAGCACTTCCGGGGCCATCGAACCAGCTGACTTCGACCAGAATAGTTTGTACATGGGGGATTTCCTCCTTTGCGTGATCTCACGCGCACAGAGTCTATGGACGAGCGCGCGAGCCGTCCAGGCCTTTCGGGGTGCAGCTCGATCGCGCGGAGATATAATGGCCGCCCGAGATATCGAAGCGCATAGGGAAGGAGCTTCGCGACTACCCGTGCGACGAGTTCTGCACGATCATCGGCGGCAAGGTCGGCGTGGTGGACAACGACGATGACACGGAAGAAGTCTACAGCGCGGGAGACAGCTTTTTCGTGCCGAAGGGAGCCAATACGACATGGATCATCTACGACACCGTCTCGAAATTCTGGATGATCAGCAACAGGTGATGCCGGCCAGCGCCATCGCGAGCATCCGGTCGTGGACTCGAAACAAATGGTTGCTCGTCGTATCGATGCTCGTATTCGCGCTGATCGCGGGTTGCCAGACGTCGGCGCTCGGGCGCCGGCAATTCAAAATGATGTCGGATTCGGAGATGTCCGAGATGGGCGTCGCCGCATTCGCGCAGATCTCCAAGCAGACGCCTGCCTCGAAGGATTCTCACGCGAACTCGATGGTGACCTGCGTCGCGGATGCGATCACGCAGAGCCTCGGCGGTGCAAACGCGCACATGCGCTGGGAGGTCCGCGTCTTCGCGGACGACACGCCGAATGCGTTCGCGCTGCCCGGTGGAAAGATCGGCGTGAATACGGGCCTGTTGAAGGTGGCGCGCACGCAGGGCCAGCTCGCGGCCGTGATCGGCCACGAGGTCGCTCACGTGACCGAAGGGCACGCGAACGAGCGCGTGTCGTCGCAGCTCGCATCCGAGACCGCTCTGCAGGTCGTCGCCGTGGTCGCGGACGCGTCGAGTCCGGGATGGGGCCAGATGGTCGGGCTGCTCGGCGCGGGCGTTCAGGTGGGGGTGTTGCTCCCGTACGGTCGCAAGCACGAAAGCGAAGCCGACCTGCTCGGCCTCGATCTGATGGCGAAAGCGGGCTTCGACCCGCACGAGAGCGTTGCGCTGTGGCGCAACATGGCACGCGCGGGAGGCGCGCAGCCGCCGGAATTCCTCTCGACGCATCCATCCCACGACACGCGGATCTTCGATCTCGAGCAGCGCATCCCGAGTGCGATGCCGCTCTACGAGGACGCGAAGGCAAAAGGCCGAATTCCGCGCTGCTCGTAGCGCTCGTGCGCTGACCCGAAGTGTGGCGGTCTAGATCGAAGCTGTCTTCGGCGCCGCGAGCGCGCGCTCCCGCCGGAAAGGCGCGGGATCGGAATCGGCGTCCATCGCTCGCGCGTAGCGATGTCCCGAGAAGACCGCGGCAGCGATGATTCCGGGTGCGCTGCAATCCCCTATCCGCTCGATCGCGATGCGCTCGCGCAGCGCGTGGTAGAGCGCGTCGCGCGGTTCGCGCGAGGTCACCATCACGACGCTCGTCGCCTGCACCTCGCGCGCGCGCGCCGTATACGCGCAGGCGAGCGTTGCCTTGTCGCCGGATAGAGATCGCACGACCGTGCCGGTCTCGAGGCGGACGCCCAGCGAAAGAAGCGTCGCCTGGGCGCGCTTCTGTTCGTCGGTCGTGTACGCCCACTCGCAAACTTTCCCGGCCGGCGTCACGAAGGTCACCTCGAGATTTGCGCCGCGCAGTCTTTCGGCGACGACGCTCCCCATGTAGTAGTGGTCGTCATCGAAGACCACGACCGGGCCCTGCGGGACCACGCCTGCCATCACGTCGTCGGGAGTCAGCACGTTCGCGCTCTGCCAACCCGGGATCGGCGCCAGATGCCAGCGACCGATGCCACTCTTGCGCCAGGCGGCTCCGGTAGCGAGCGCGACCCGGTCGGCGCCGAACTCCAGGATCTGTGCTTCGTCGAGCTCGCTGTCTAGAAAGACTTCGACGTTCGCGAGTTTTCCGATTTGCGCAACACGCCAGTCGCGCACGCGCGCCCACTCGGAGAGGCCCGGCAGCGCGGACTCCAGCGCAACCCGACCGCCGAGTGCGCTGCGCGCCTCCGCGAGCGTCACCGCATAGCCGCGCTGCCCGAGCGCGCGCGCGGCTTCGAGACCCGCGGGCCCCGCGCCGACCACGAGGATCGAGCGCTCCGACGCCTTCGCGGGAATGCGCTCGGGGTGCCAATCCTGCCGCCACTCTTCGCCCATCGTCGGGTTCTGGGTGCAGCGCAGCGGGACACCGCGGCGATGTCCGGAAATGCAGATGTTGCATCCGATGCACTCGCGGATGTCTTCGATCCGGCCCTCCTTGATCTTGTTCGGCAGAAACGGATCTGCGATCGACGGCCGCGCGGCGCCGATCATGTCGAGCACGCCCTGTCGGACCAGTCGCACCATGGTGTCGGGCGTCGTGAAGCGGCCGACGCTCACGACGGGTTTTCGGGTGAGCGGTTTCACCCAATTGACATAGGGCTCGAGCGATCCCTCCTTGACGAAACGCGAAGCCCCCATCTCGTACGAGTAGTCGGTGATGTTGATGTCCCAGAGATCCGGAAGGTCCGCGAGCAGCGAAAACATTTCGCGGGGCTCCTCGGTATTCGGCTGCCCATCGAGGCCGCCGACGTCAGCCGAATAGCGAACCGCGACCGCACAGCGGTCTCCGATCGCCTCCTTGGTCTCCTCGATCAATTCGCGCACGATGCGCGCGCGATTTTCGAGCGATCCGCCGTACTCGTCGGAGCGATCGTTGTCGCGAGACATGAACTGGGAGAGCAGGTAACCGTGGGTCGCGTAGACGTAGACGATGTCGAAGCCCGCGCGCTTTGCGCGCACAGCGGCGTCGACGTGCCAGCGGCGCAGTTCGCGGATGTCGCTCTTGTCGAGCGCCCGACACTGAACGGGGTCGTACCACGCGGGAAGGCTCTTGACGCCGACGGATTCGCGTCGCGACAGCAAATTGGACGCCGCGTTCCCGCCGTGCCAGAGCTCCGCAGCAGCCAGCGCGCCGTGTCGATGCACGCTCTCCACCATCAGCGCCATTGCGCGCACGTCCTCCTCGTCCCAGAGCGTCGACGTGGGCATCGGATCGTCTTCGGACGTGGGATGGATCGAACAATATTCGGTCGAGACGACCCCCCAACCGCCCTCCGCCTTCACGCCGCGCATCGCAGCCAGCGTCTGGGGTCGCGCGTAACCCATGCCTGTGCAGTGCGGCACCTGATAGAAGCGATTCGGCGCGGTGACGGGGCCGATGCGGATCGGCTCGAAGAGGATGTCGTAACGGGGATCTCGGGGCATTTCTGGTTTCCGGCAGCGCTACACAGAAGGTTGGAGCGGGAGCCTAACCCGGAGGCTTCGCTTCGGCTAGCAGCTCGAACCCGGAACGGGTTCGAGGAGCGCCGCAAGGGAAGCGAAGCTTCCCCCGCTAGCAGCTCGAACCCGGAACGGGTTCGAGGAGCGCCGCAAGGGAAGCGAAGCTTCCCCCGCTAGCGCGCGCTGCCGTCGGAAGCTCCCTCGGCCCGGCGACTTGCGATTTGCGCGACGATCAGGGGTGCGAACGTGATGGCGATGACGAAGACCGCGACCACGTTGGTGACCGGCCGCTGACGCGGGCGCACCAATTCGGTCAGCATCCAGATCGGCAAGGTGGTCTGCTGGCCCGCGGTGAAGGTCGTCACGATCACCTCGTCGAAACTCAGCGCAAATGCGAGCATCCCGCCGACGAGCAGTGCGGTTGCGACGTTTGGAAGCACCACGTAACGGAAGGTCTGGAATCCATCGGCTCCGAGGTCCATCGAAGCCTCGATCCAGGACGCTGGCATCCGGCGAAAGCGCGCAACGACGTTGTTGTAGACCATCACGACGCAGAACGTCGCGTGACCGAGGATGATCGTCCAGACGCTGAAGGGGATGCCGGCGAGACTGAATGCGGACCGCAGCGAAATTCCGGTCAGGATCCCCGGCAGCGCGATCGGGAGAATGATCAACAGCGAAATCGATTCGCGCCCGAAGAAGCGGGCTCGCGACATCGCGGCTGCCGCGAGACTCCCGAGCAACATTGCGATCAGCGTCGAAGTCGCCGCGACGCGCAACGAGAGACCGAGCGCGTCCCAGATGTCCTGGCGCTCCCAAGCCACCGCGAACCAGCGCAGCGTCAGGCCCGGAGGCGGAAACTGGTAGGAGGCTTCTTCGCTGCTGAACGCGTAGAGCAGGATCAACGCGAGCGGAAGGTGGAGGAAGAGCAGCCCGCCGACCGCGAAGGCGGTCAGCGCGCGCGGCGCCTTGCGGCCGCCGGAATCAGAGCGCATCGAAGGCCCCGAAGCGCTTCGCGAGCGTCAGGTAGAGCGACATCACCACGATCGGAACCACGCAAAATGCGGCAGCCAGCGGAATGTTGCCGGCGGTTCCCTGCTGGATGTAGACCACCTGCCCGAGGAAGAGCCTCGAAGATCCGATGATCTGCGGAATGATGTAGTCGCCGAGCGTCAGCGAGAACGTGAAGATCGAGCCCGCGACCACTCCCGGCAGCGCGAGCGGCAAGATCACGTTGCGAAAGGTTCGATGCGGCCGCGCACCGAGGTCTGCAGACGCCTCGATGACCGACTGCGGCACGCGCTCGAGCGCGGCCTGGATCGGCAGGATCATGAACGGCAGCCAGATGTAGACGAAGACCGTGAAGGTTCCGATGTAGCTCACGGAGAGAGAGGTGCCGCCAATCACCGGAATCGACAGCATGGCGTCGAGCAGGCCCTCCGCGCCGAGCGCAGAGGCCGTCCAGGTTGCGATCCCCTCTTTTGCGAGGATCAGCTTCCACGCGTAGACGCGAACCAGATAACTCGACCAGAGCGGCAGCATCACCGCGAGATAGAAGACGCTCTTCGCGCGGCCGGTCGCGTAGCGGGCCATGTAATACGCGATCGGAAACGCAATCAGCGCGGAGGCCAGCGTGACGGCCGCGGCCATCGCCGCGCTGCGCAAGATGATGTCGAGGTGCGCCGGGCGCAGCAGCTCGGCGTAGCTGCGCAGCGTGAGCGTGCGCTCGATCATGCCCGTGAATTCGTCGATCGAAAACAGGCTCTGCACGAGCAGCGCGAACATCGCGCCGAGATACGCGACACCGAGCCACAAGAGCGGCGGCAGCAACAAGAGCGCGAGCAGCAGCTTCGGGCGCAGCAGCAGAGCGGTAGAAATCGCTCGGCGCACGCGCCGCCGCGGCGGCAACGGGATCGCGCTGGCCATCAGCCGTCGTCCGATTCGCGCAGGCGATGCAGATCGCCCGATTCGCGCAGGCGATGCAGATCGTCCGGGCTCCACGACAACCAGACGCGAGCACCGGCTGTCACCGCGGGCGCTTCGGCGCGCGATCCGAGGTTTCCGCTGACGGCGGTCATCGAGGTCCCGTCTGTGAGTGAAACCACGTAGCGAACGCTCGCGCCGTGAAACTGGACGTCCGCGACTTCGCCCGCCGCCGCGATCGAACGCCCGTCCGATTGGGGTTCCCGAATCGATAGATACACTTTTTCGGGTCGCAAGCTGAATACGCCCCGCCGATCGCTCGGCGTGTGCGTCCCGAGCCGCTGCACGATGTTCGAATCGCCGACGAATTCAGCCGCAAAGCGCGTGCAGGGTTGCTCGTAGATTTCGCGCGGCGTCCCGATCTGCTCGATCCGGCCGCGATTGAACAGCGCGAGCCGATCGCTCATCGAGAGCGCCTCGCTTTGGTCGTGCGTGACGAAGATGAAGGTGATTGCAAGCGTGCGCTGAAGCGCCCGCAGCTCGACCTGCATCTGCTGGCGGAGCTTCAGATCGAGCGCTCCGAGCGGCTCGTCGAGCAGCAGCACGCTCGGACGATTGACGAGCGCGCGCGCGAGCGCCACGCGCTGCCGCTGCCCGCCGGAGAGTTGATTTGGGCGTCGCGCACCGAGTCCTTCGAGGCGCACCATCTCGAGCATTTCGTTCACGCGCTCGCGGCGCTCGCGCCGACCCACGCCCTTCACCATCAGTCCAAAGCCGACGTTCTCTTCGATCGACATGTGCGGAAATAGCGCGTAATCCTGGAACACGGTGTTGACGTCGCGGTCATACGGCGCGAGCGCGGCCGCGGAGCGACCCTGCAATTCAATGGCGCCTTCGCTCGGGCGATCGAAACCCGCAATCAGGCGCAGACACGACGTCTTGCCCGAACCCGACGGCCCGAGAATTCCGAAGAACTCGCCGCTTCGGATCTCGAGATCGACCCGGTCCAGCGCGAGAACGCTCGCGTAGCGCAGGGAGACGTTGCGAAAACCAACTGCGCTGTCCATGCTGGAATTCTCACGATCTCATCCGCGCTTGGGCTCGCGCCGACGGATGGAATGCGGTCAGCGGCCTCCGAGGACCGCGATGTAGTCCGTCACCCAGCGATAGTAGGGGACGCATGAAGTCTGGCTCGCGCACAGGCTCCTCGGCGTGCGCCAGAAGTGGACGCTGTCGAAATTGTCGATGCCGTTGATCTTGCAGCCGTCCTTCCCGAGAAGTGCATTGCCCTCGCAGGCCGCGGGCACAGCCGGCACGGAGCCGAAATAGGCCGCGAGATCCCCCTGCAGCTTCGGGTCGAGAGAGTGTTCGAGCCACTGCTGCGCGCAGACCGGATGCGGCGCGTCGACGTGTAGCATCGTCGTATCTGCCCATCCGGTTGCACCCTCCTTCGGGATCGTGCTCGCGATCGGCTTTCCCTGGCGAACGAGCAGGTTGACCATGAACGGCCAGCTCGAAGACGCGACGACGCCTTCGTTGACGAAGTCATCGATCTGGGTGAATGGATCGTGCCAGTAACGGCTCACGATCTGGCGCTGCCGGCGCAGCAATTGGAGCGCCGCCGCGTACTGCTTCTCGCTGAGTTCGTACGGATCGACGATGCCGAGTTCGGGCGCCTTCGATTTCAGATACAGCGCTGCGTCCGCGATGTACATCGCGCCGTCGAACGCCTGGACGCGCCCCTTGTTGGGCTTTCCGTCCGGAAGATCCATTGCTTCGAAGACGACGCTCCAGCTGACGGGAGGCTGCTTGAAAGTTTCCGTGTTGTACATCAACACGTTCGTTCCCCACTGATAGGGAACCCCGTAGTGGACACCGTCCACGGTGTGCCAGGGGGCGTTCTTCAGCCGATCGTCGAGCGTCTTCCAGCTTGGGATCTTCGAGACGTCGATGGCCCTCACGCGCTTGCCCGCGATCAGGCGCAGCGTGGCGTCGCCCGACGCGGTGGCGACGTCGAAGCCGCCTTCGTTCATCAGCGCCACCATCTCGTCCGAGGTGCCCGCCGTCTTGACCCGCACCTGGCAACCGGTCTTCTGCTCGAAACCCGTCACCCAGTCGTACTTCGGATCGGTGGCGCCGCGCTCGATGTATCCGGGCCAGGCCACGATGTCGACGAAGCCCTCGCCCTTTGCGTGGGCGGCAGGCGCGGCGATCAGCGGCGTCGAACCCAGCCAGGCCAGCGCCCCGATGACGAATGCGAGTGTGATGCGCGTACCACCGTGCCGCGTCATGCCTTCTCCTCGAGCGAATCGCGCGCCCGGTTTCGACCGGGAGCGGCGTGGGGCCGTATGATCGGCCGAGATCGCGCAGATCGCCAGCGGCGCCACGTGCTCCGCAGCCGGCCGGAGCGGACGCTAGAAGAAATCTTTCCAGGAAACCGGTCGTAGCGCGGAGAAGAGATCGCTGTAGTCGTCCGTCCACAGCGGCGCTGCGCGCACCACGTCCTCCTTGGGATACGTGAGATAAAGGCCTCCAGGCGGGATCCGCATCGCCTTGCGCTGCTGTGCGACCAGAGCGGGGAAGGCATCGAGATACGTGGAGTCGGCGCTGAGAATCACCCATTCCGTATCGAATTGAAATAACTCGGGGAGATCCAAGTTGCTCACCGCAACCGCGTGCATCCCGTGCGCGTCGGCCAGACGAAACAGCAGCGGGGTGAGATCGAAATTGACGCTCGACCCATGCACGGCGATCACACCAGCGGGCTTCAAGTGCCGAATGTAGAGAGCGAACGCCTCCGTGGTGATCAGGTGCACGGGGATCGCATCGCTCCTGAAGGCATCCAGGATCAGCAGATCGAAATTTTGAGGACCCGCTTGCTGGAGTTCGGTCTCCAGCGAAAGACGAGCATCTCCGAGCACAAAATCGAGCTCCGCCGAGGAGTCGGCCAGGTAGCTGAAATAACCCTTGTCGCGGGCGATTTCCACGACGTCCGGATCGATCTCGTAATATCGGTAGTGGTCTCCGCGGCGCCCGTAGGCGGCCAATGAGCCCACACCGAGCCCGGTGATACCAACCTTCATCGGCTCATCGGTTCTCCGCTCCATCACGAGTCCGATCCCGCTGGCGGCCCCGAAGTACATGATCGGAAGTCGCTTCAGATCGGGCAACAAAGACTGTGCGCCGTGTACCGTGCTACCGCTCTTCAATCGTATGTTATGTCTCTTCGGATTTTCGGGGCGCTTCTCGATGACGCGCAGAATGTTGAAGAAATTTCGCTTTTGGTAGATGAGTTCAGCCTTGCCGACTCCCCCTGAGTGGATCGCCATGACACCCAGGGCGCAAACACTCGCCGCAACGATGCCCGCGAATGCGCGACGAGGCCCTCGCTGCCGCAGCAGCGAACCGGGCTGCCGCATGCACGCAAGCGCAAAGAGCAGCCAGCAGGCTCCCAGTCCGAGCGACAGCTCATAGTATTCGGAGAAGATTCGCGGAGCGACGATTCCGACGAATATGCCTGCCAAAGAACCACCTCCGGAAATGCAGAGGTAATACAGCGTCAAGCGCTCAGCAGGCGGTCTCAGTCGGTAGAGTTCACCATGTAGGAGCATGCAGGCCAGAAACAGCGTGATCGAATAGCTGGCGGAGGCAGCTGCGATCGGCACAACTTCGGTCGACACACTGAAAGAACCTCCGATCGCCAGTCGAAACCAGATCAACACGCCCATGGCGGCTGCGGCGGGAATCGCGAACAGGCCGCGGCGGTAGAATCTGCCGGATCCGAAACTGAGAATGAACGTGAGGAGATAGATCGCGAGCGGAACGATCCAGAGAAACGGAAAACTCGCCATATCGAGACACAGCTCGTTCGTCACCGCCATGAAGAGCACGACCGCGCAAGCCGGTAGCAGGATCCACAGCGAGACGTCCGCGGGACTCGTGCGCACATCCGATTCAGCAGCCTGGCCTTCGCGCGCCGCGGCGGAGCCTTCGCGCGTCGCAGCGGAGCCTTGGCGCTGATTGCGCGACGCGAGCCACGCGCAGCCGAGAACTGCGAGTCCGCAGGCCACAAATGCCCAGGACCAGCTGCGCGATGTTTGGTGCAGGGTCATGTTCGGCTCGACGACGAACGGATAGGCGAGCAGCGCGAGCAGCGAGCCCGCATTCGAGACCGCGTACAAGATGTACGGCGAGCGCCCGGGAAAACTTCCCGCGTACCAGGCCTGCAACAAGGGTCCGGTGGCGGCGAGTAGCACGAACGGAAGCGCCACATTCGCCGTCAGCATCGCGAGAATGTGCGCGCTGGGAGGTGTTGCGCCCCCGGGTTTCCAGCTCGCGTCGGGCAACACCGGCAATACGGCGAGCGCCGCGGCGAACAACAGCGCGTGAATCAGCAGATGACGCGAGCTGGAAACGCGGCTGACCAGCAGGTGCGCGTAGCCATAACCCGCAAACAGCGCGAACTGATAGAAGCACAGGCAGAGCAGCCAGACCGCGGGCACACCGCCAAACCACGGCAGGATGTGCTTGCCGACCATCGGCTGCACGATGAAGATCAGAAAAGCGCTCGCAAATACGGCGATGGCGAACAGCGCGACCTGCGGCCGCACGAGAACCACTAGCGCTCTCGACCCGTCAAGGCGCCTCGCATTTCGTCAGGGGCCCTGCCATTCGACTTGCGCGTACTCGGCGCTGCCGCCCGAGAGTTCCCAGTTGCGACCCCAGTCGCGGAAGCGACTCCGGATGCTCCGACACACGGTGACGGAGCTGCCCATCCAGTACTTGGTGTTCTCGATCTTCGTGGTGCCGTCGCCGTTCGCGCCTTCGACGGGTTCGATGCTGCCGTCGATGATCTTCGGAATCTTCAGGCTCCAACCCCGACCGACTTGCTTGAATTCGATCGGCACCTGCTTGACGCCCAGAAATTCGGCGACCATGATCGAGAACCAGCCGGTCGTACCGCCGGCCTGACCCGACAAGATCCCGGTGAGCGCCTCGCGGGCCGCGTCATTCGCGCGCTCGTCGATGTAGAGGGCGACCGACCATTTTCCCTCGGCGAGTGGACCCGGAATGTCCATCAGGACCGCGACGTTGAGACCGTCGAGCGACTGCTTGCCCGCATTTCCCTGCTCGATGTGCAGGCCCCACCAGGTGTGACAGACACCGTGACTCGGATCCGCCTTGCCGAGCGAAATCACGCAGGGGCAAAACACGTCGCAATTGCAACTGAGAATCAACTCGCCGCGGATCTTCCAGGGTGCAGTCATGTCGTGTCCTCTCTTCGTGCGTTCGATGCGCGTCTCAAAGCGAAACCAGCAGATGATCGCCGACCCGATAGACACCCCAGATCATCAGCCCGACGCCAGCGATCCGCCCCATCAGCCGGCCCGAGCGCAGAGCCTTCTCGGCCAACATGAAGAGCGCAAGCCCCGCGGTCCAGAGCAAGCTCATCGAGCCCCCGACGAACATCAGCGCCATCAGCGCCCAACAACAGCCCACGCAGTCGCGGCCGTGCTGGATCCCCATGCGCAGCCCGCCGAGCGAGCCCGGTCGCCACTGCGCGATCAAGAACGCGAGCGGCGAGCGGCAACGGCTGAGACAGGCTTCCTTGAGTGCGCTGAACTGAAAGGCCCCGGCCGCGAACAGCAGCGACCCCGCAAAGATCTCGCTCGTGGTCTGACCGGCCATCGAAACCCAGGCGAGTTGATGCAGACCCCACTGCGCGGCGGTGGCCAGCAGGCTGAAGGCCGTCCAGACGATCGCGTAGCCGAGCAGGAAGCCGGACGCCGGAGCGAGCGGGCTCGCGGGCGCCGGCTGTTTTCGACTGATCGCTCCGAGCGTCACGAGCATGGGCGCCGCGGTCGGCAACATCATCGCCATCATCATGACGATCCACATCGCGGCCGTGGTCGCGAGATCCAACCGCGTCCAGGCTCTCGTCTGCGCGAGCGCGCTGCCGTGACCGATGTGACTCGCGTCGCCAGATAACGCGATCGTGTAGCCCCAGGCGAGCGCGGAAATCGCAAGCAGGCCCGAGATCAGGATCAGGCGGTCGCGCTGTACGACGGCTTCCAAAATGCGCGCGCGTGGACTCGGCATGGGTTTCCATATCTCCAGCCGCGTCACGCAACCGAGCACGGGGCGTGCGCGGGAGCAAGCATACACGCAAGCTATTTTTTTCGACACTCCGCCCGCGGATGGCGGTTCTTTCGACACTCCACCCTCGCCTGGCGATCCGTTCGACACGCCGCGCCCTCGGGTGCTTGGCGCTAAGTCGCGCTTCGGCGCGAAGTATTCGCTCGGATCAATACAGCCCGGGAACGATCCGCCAGCGCACGCGCTGGCAGTAGCGCTGCCAGTCTTCGCCGTATTTCGCCGCGCAGCGCTGGTGGTCGCGGCGCTCGCGGTGGATCAGCAGAAACGCAAAATAGATTGGGTAGAAGTACGGCAAGGCGGACGCGAACCCGCAGGGCAGCGACCACGCGACGCCGAGCAACCAGTCGCCGAGGTAGTTCGCATGGCGCGACCAGCCCCAGAAACCCGAAACGAGCAGGCGATTGCCGTGTCGGGTCTCGATGAATTCGGCGGGCCCGCCCCAGATCTGCCGAGCATCGGGATCGCTCCGAAAGCGGTGCTTCTGGAGATTCGACACGCGAAACAGCGCCAAGCCGGCGAGCCCGAGCAGCGCGCAGAGGGCGGCGGCAAAGATCGGCAGCTCCGGTGCGTGGTCGATCAGGTAGTGGGCCTGGAGGCTGTAGATCATCGGCACCCATACGAGATCGCCGAAGACGAGCATCCAGCCGAATTTCTCGTGCTGGACGTCGAGCGTCGTGAGGATCGCGGGCTCGTGCCAGAAGTAGTCGAGCACGTAGGCGAGCTGCAGCGCGCAAACCAGCGCCATCGCGAGCGAAAGCGAGCCGTGGCGCTCGACCTGCACCGCGGCGAACGAGAGCACGACCAGCATCCAACCGAGCAAGCCGGGGCGCGCCTCGCAGAAGACCTTGAGGTCGAAGCCGCTGACCGGTGGAATGCGCGGATGCCGCGCCGCGCCGAGGAAGTAGTCGACGAGCGCGCTGCGCGGCTCGCCGGCCGGCGGCTCGGTAGCGCGACCGTAGAAGAACAGGAACAGCGCGAACGCGTAGGAGAACAGCACGACCACCGAGATCAACTCGCCGAAGTGGTCGTAGATCCAGCGCAGCGGAAACAGGCCGCTTGCGAAAGCCGCGCCGAACCCGACCGCGGTGAGCAACAGCGAGGATCGCCCGTTCATCCGATAGCGGAGTCGAGTTCCGTCCTGGAGCGGCGTTCCCTCGATGCTGGGTCCGGGCGCAAAGGCCTGCAGCAGCGCCTGGACGACCAACCACGCGAGGTAGACGCCCGCGGTTTCCCAGCTCGGAACCAGGCTCACCGCGAACGCCGCGAGATCGGATCCGGGCCGCGGGAGCAGCGCGCCCGCGTTGAAGCGAGCGCAGAAGTAGAGGTAGGCGGTGCCGAGCGGCAGGGCGATCAGCAGCGCGAGATTCCCGGCAAGTCCGCCAAAATCCGAGCGCGACGCTCCCCCGGAATCCGAGCGCGGCGCTCCGCCAAAATCCGAGCGCGACGAACGCGCTCGTGCGTCGGGCCCGCTCGGGACGTTGCGCTTCAGTCGACCCGCGGTCATCGGCGGATTTTTGCACAAAAGGTGAGCCGGAGAAGGCGCTTCGGCGATCACCCGCTCGCTTTTCGCGGTCGCGGCCGGGTTTCTCGCCTACTCTCCCCAACCGGACCGACGCCGACGACGAGGCCCAGCGCGATGCGAGAACCCAGCAACAGCGAGCGATCGGATCTCGCGCCCGGCACGGGTCGACTGCTCGTGACCGGCGCCACGGGTCACCTCGGCGCCAACCTCGTCGCACAGCTGCTCGCAGATCGCGAACGCGTCCGCGTTCTGCTCCAGCCCGATGGCGACGACCGCGCCCTCAAGGGCCTAGGCGTCGAATGCGCGACGGGGGACCTGCGCGACCCGCAAGCCGTGAGCGCCGCCGTCAAAGGCTGCCAGCGCGTGTATCACTGCGGCGCGATGATCTCGACCCTCCAGGGCAACGCCGAACACCGGCGCAGGCTGTTCGACACCAACGTCCTCGGCACCCGAAACATCCTCGAAGCCGCGCAAAGCCACGGCGTCGCGCGCGTGGTGGTGACGGGATCGTTCAGCGCCGTGGGCCATCACCTCGACGACCCGTCCGCGCCGAGCGACGAAAGCGTGCCCTTCTACCCGTTCCAGCGCGCGATGCCCTACGAGCGCACCAAGGTGCTCGCCGAACTCGAGTGCCTGCGCGCCGTCGCGCGCGGACTCGATGTGGTGGTGGCCACCTCGTGCGCGATCCTCGGCGGCAGGGATTTTTTGCCGTCGCGCATGGGTCGGACTCTGTGTGATTTTGCCAACGGACGGCTGCGGGTTTACGTGGCCGGCGGTTTCGAGTTCGTGAGCGCGCGCGACATCGCGTGCGGCCACCAGCTCGCGATGTCGCGCGGGCGCGCGGGCGAGAAGTACATCTTCAGCACCCGCTTCGCGACACTGGACGACATCCTGGGGCTGTTCGAGCGAGTGACTGGCGTGCCGCGCCCGAGCACGCGGCTGCCAGCACCCGTGATGGGCGCCTTTGCGAGCGTCGCGAGTCCGTTTCTGAGCCAGTTCTTCCCGAACGTCCGCCAGCGCCTCACCCCAGGGGCGATCCGGCTGTTGCAGATGCGGCGACACGCAAACACCAGCAAGGCACAGATTGAGCTAGGTTTCCGGCCCACGAACATCGAGAGTGCAGTGGAGGACGCCTACGCGTTCTTCCACGCGCGCGGTGCCATCCAGAACCCGGCGGCGCAAGCGCCGGCGACCGCCACGCCCGATCCTGCGCTAAGCGTGTCGCCCGCGGCTTGATCGGCACGGACTCAAGGAGGTTCATGCTCGCCCTCACCCGAGGTTGCCGCGTTCTCGCTCGCGATTGCGCGCAATTGCGTGAGGTAGCCGGGTGAAATTCGACTCCAGGGCCTTCGATGCGGTCGTGATCGGCGCGGGTCCCGTCGGCTGCGTGGCTGCGCTCGCGCAGGCGCGCGCAGGCGCGCGCGTCTTGCTGCTCGAAGCCAACCCCAACGCGGCGCGCCGGCTCGCGGGCGAATGGCTGCACCCTCTCGGCCTGAGCGTGCTTCACGAACTCGGCCTCGATCCCTCCGAAAATTGCCGCTTCGAGACCGGGCGCGGATTCGCGGTGTTTCCGGACGACGGCAGCGCGCCGGTGAAGCTCCCGTACGCGAATGGAGCGCGCGGTTGGAGCGGCGAGCACTTCGCGCTCGTCGATACACTGCGCGAGGCGGCGGCCGCGCATCCCGAGGTCGTCTACCTGCCGGGCGCGCGCGCGATGCTGATCGAAGGACAGCGCGTCTGCTTCCAACCCTCGCGCTCGAGCGCGCTCGAGCGCGTGACGGTCGAAAACATCATCGCCGCGGATGGCCGTTCGTCGTGCGCGCGCGCAGCGCTGGGCTTGTCGACGGAACGGGTCACGCTCTCGCGCATGGCGGGCTTGCGCCTGCGCACGCGCGAACTCCCGCTCGAGGGATACGGGCACGTTTTCTTGAGCGGCCCCGGCCCGATGCTCGCCTACCGGATTGCCGACGACGAAGTGCGACTCTGCCTCGATATCCCGCTGCGCGCGTCGGCTTCACCCGGAACGCTCTTCGAGGCCTACGGCCCCGCGCTGCCGGAGTCGCTGCGCCCGCCGTTCGAAGCCGCCCTACACAAAGGAGAAATTTCCTGGGCGGCCAATCAGGCGCGCCCGCGCTCCCACCACGGTCGGCCCGGACTCGCGCTCGTGGGCGATGCGGTCGGCTTCCACCACCCGCTCACGGCCGCGGGAATGACGTTCGGCATGGTCGATGCCGCGACGCTGATTCATGCCAAGGATTTCGAGACTTGGCGGCGTTCGCGCGAGCGCGGAACCCGCGTCGCCGAGATGCTCGCGGGCGCACTCTACGAGATTTTCGCCTCGGATACCGCCTCGGCGGCCGCGATCCGCGCCGAGGTCTACGAATTGTGGCGCCGCGATCCGCGCGAGCGCGAGCACACGATGGGCTATCTGGCGGGCGATGACCACCGATTGACGGCCTTCGCGCAGTCCTTCCTCAAGGTTGCGGGCCCCGCGCTGATTCGACTCGCTGCGCGCGCCGCGCGCAGCGGAGACCCCAAGGGCGCCGCCGAAATCGCGTGCGAACTCGGGCGGCGGCTGCGCTGGTTGGCGACCGGCGCGTTTCGGCGCGGCGATCCGGCCGTGATGTCGTCGCCGATGCTCTCGATGTCGGTCACTTCGCGCCAGGAGATGGAGGCCACTCCGGCCGGGCCCGCGATCCAGCGCGGCGCCGACGCGCTGATCGCGAAGCAGTGGTCTTCTCACGACGAATCGCGCGACACCCCCACCGACACGGGCGACTTCGGTAGCTGGGAGGGCGAGGTGGTCTGGTGCCCGATGCTCGCCGCGCAGTACGTGATTCTGCAATACCTCGTCGGTGTCGAGATCGCGCCGGACCGCCGCGCGAGGTTGATCCGACACTTCGAGCGCACGCAACTGGAGTCGGGGCTCTGGGGGCTCCACGAACTTTCGCCGCCGTATCTGTTCGTGACGACACTGGTCTACGTCGCATCGAGATTGCTCGGCCTAGCGGCCGACGACCCTCGGCTGGCGCCCGCGCAGCAGTTCATCCGCCGAGAAGACGTCCTTTCGATTCCGAGCTGGGGCAAATTCTGGCTCGCGCTGCTCGGGCTCTACGATTGGCGAGGCGTGCCGCCGCTGGCGCCGGAGCTCTGGCTCATTCCCGAGGCGCTCCCGATCCATCCTTCCAAGTTCTACTGCCACACGCGGCATATCCAGCTGGCGATGTCGGTGCTGTACGGCCGCAAACCGGAGGCGCCACAGAGCGCGCTGCTCGAACAGATTCGCGGCGAACTCTTCGCGGGCGATTACGCGCGCGTCGACTGGGTGGCGGCGCGTCGGTCGCTGCGCCGCGCCGAGCTCGTCACTCCGCCCAGTCGCCCGTTGCGCGTGATCTACGAACTTCTCGCGCTGTTCGAGCGCCACCACCGACCCGCAGTGCGCGCGCGCGCGCTGCGCCAACTCGAAGGCCGCATCCGCTGGGAACTCAAGACCACCGATCACACCAGCATCTCGCCTGTCAGCGGAATGCTCAATCTGCTCGCGCTGCGATCCGCCTATGTCGATGACCCCGACGCCAAGCGGGCACTCGAGCGACTCGAAGCCTGGGTGTGGGAGGACGACCAGGACGGCATGCGCGTCGCGGGAGCGCGCAGCGCATCCTGGGATACCGCGTTCGCCCTGCAGGCGCTGACCGCCGCGTATCCGCACGCCGAAGTCGGAGCGGCCATCAAACGAGGTGCGGCGTTTCTCGACAGCCAGCAGATTCGAGAGACCTTTCCGGGCTACCGCGACGCCTACCGGCTGGATCCGAAGGGCGGCTGGTGTTTTGCGAGCGTGTGGCACGGCTGGCCGGTCAGTGACTGCACGGCTGAAGCGCTCGAGGCTCTGCTGACGACGCCGAGCGTGATCCTCGACGCCGACGATGCGCGCAACGCCGTGCGCTTCATTTTGCGCTGCCAGAACCGCGACGGTGGATTCGGCAGCTACGAGGCGCGGCGATCCCGGCTGGGACTCGAGTGGTTGAATCCGGCGGAGATGTTCGGCGACTCGATGACCGAGCACTCCTATGTCGAATGCACCGCCTCGTGCATCGCGGCGCTCGCGGCGTTCCGGCGGCGCTTCCCAAACTACCTCGGCGCCGAGATCGAGCCCGCGATCGCCCGCGCGCACGAGCGCTTGCGGCTCGCGCAGGGATCGGACGGCTCCTGGCGCGGCGTCTGGGGCGTGCATTTCATCTACGGAACTCTATTTGGTGTGCGCGGACTGCTCGCGGCGGGCACCAAGGCAAACGATTCCGCGATCCGCCGCGCATGCCATTGGCTGCGCGCGCGACAGTGCGCCGATGGCGGCTGGGGCGAGGATGCCGCCAGCTGCGTCAGCGGGGCCTACGCCGAACACCGAGAGAGTCAGGTGATTCACACCGGCTGGGCGCTGATGACGCTGCTCGAAGCGCGCGACCCCGACTGGGGGGCGATCGTGCGCGGCGCGCACTTCTTGATCGAGCGGCAGGAAGAATCGGGAGATTGGCCGCGGCAGGATCCGGCGGGGGTGTTCTTCCGAACCGCGCTGCTCGACTACACCCTGTATCGGCAGTACTTCCCGCTCTGGGCGTTGTCGCTCTACGAGCAACGACGCCTCGAGCGGCTGGCGTTCTCGCCCGCGCTTCTGGCCGCGGAGCCCGACTCCGCAGAACTCGCCAGTCGCTGACACCGACGCCGACTCTGATTCCGACCGCGTCGCCGAGGCGCTCGCGTTCCGCGGCCACCAGGCTCACGGCCTGGTTGCACATCGGTCATACGGGAACCAACAGCGCGACATCGACCCGCTCGTCGACGTAGCGGCGCGCAATCGCGGGTGCCGTGTCGCGCGCGAATCCGCAACCGGCGTGCAGCGTCTACCCCCTCGAGGGCGCTAGAATCGACCGCGCCGGGCGAGAAACCACGATTCTAGACAAAGGATTACTCCGGACTACGACTGAACCCTTGGGTGCTAAAGGCGAATTGATTTCAAGCACTTCGGCATTGGCGCGCTAGGATCAGCTCGTATGCGGGTCTGTCCAATACACGTTAGGCGGGCGTGACGGTGACCGGCGAGAGTCACGTGAGCGAAGATAACGACCTTTGAGGAGAGACGAATGGCGAAGGCTGACTTGACACTCGCGGATGGTACTAAGGTGGCGATTGACGGCTCGCCGGACGAGATAACCAAGATCCTGTCCGCCTTGGGACCGGGCGCCGGCAGGCCCGGCTCGAAACGAGGCACGAGGAAAACGGGAACCAAGCCCGCGCGCACCGCTCGTTCGGCGAAGGGTCCGACTGCCTACATTACTCAGCTCCGAGACGAGGGCTTCTTCAGGGCGAAGCGGTCCCTGGGCGACATCCAGAAGAAACTGGAAGAGCAAGGGCACATCTACGCAATAACCAGCCTGTCACCTATCTTGGTGACACTTGTGAGGAGGAAGGATCTCCGACGCGTCAAGCAAGGCAAGCGGTGGGCCTACGTGCACGGATAACCGATGAGTTTATTGGCCAAGTTTGCCGGACTTGATAACGGCACGCGAGAGGCGCTGGCCGATCTGACGTCACCCCTCGACCTGGCCCTAGCGACCTTGCTCGTTGCCAAGGATCGCTGTGGCACTGAGACAATGACGGCAGAGCACATGGTCGCGGCTCTGGAAGCCGCCGGTGTCGCTGTAAAACGCTCAGCCCTTGTCAAAGCACTCGCACGGGCAGGCAATCGAGTCAGCCGCAAGGAAGGGGATGAGGGCACGATCTACCGCCTCATGCTGGCCGGCCAACGGCAGGCCCAGCCCCTCCTTTCGGGCGGCAACTTGCAGGTCCTGCGGTTCGACGGAACCGCGCCCAGAAGTGCCAGACAGCGAATCACGGAACTCCTCGGCGCGCTCTCTGGAACCGTTCGGATATGCGACCCCTACTACGGACTTCGTACTCTTGATGTCCTGGAAGCCCTGACTCCGAGCTCCTCAGTTCGCTTCCTCACCGCGCGCACATCGGAGGCTGGCGCAAAGCTCTCCCACGCGCTCAAGGACTTCAAGAAGGAACGCCCGCGCGTGGAGTTTCGCCTATCTGTGGCAGCACACGATCTCCACGATCGCTACGTCGTAACTGCCGACTCCCTCCTCCTGGTAGGTCACGGCTTGAAAGATGTAGGGTCGAAAGAGTCCTTCGTGGTCGCCCTCAACGCGGCGCTCGCCGGCGACCTCATTCGAATGGTCAAGGCCTCCTTCGATACACGCTGGACTGCGGCTACTCCGTTATGAGAGGGCATCGTGTGACGCCGCCCAACAACAGCATGCAGCGGACGGCGCTACGCGCCGCCGCTGATGCTGAGCGTTAGGCGCCCCACGAACCTCGCGCGATTGGCGATGATCAACAACCGCTGGACCAGACACCGGACGGCGTCTTGCAGGCCGCAACAATCGCGTTTCGGACCTGCGACCTACCAAGGAATGATTTCGACATGATCACCGGCGCGATCAAATCCCAAGTCGACCAAATCTGGAACGCCTTCTGGTCTGGCGGCATCTCCAACCCGCTGGAGGTGATGGAGCAGATCACCTACCTGCTCTTCCTGCGCCGCCTCGACGACCTGCACACGCTGGAGGAGAACAAGTCCGCCCGGCTCAAAGTCCAGATGGAGCGCCGCGTCTTCCCGGAGGGCAAGGACGACATCGGCAAGAGCGGCGGCCTCCCGTACGAAGACCTGCGCTGGTCGCGCTTCAAGCACCTCGCGCCGGCTGAGATGTATGCCGTGGTCGGCGAGCACGTCTTCCCGTTCCTCCGCACCTTGGGCGGCGACGAGTCCACCTACGCGCACCACATGAAAGACGCGCGCTTCACCATCCCCACGCCAGCGCTGCTGGCCAAGGTGGTGGACCTGCTTGACAACGTCCCGATGGAGGACCGCGACACCAAGGGCGACCTCTACGAGTACATGCTCGGCAAGATCGCCAGCGCCGGGCAGAACGGCCAGTTCCGCACCCCCGCCACATCATCCAGCTCATGGTCGAGCTCGTCCGGCCT
>CAZBSV010000178.1:0-18558 GCA_964494795.1 uncultured Spirochaetales bacterium | reverse complement strand
GGCATGGGCACTTTCGCGGCGCCCCACGCGGTCACGGACACCTTCATGTACCACCACACGGGCCTCGGACAGTCGGGCACCATTCAGCTCTTCGCCGATCGCTTCCCCTGGACGACCGGATCGGTGACGGTCACCGCAGTCGGTCGCGGCGTACACCAACACAAGACCATCCACTACGGCCATGGCTACGACAACCGCACGGCGGGTGGCAACGGGACGATCCAGCTGGTGACCCCCAACCTCACGCTCTGGAACCGGCCTGGCGCGGCCTACGAGACAGGTGGCGTCGGCATTCTTCGGATCAAGTTCGTACCGGAACCGCAGGCGTGGGTGATGCTCGTGGCGGGTGTCTCACTCGTCGGAGTGTGCTACCGGATGCGCGGGCGCTAGCCATAGCAGCTTCGGGGCTTCGGCTCCGCGTCGGAGCTCTCCCCCTCACGATCACGCTCGACAACGCGTCCACCGGCAATCCGCGCCTCACGGCGGGTAGGGCGGGTCCGCGAGCGTGCGGATGTACGCGATCACGTTGTGGATCTGTTCGTCCGAGAGCGAGCCGCCGAGCGGCGCCATCATCGCGGATTTTCCGACCGACGAGCCGCCAAATTTGATCACCTTGAACAGGTAATCATCGCTGAGCGGATTCATGTAGTTGCCGTCGTTATGCCGTGCGGGTTTCGGATCCAGCGCCTGCGCGACCGGTCCGTCGCCTGCGCCGGTTGGCCCGTGGCACGACGCGCAGAAGATCTGGTAGTCGGCTCCCCCGGCCTTCGCGTCTGCAGCGACGGCCGTGCCCGCGTCGGGCACGACTTTGGCGGCGCTGTCGGGTGCTGCGGGTGCTGCGGGTGCCGGCGGTGCGGCGGGCGCATCTGCCAGGCGTGCGGGTTCCGCTGGTTTCGGCGGCGCGGGTGCATCCGATCGATCACCGCATGCGGATCCGAAGAGCACCAGCGCGGCGCCGAGCGCGGCGGAGAGAAGCGTCTTGGGGAGGATCTTCATGAGCAGTTCTCCTGTGCGTTGAGAAAGGCGGCGCGCAGCTCGTCGTAATCGCGCGCGACCGCGAGTTGCGGAAATTCATCGATCACGTTGTCGGGTGGACAGAACAGGACTCCAGCGTCGGCTTCGAGCAACATGGCGGTGTCGTTGTAGGAATCCCCCGCAGCAAACACCTTCAGGTTGAGGCCGTGCAAGGCCTGCACGCTCCGGCGCTTCGGGTCCGGCAGGCGCAGCCGGTAGCCGATGATCATGCCTGCGCGGTCGACTTCGAGGTTGTGGCAGAAGAGGGTCGGATGACCCAGTTGGCGCATCAGCGGCATGGCGAACTGGTAGAAGGTGTCAGACAGGATGATCAGTTGATAGCGCTCGCGAATCCAGTCGAGAAATTCCCGCGCGCCCGGAAGCGGCCTCATCTCGGAGATGACTTGCTGGATCGCCGGCAGTCCCAAGGCGTGCTTTGCGAGAATTTCGATGCGCTGCTTCATCAGTACGTCGTAGTCCGGTTCGTCGCGCGTGGTGCGCTTGAGGGCGTCGATCCCCGTTCGCTCGGCGACGTTGATCCAGATCTCGGGGACCAGAACCCCCTCCAGGTCGAGACAAGCGACGATCACGGCAACTCCTCGGTCGATTCGGCGCCTTTGCTGGGCGCGTGAGCGGTTCAACGTCAGCGCGTATTTACCACAAAATTGCCGCCGCGACCGCCGCCGGCGGCCGTCGCGCGCGGCCGGTGTCTACCTCTGGCCGAGCGCATTCGATAGGATGCGCTTCCGGGAGGCAAAATGACTGGTCTGGAAGCGTTCATCCTGGGCCTCGTCCAGGGTCTGACGGAGTTCCTTCCGGTATCCAGTTCTGGACACCTCGTGGTGTTGCAGTCGCTGTTCGGCGCCGAGCAGCAGGGGATTCTCGTCGAGATCGTCGTCCACGTCGCGACGCTGGCTTCGGTGCTGATCTTCTACCGCCGCCGCGTCGGAGCGCTGATCTCCGGTGCGCTTCGCGGCGACGCGGACGCGCTCGCTTACGGGCTCAAGCTCGTGGTTGCGACGCTTCCCGCGGTTTTGCTGGTGCTCTGCGCGGGTGATTTCCTCGATTCGCTATTCGAATCTCCGCGCGCAGCGGGGATCGGATTCTTGATCACGGGCGGGATCCTCTGGAGCACGCGGCGAGCCGCCGCCTCGGCGCGCCTCAGTGCACCGGGTTGGGGAGCGGCGCTGCTGATTGGCTGCGCGCAGGCGTTCGCGATCGCTCCGGGGGTCTCGCGCAGCGGCGCGACCGTCTGCGCGGCGCTCGCGCTCGGCGTCGCCCCGCTCGCAGCGGCCGAATTTTCCTTCCTGATGAGCGTGATCGCGATCATCGGAGCGGCCGTACGCGCGTACCCGGAGCTCAGCTCCGTGCCGGCGGCCATGCTTGCGCCGCTCGCGATCGCGGGCTTGACGGCGCTCGTTTCCGGCGTCGCGGCGATTTGGATCTTCGTGCGCGTGCTGAAGACGCGGAGTTTCTACTACTTTGCCTACTACACCTGGGCGCTCGGCCTGGTCGTGCTCGCCGGCCTCGCCATCGCCGGAAGCCGTTGACGCCCGGATTTGCCGTGCGGCCGAGCAGCGCCGAGGAAGGAGCTTCGAGTGAATCGCGGCCAATCTGACGCGCAGCGCTGGATCCGACCCCTGCGCGAGCGACGCCTCGCATCAGCGCGCTGCGGATGCGCGCTGCTCGTTGCGGTCTTGCTGTCGAGACTCGCCTCGGTCTTGCTGTCGAGACTCGCCTCGGTCTTGCTGTCGACCCTCGCCTCGGTCTTGCTGTCGAGACTCGCCTCGGTCTTGCTGTTGACCCTCGCCTCGGTGTTGCTGTCGACCCTCTCCTCGGGATGGGCGCGCGCGGAGACGCCATCGGACGCGCAACTCGCGCGCGTCCCGGAGACGCTGCCGAGCGCACCGCCCTTGCCGCCCGCCGTCCGCGCGAAGATCGCGCTCGAGCTCGCGAGCCAGCGCGCCGACTACGACCCACGCAGCCAGAACCGGCGCGCCGACGGCTCACCCGAATATTCCAACCGCCTGCTGCTCGAGACGAGCCCCTATCTCCGGCAGCACGCCCACAACCCGGTCAACTGGTATGCCTGGGGCGATGAGGCGTTCGCGGACGCCAAGCGCCTCGGTCGCCCGCTGATGATCAGCATCGGCTACTCGACCTGTCATTGGTGCCACGTGATGGAAGAGGAATCGTTCGACAGCGTCGCCGTGGCCTCCTACCTGAACGAACACTTCATCTCGATCAAGGTCGATCGCGAGGCGCGGCCCGACATCGATGCCGTCTACATGGCTGCGCTTTCTGCGATGGGCAGGAGCGGGGGCTGGCCGCTCAACGTCTGGGTGACTCCCGATCGCGAAGCGTTTTTCGGCGGGACCTATTTCCCGCCGCGCGCTGTCGGCGACCGCCCCGGTTTTCTCGACGTTCTTCACGGGATCCACGAGGCGTACACCAACGAGCGAGAGCGGGTCACGGAACTCTCGAAGCAGATCACCGGTGCCATCCAGCAGCGGCTCGCCGGACAGGTCGCGCAGCAATCGCGGATCCCCGATCGAAGCGTCTTCGAGCTCGCAATGTCGAAGACCGCGCAAGCGGCGGATCGCGAGTGGGGCGGCGTCCGCAGCGACACGAAGTTTCCGTCGTCTGTTCCGCTGCGCTTCCTGTTGCGCCACTACCGGCGAACGGGCGCGAAGGATGCACTGGCGCTCGCTGTATCGACGCTCGAAAAGATGGCGGCGGGGGGGATTCGCGACCATGTCGGCGGCGGCTTTCACCGCTATTCGACCGACGCTCGCTGGCTCGTCCCGCACTTCGAAAAGATGCTCTACGACAATGCGTTGCTCGCGGTCGTCTACCTGGAAGCCGCGCAGCTGACCGGGCGCGCGGATTTTGAAGTGGTTGTCCGCTCGATTCTCGACTACGTGGAGCGAGAGATGACCTCGGGCGAGGGGGTCTTCTATTCTGCGACGGACGCGGACAGCCGCAACGACCGCGGCGAGTCCGAAGAGGGCTGGTTTTTCAGCTGGACACCGGCCGAGATCGAGGCAGCGCTCGGAGCGAAGCTCGCGAAGCTGGCGACCGCCTACTACGGCGTGACCCCGCAGGGGGATTACGAGGGGCGCAACATCCTTCACGCCTGGCGCGCTGCGGACCAGGTGGCCGCGGAGCTCGAGATGTCGCCCGAGGCGCTCGAGAAGAATCTCGCCGAGGTGCGCACCACGCTCTACGAGGTGCGCAGTCGGCGCTCGCCGCCGCTGCGCGATTCCAAGATCCTGGTTGCGTGGAACGGCCTGATGATCAGCGCGTTTGCGCGTGCGGGCCTGGTTTTCGATCAAGACCACTACACGGCGACGGCCGCGCGTGCGGCCGGCTTCATTCTCGACGAGATGCAGAGCGACGGCGTGCTCAAGCGCGTCTATCAGGGTGGGCGCGCCGATGGCCCCGCGTTTCTCGAGGACTACGCGTTCCTGATTGCCGGCCTGCTCGATCTCTACGAGGTGGATTCGCAGGCTCGTTGGTTGCGCGCCGCCATCGCCTTGCAGGCGACGCTCGACGCACATTACATCGATGAGATCGGGGGTGGTTACTTCCAGACGGCCGACAACGCCGAAGTGTTGATCGCGCGCGAGAAGCCGAGCCAGGACGGCGCAATTCCGTCGGGAAATTCGGTCGCTGCGCTGAATCTGCTGCGGCTCGCCGAAATCACCGGAAATCACCACTACAACGATACGGTGATCCAGATCTTTTCGGCCTTCAGCGACTTGATGGACAACCAACCCACGGCGCTGTCGGAACTGTTGCTGGCGCTCGATTTCCATCTCAGCAAGCGCGTGGAGATCGTGTTGATCACGCCGCCGGATCGAAAGGGCCTCGACGCCATGTTGGCGCCCGTGCGCGAGACCTTTTTCCCCAACCGCGTTCTGATGGCGGCCGTCGAGGACGAACAACTCGACAGTCACGCGGAAGTGAACCCGCTGCTCCGGGATCGGATCGCGCGCGACGGTACGACGACCGCGTACCTGTGCCAGGATTACGTGTGCGGTTTTCCGACCGCCGATCCGGCGACATTCGCCGAGCAGCTCTCGGCTGTCGCGGAAATCAAGAACTGATCGGCAAATTGGCGCGGCGCGCGCTTCGCGTCGCTGTGGCCTGGGCGATCCACTCGTGCGCCGGGCGCGCGTCCAGCGAAGCCAATACGGCGTCCGCGGCTTCGAACGACAGCGTTCGCGTCATCGGTCCGGGCACCGCGACACAGTAGAGGCCGGCGGCCTTCGCGGCTTGGACTCCGTTGGGCGAATCCTCGAGTGCGATCGCGTCGCCGGGATCGACTGCGAGGAGTTCGGTGGCGCGAAGGTAGAGATCCGGTGCAGGCTTCGCGGCCTCGACATGCTCGATGGTGACGACCTGATCGAAGTAGTGGGCCAAACCCAGGCGTTCGATATGTCCGCTCACCCAGTCTTGCGGCGAACTCGAGGCGATTGCGGTGGCGATCGACTGTGCGCGCGCGTGCTCCAGACACTCGCGCACGCCGGGCATCTGCGTGAGTCCCGCGATCTGGGTTCGGTGGAACTCCATTCGACTCTGCCGGATCCGTTCCACGTCGAGCGGTTTGTCGACCCGTGCGCGCAGTTCAGCCAGCGGATCGAACGCGGAGCCATCGGTGCCGATTCGCGTCAGCCAGCGATCCCTCGGCAGCACCTGGCCGTGTTCTTGATACACCACCCGCCACGCCTCGTAGACGCTCGTTTCGGTGTCGAGGATCAAGCCATCGAAGTCGAAGACGAGCGCGCGAATCATGACGTCCAGGCGATTGAATTGCGCTGCCGGGTTGAGGATGCGCCACGGCGAGGATCCGCCGCGGCGCGTCTGGAACGAACGACGAAACTAAGGTTCGAGAATCGGATGCAGGCTCTGAGCGGGGATCGTCTCCCGGAGCTTCTTGAGTGCTCGGGCTTCGAGCTGGCGCACGCGCTCGCGCGACAGGCCGAGCGACTGCCCGATCTGCTCGAGGGTGTGCTCCTCTTCCCGGCCCAACCCGTAGCGCAGTCGCAGGATCAACTGCTCGCGCGCGGTCAGCGCGCCGATCAGGTACCCGACACCCGAGCGCATTCGCTCGCCATCGAGGCCGTGGTCGGGGGCCTGTGAGAACGGGTCCGCGACGAAATCCTCGAGGCGTTTCTCGGTGCCCGCGACCGACGACTCGAGCGAGATCGCCTCGCGCGAGAGCAGGTCGAGCGCTTCGATCGCTCCCGTATCCGTCCCCAATTCCGGCGCGAGTTCCGCCGCCGTCGGATCGCGACCTAGCTTGCCGGTCAGTTCCGCGCGCACGCGCTGGCTGCGCTGCAGCCGGTCGTGGACGTGCGAAGGCAGCCGGATGGTGCGCGAGTGATTCTGAATCGCGCGAACCAGCGCCTGCCGAATCCACCAGACCGCGTAGGTCGAGAACTTGAATCCGCGCCGGTGGTCGAATTTCTCCACGGCGCGAATCAGACCGAGGTTGCCTTCCTGGATCAGGTCCGGAAACGAGAGCCCGAGGTTTCGGTAGTCCTTCGCGATCGCGACGACGAGCTTCAGGTTGTGCTCGATGAAGCGATTTTTTTCCAGGGTCATCCGTTCGTGCGCGTCTTCGACCTGGCTGACGAGCTCGAACAATCGGGCCTTGGGTACTCCGGCTTCCTCTTCGAGTTCCTTGTAGCGCTTGGTGCCCCGCCGCGTCTGCCTCATCTCCTTGCGCAGCTGGAGCACCTTCTGTCGCAGCTCCGAGAGCAGCACCAGCGAGAGATGCGCGCCCTTGAGTTCCTTGATGATCTTGGCGTCGATCTTCTCGAGTTCCTTCTCGCGGATCTTGCCCCTTGCGATCGGTGCCGCGCGCTGAGCGAGCACGATGCGGAGCCGCTTGACGGCGCGCTCGACCCGGGAGGCGATTTCACCGGTCTCCTCGTCGCCGACGGATTCGGAGAGCTTGGCGCCGGTGTGCGAAAGTGCGCGCAGCGCGTCCCAGCGAGCGACGACGTGTCGCGCCGAACACGGAATGGAGTAGAGGGAGTCGCGCAGCTCGGCGGTTGCAGACTCGAGCTCCTTGGCGAGGATCACCTCTTCTTCGCGCCGAAGCGTTCGCGTACCGCCGATCTCCTGGAAGTAGGACTCCAGCGGGCGCCGCTCGCGCCCGGGATCGAGTTCGTCCGCCGCGACGGCCCGCACCGCGCCAGATTTCTCCACGGTCACGCCAGCCAGCTCGGCGGAGGTCGGTGCCTCTGCGATCTGCGTCGATGCCTTGCTCTTTTTATCCTGCAGTTTCACGAATGGACCCTCGACTCTCGCATGCGACTCCGACCTGTTTGGTCCGACGCCGCTCGGAGCGATCTGGTTTCAACTATCTGAGCAACTCGGCGCGTTCTGCGGCGGCTCGATTCGAACTGTCGAAGAGACGGTTCCTCTCCGCTGGATTGGACCCTTCCGCTGCGAGATGGACCCTTCTGCTGCGAGATGGAATCTTCCGCTGCGAGATGGACCCATCCGCCGCGAGATGATCCCGTCCGATCAGACCGCTGCCGGCTGCTTGTTGTTCTGGGGGGCAACCAATTGGCCCGGTATTATGAATCTTTTGGATTCGAACTGCCAGAACAATCGTCAGCTTTTTCCAACCTGCCGCGGCCTCCCTTCCTCCCATTCCTTCCTTCCTTCCCTTCTTTCCTATATAAGGAATCATTTTCCCACATTTGCGCAAAATTCGTAGCTAAAACGCTACGTTTCTCCATTTATCGGCCAACGAGCGCTCCACCACGAGCGCGATCCTCGGCGTCGCACGCGCGGCGCGGGGATTGCCGAGCTCCTCCGAGGGGTCCCGGCCGGAGCTCTCAACGTAGTGCACGCGGGTGCCGCGCTGGTGACGAAGAGCGCTGGAAAGCGTGTGACGCGCTTGGATTCCAGGCGTTTGTGCGGCCGATCTGCACATCCGACAGCGGCCCGTGGGCTCAGACGATCCAAGGCTTAAAAACGACCAGAGGGCAAAATCCCGGCTGTTGCGGTGGGCGCGCAAGAGCCCAACCCTGCCACTTCATTGGCGCGGCGCGATACACGAAGCTTCGCAACACTGTCGGCGCCATGGCGTCCGAACCTGCGAATCAAAGCCGAGTCGCACCCTTCAGCGAGAAGGGCTTCTACCTGAGCGAGCTGCGCGACCGGACGCTCGCGATCGCAGCGCCCGCGAGCCTGTTCGGCGAGTGGGCGGTCCTCGAGCCGGTGTTGAAGGAGCTGGAATCGAACCGGACCCGCGTGATCCTGCTATCGGATCGCGCCGAAGCCCTCGAGCCGCTCGTGGGGATGGAGGCCTTGAGCGCGGGCGAGCTCGCCACGCTTTCCGGGCGCGTCTGGCGGCGGCTCGGTCAGAACCTGCGGGTCGGTGTCGTGACCGACGACGAGCGCAGCTTCGGAGCATCGTGTCGCCAGATCGTGATCGCGCTCGGGATCCGGAAACTGGTCTGGGTCGACGCGGCGGGCGGCTTGATCCGGGCCGACGGCGTGCGCGATTCGTTCGTCGACGCCGGCACGCTGCGCGATCGCATCGCGGAAGCCGAGTCCGGCTGTCGAGCTAGCGAGATTCTCGTGCACGTCGAGGCGATGCTCAGCGCGGGGGTGGCCGCGGTGAATCTCTGCGCGCTCGATGGGATCGCCGACGAACTCTTTACCTACGACGGCTCGGGTACGCTGTTTACCCGCGAGGGCTATCTGGCCGTGCGCGGGCTCGGGCTCGACGATTTCGACGCGGCCGCCGATCTGATCGAGCGGGGTATGGCCGAGGGTTACCTCGCGCCGCGCAGCCCCGAGCAGATCGAGCGCGTGCTCGACAGCGCCTTCGGAGCCTTCGTCGGCGGCAACCACCTCGCGGGGCTCGGGGCCCTGTTGCACTACCGCGATGGCCAGGCCGCAGAGCTCGCGTCGCTCTACACGCTCACGCGTTTCGTCGGCGAGGGCGTCGGCTCGCATCTGGTTCGTTTTGCCGCGCAGCGAGCGAGCGATCAGGGGTGTCGCTTCGTGTTCGCGTGCACGACTTCGCCGCGCGTGGTGGAGTTCTTCGAGCGCAACGGATTTCGCAGGGTCGACCCGGCTGAGGTGCCCGAAGCGAAGTGGCGCGCGTACGATCCCGCCCGACGCGCGCAGGTCGCGTGCCTGCGCCGCGAACTCTAGGTCGGCAACCGAGATTCGATCAGCGGGCGTCGCGAGGGTGAGACCCGAAGTCGAAATGGCAGCGAAGTGGAATGTCTCGACGATTGGAACGAGGAAATGCGATGTCAGATCGACTGATCCCCACGCTGAACGGGAGCTACTACCGAGACCCGGAGCTTCTCCAGCGCGAGTTCGAGCGCATCTTCTTCCGATCCTGGCTGCTCGCCGGAAGAGCAGAGCAGCTGGCGCAGACCGGCGATTATTTCACGTTCGAACTGGGTCACGAGAGTGTGCTGGTCGTGCGCGGTCCCGACGCTACGCTGCGCGCGTTCTACAACGTGTGTCGCCACCGCGGTTCGCGGCTTTGTGCTGAAAAGTCAGGGCGCTTCGAGCGCGCAATCCGCTGCCGCTATCACGCTTGGAGCTATGGGCTGGACGGCGCGCTGCGCGGCGTTCCGTTCCTGCAGGCTGCGGATCCGCTTCCGAAGGGCGAGTTCTCGTTGTATCCCGTGAGCGTCGAGGTCTGGCAGGGCTGCGTCTTCGTGCGGCTCGAGCCCGCTGGAGAGACGTTGCTCGCTCAGCTCGGCACGCTACCGGAGAGGGCGCGGCCGTACCCTCTTGCAGCGCTGCGCGTCGGAGCTCGCGCCGAACGCGTCGTCGAAGCGAATTGGAAGATCCTCGTCGAAAACTTCATGGAGTGTTACCACTGCCCCGGCGTGCACCCCGAACTCGCCGATCTCGTGCCGCTCTACCGCACGGGTGAAGTGGATGTGTCGGGCTCGGAGCCGCCCGAGTACCGCGAGCGCGCAGTGACCTCGACTCTCAGCGGAACCACGAAGCGGCCGATCTTCGCAGGCCTGCGCGACCGATCCCGCCAGCGCTATCACGCCGAACTCGTGCTCCCGAATCTGCTGCTCTATCTGTTTCCCGATTACGTGTGCGCGCGCTCGCTCTGGCCGGAGAGTCCCACACGCACGCGGATCGTCTCGGAATGGTGGTTCGAGTCCGCAGCACTGGAGCGTCCCGATTTCGACGCCAGCGACGCCGTCGATTTCATGAATCTACTCGGCGAGCAGGACTGGCAGGTCTGCGAAGGCGTCCAGCAGGGCGTCGTATCGCGCGCGCATCGCCACGGTGTCCTGCTCGCCCAGGAGTCCGAGGTCGCGGACGTGACGCGCTGGTATCTCGAGCAACTCGAAGCGCGCTGAGCGATCAGCTACCCGGATACACGATGAGCGTGCGCGCGCCTTCGCCGCGCGCCATGCGCGCAAACGCCTCGTTGATGGCTTCGAGTTCGCACGTCGAATCGACCAGGTCGCGGAGCCGCGGCGAGTTGAATCCAGGCGCTCGTCCAGTTCTGCGAGTTGGCGGCTGCGGAATCGGGGCGCCGTCTCAGTGCAGCAGCGCGTGGGAGACGAGTTCGAAGCCGATCAGCCCGAGGGCGACGAGCGACAGCGAGATTCCCGCGGCCGTTCGTCGGCGTTCGAGTCGCGTCGGTGTCAATCGGCTGCCGGAGTCCGTCGCACGCGCGGCCGCCCGTCCGGATTGAACGACTGCGAGATTTGCCGACGCTCCAACTGCAGCGACGAGCATCAGTGGAATCCGCACGAAGCCTTGATCGAGAAATGGCAGCGCGGCCGCCAGGCCAAAAGATCCCGAAGCCAGCGCGATGCCCGTCGCGTTGAGCGCGAGAAATCCCGCGCAAGGGGCGCCGAGGACCGCGGCGATCGCGGTGGCAAGGCGATACGAGCGCCGTGCAGGAGCCGTTGCTTCGGGAATTTCCAGCAATCGGCTCTGGCCGCGCAGGCGCGCGGTACCGACCGGTTGCTCGAACCCCTTCAGCAAGACCTGCTCGCGATCCGCGTTCGGAAAATCTTCCGCAACGCCTGCGTAGACCTGATCGTCGACCAGCACGCCACCCGGATCGACCCGGGCGACGAGCCGAGCCGCGCGGTTCACGACGTCGCCGATCGCGCTGTAGTTTCGAATCTGCTCCGTACCCACCAGCCCGACGCGCGCGTGGCCGGCCGCAATCCCGATCGTCGTCTGCACGTGTAGTCCGACGGATTCGCTCAAGCCGGGCATTCGCCCCTGCAGTTCGGTTGCGGCCGCGACGGCGCGCGCCGCGAAATCTTCACGCGTGAGCGGAACGTTGAAGAACGCCATCACTTCATCGCCGACGAACTGCGTCACGAAGCCATCCCATTTGACGATCACTTCGGTCGCGGTGCGAAGGTAGAGGTCGAGGACTTCGTGGGTGCGCTGCGGACCTTGAGAATGCGTGAGGCTCGTGTAGCCGGTGAGGTCTGCGAAGAAGACCGCGAGTTCGACGATGAGGCCATCTTCGATGTGGGCATCGCAGCGATTGCATAGATTCGGGTTCTGGGCGCTGCGGCGAACGCCGACGACGCGCAGCGCGGTTCCGACCAGCCCGCTCAGCCCGACTCCGCAGACCACGCAGCTGTTCGAAAGAATCACGGCTCGTCCTCCTTTGCGAGATCCCCAGATGACATTACCACTACTCCGCGCGCGGCTTCGAGGTTACGCGCGGTACGTGCGCGCTTCCAATCAGCCGCACGGCGATGACGAGGGCTCGGACCCGACCCCGCAGGCGGGGGAGGATCTGGTTTCCGCGTCCAGTCCTGGTTTCCGCGTCCAGTCCTGGTTTCAGCGTCCAGTCCTGGTTTCAGCGTCCAGTCCTGGTTTCCCCGCCCAATCGCGTACGCGCATGTCGCGGCTGCTAGAGTGTGCCGACTGCGATACGGTCGGAGGTCGGCGTCCGATGTGAACGCGACCCGTTCAGCACGGTTTTGAACGGAGGAAATCAGCATGGACATCAATACCGGAATCAACAAAGAGGATCGCGCCGCCATCGCCGAGGGTCTGTCGCGGCTGCTGGCCGACAGTTACACGCTTTATCTCAAAACGCATAATTTCCACTGGAACGTCACCGGACCGATGTTCAATACCCTGCATCTGATGTTCGAGGCGCAGTACAGCGAGCTCGCGATCGCGGTGGATCTGATCGCCGAGCGCATCCGCGCGCTCGGCTACCCGGCGCCTGGCAGCTATGCCGAGTTCTCGCGCCTCAGCTCGATCAAGGACGCGCAAGGTACGCCGAGGGCGGAAGAGATGATACGCGAGCTGGTCGCCGGTCAGGAGTCGCTGGTGCGAACCGCACGCGCGGCTTTCCCCGCCGTTGAAAGCGCCCGCGACGAGCCAAGCGCCGATCTGCTGACGCAGCGGATGCAAGTGCACGAGAAAAACGCGTGGATGCTGCGCAGTCTGCTCGAGGGATGACCGGCGACGACGAGCCAAGCCGGCGGCGGCGCCTACCTGCTTGCGCCGGGGTGCTTGTCGACGCGCAGTGGGCGCCAGAGTTCGTCGGCGCTGAAGCACTGCCAGCCCCAGCGCAGCCAGCGCAAGAGCGCCTGCGCGAGCCAGAGCGCCCAGGCCAGCATCGCGAGTCGATAGACGAGCAGCGGAACGCTGAACAGCCACGCTTGAGCGGGTGTCGCACTCGCGCGGTCCTGGTACCAGCGCAGCAGGCTCGCCGTCGAGCCGTTACCCGCAATCTGCATCTCGGGGCTGCCGAGCAGGCCGCGGTGGATCGAGAACAGCAGCGTGAGCAGTGCCGTGATGCTGAGCGCGACGAGCGCGAGCTGGAGCAGGTCGAACCAGCGGCCCGGCAGCGCACTGCCGCGCTGCTTGCGCCAGCCGAGTGCGAGCAGCCAGACCGCGACGATCGCAGCCGCGCTGATCGGCACCTGGGTGAGCCCGACGCCGAGCAGCAACCAGCTGTGGAAGCGCAGCGGTGTGAGCTGCAGGCGCGAGAGTCCGAACGCGAGCGCGGCGAGCGCGACGAGAATCGGCCAGAACAACACGGCCGGCCCCATGCCGACGCCGCCGAGCGCGAGGATCCAGCGCCCGGCCGACGGCGCAAGCGAGATCTGTGCGTTGACGCTCGGTGCTCCGAGGTCGACGACCGGAGTGCGGTAGAACAACGCGTCGGTTAGGCCGCGCGATTCGCGCCACGCGATCTCTAGCGTCTGCGCGCCCGGATGGACCGGCACCGCCACGTTGTTTCCCTCCAGTCGGATCGGCTGCTCCTGGCCGTCGATCGCGACGCGTTGCAGTGACACTTCTCCGGCCAGCGCAATCACATGCCGCCCGCCGCGGCTGCTGCGCAGCTGCACGGTCAGCGTCGCATCGCTGGAGCGCAGCCCCGGCATCACCGCGAGCAGGCTGCTGTCGATCGTGAGCGTTGGCCCCTCGACGCCCGCCGGGCGCGCGACGTCGAGCCGGATCGATTCGCCCGGCCACGGCCGCCACTCGCGCACGCGCGCGCCGCCCGCCGCGTCGGAGTGGATCGGCGGAATGCCACTGGCTTCGACGTGCCAGATCGGGCTCACGTCGAGCCGCCAGATTTCCGTCCACGCCACCTTTTCGGGCGCCTGCAAGACGAGCGCCGCGCTTTGTTCGAGCTGCGACGCCCAGGCCACCTCGTACTCTCCGGGCGCGAGGCTCACCGTCGCGCGGCCGTCGCGCACGCGGATCTGATCGCTCGTGACGGACTCGCCCGCGAGCAGCGGCACTTCGATCAGCAGCGCGGTATCAGCCGAGGTGACGCGGCTGACGACCGTCTGCAGCTGCCAGTCTAGATCGAGTCTAAGATTGCGAATCACATGCAAGAACGGCGGCAGCTCGCCCGGTTCGAACATCGCCGATGCGTCGCGCTTTTCGCGCGTGAGCTGCAGCGCGGATTCCGCGAGGCCGTCCTCGCGCAGGCCGTGCACCTGCCATTCCCGGCTCGTCGCTTCGACCCAGAGCGGTTGCAGTGGCAGCGGAAGTTCGACGCTGTCGCGATCAGGAAGCGGCCCGCGCGCGATGATTTGATGTCTGCCCGCGCCAACTCGCACCCACAGCACACCGCCCTCGTCGCGCAGAATGCCGCGAGCGGGTTCAGCATCGACACTTACTTCGGTAGCTTCCCAACTGCGCGCGCCGCCCGGCAGCGGGATCGCGGTATCCGCCGCCGCGTCGACTTCGAGTCGCAGCGTGAGCGCCGCGCGCTCGACTTCGAGCCGCAGCCGCGGGATCGACGCGCACTGGGGCTGGCAATCCGGCTTTTCGAGCAGGCCCGCGCGCAGTTCGTCGAGCAGCTCCTGCGACGGGAATTCCGCGCGCGCAGGCGTCGCGCCGCCAAACACGAGCAGCGCGGCCAATGCCGCGGCCGCGCCGGCGCGCGCCCGCAGCCAGCCGAATCCGGCCCCGCCAGCGCCGCCTGCGAACTCGACTCCGAGCAGGCGCAGCACGAGTGCTGCCATCAGCGCGACGCGCAACAAGCCGAACAGCGACACCAACCATGGCGGCATGAGTAGGAAGCGGAGCGTCTGATCAGCGTCGACGGGCCCGCTCCAGAACAGCGTCACCTGGTTCCACGTCCAGGCCGGCAGACCGGGCCCAGTCGTGATGCGCGCCTGCGGGTCCGGGCGATAGCGTTTTTGGATGGACTCGCTGCTCGCTGGTGCGCTACTGGCGGGCATTCCGCTTTCGGCGACCCCCAACTGAACTCGGGGTACAACAAGCAGTGAGGGCGCCTGGGCCGCTCGATCCTCGGCTTGGTAGCCGAGCGCGCGCAGGGATTCCATCTTGTCTTCTTCGATCGCCGGGACCTGGAAGACGCCTTGCGCGTATCCGCCCGCGTCGCCCGACATCAGGTAGCGGTCCGAACCCTCCAGCACCGGATACAGCGCCACGCGCAGTTGCGCGACGCCGAATGCGCTGAATACCAGCATCAATAACCCGAGCGCCGTCGCGCGGTAGACGGCGATCAGGCGCGCGAAGCGCCCTTCCGGCAAGGCGCGGCGCAAAGCTTCGCCGGCCAGCACCGCGAGCCACAGCCAGCGCGGCGCGTCGGGCTCGGTGTAGCCGACCGCGAGCGCGGAAATCGCAAGTACACCCCAGCGCGTACCCCACAGCCGGTACACGGCCATCGCGGTGATCAGCACGACGAACAGATCGAGCAGCGTCCAACGGTTCAGCCAGGTTGCCGTCGCGCGGTCGACGCCGCTTGCGTGGAACAGCCGCCAGCCCGGCGGGAGCCAGAGCTCCGCGCTGAGCGCCTGGAAGTCGTGGTCCCAGCCCACCGCGGAGAGCCCAGCGCGCTCGCCGACGCGGCTGTCGGCGGATAGCGCGATCGGCCCGAGCGGAATTTCGACGCCCGCTCCGGCGCCGCCTTCGACGCGCGTGATGAACTGATCGCTGCCCTCGAGCGCGACGCGCCCGAGTTCGATCGGATCGCGCATCTCGAGCCGCGTGCTGCGGCGCACGCTGCCCGTGATGCGATCGGTCAGCGTGAAGCCGTCGCCGTCGAAGTCCAGCCACCAGCTGCGCGCGAGCCGCAGATCGTCGGGTGCGGGATCGGCGTCGCCGCGGCGCTTTTCCTCGAGCCGCAGCGCGCTTCCCGGCTCCATCAGATAGGCGGGCAGCTGTCGCCACTCCGCGGGCAAACTCGTCTGATTCGGGTCGACCGCCGCCGCGCCGCTCAGCTCGACAATCCGCAGATGCGGCCGCGCGTCGAAGGCCCAGATCTCATCGGCATCCCACTGGGCCTCGCCATCCGCGTTCGCTTTGGCGTCCTGCAGCGGCGGCGCGAGGGCCTCGACCGGTCCGTCGTGACGCGCGTATAGCGCGAGCGTGAAGCTGCCGGGTCGCAGCTGAACGCGCAGTCGCCCGTCGGCATCGAGGCGCGCGGGCAGCGTGCTCGTGAGCGACATCGGCACGAAGCCAGCGGGCAGCGCGTTTCCGAGCAGGACCTCGCGGCTGCGGCCCGCCACCCGCAATTCGATTCGCGTGTCGAGCTGCAGCGGGACCTCGTCGATCACCAGACGGTGTACGACGACCTCGATCCGGCTGGCTTCGCCGTCTTCGGGTGCGCGGCGGCGCTCGAGCCACAGCCGGCCGGGTGCATCGCGGTCGGGCAATTCGATCGCGCGGCCGCGCAGCCGCAGCGTGACCAACCCGGTCTCGGGCGGAATCGCGAGCATTTCGGGCAGTGCGTCCCACGCGAACGAACCGCTGACGCGATGGGCTCCGGCGTCGAGTTCGAGCGTCGCCTGCTCACCGGTGACGACGACGGGCGCGGCTCGACCATCGACCTGCACGTCGAGCGGCCAGCGGTTGGGGCCGCCGGGAAGCGCGACGCGCGTGGTCGCGAAAATCTGCCAGCGTTGCGTGAAGCGACCGCTCTTGTCGTCGAGATCCAGCTCGAGTTGCGACGGCCACGCGCAGCGCAGCACCGCATCGCCGCCGCCCGCGAAGCCGGGCCCGCCGGGCTGGCCCAAAAGAGGTTCGCCGGGCTGGCCCGAAAGAGATTCGCCGGGCTGGCCCAAAAGAGATTCGCCGGGCTGGCCTGAAAGAAATGGGCAGCGCTCGGACTCGTGGCCGCGCAGCACCCAGCCCGTCCACGTCCGCAGCGGCTCCGGCACGTCGTCGAGCGCGAGTGGCTTCGCGAGCGCCGCCGCTGGACCCGCAAGCACAGTCAGCGCCAACAGCGCGACAGCCACACCCGCGCGCAGCGCACATCGACCGAACATCGATCCGCCGGAATTCGACATCGCAGAGCCCCCATTGGCGTGCTGAAAAGCACCGCGTTCAAAGCCGATCCACGTGCGCCGCCAATTTGTGAATCGCGAAGCCTCGGGGGGAGGGCTGCGTCCGGCGCGCTCGGTAGCCTGCTGAGTGCCAACAGTACGACACAATTCGATTCCGCCCCAATGGACACCGCTCGAACCGCCCCAGTGATCGAGTGTCGCTCCTCTCCCCTATAGTTCCCGCTGCGCGCGGCCCGCTCGGGCCGCGACGCCCAGCAACGGTCGAGATTCAGCCGAGGAGGAACCGACGTGACCCGCAACTGCAGTCGATTCACCCGCGAACAGCGCCGCTGCGCTGCCGCGCTCGCAAGCGTGTGGTTGGTGGCGTGCGCGGGCGGATCCTTGAGCGATCGATTCGCAGATGTGAGCGGCGAGGGGAACGCCGCGTCGGGCCTCAAACAGGCTCTCGAAGTCGGGACCCGCAATGCCGTTGGCTTGACGTCGCGCGAAAATGGATACCTCGACAACCCACTGATCCGGATCAAGCTGCCCGGCGGACTCGACAAGATGGCGACGGGTCTGCGTGCGGTCGGCTTCGGCGCCCAGCTGGACGAACTCGAAGTCGCGATGAATCGCGCCGCGGAGCGGGCGGCGGGAGAGGCCACCGACGTCTTCTGGCAGGGAATCCGCCAGATGACCTTCAGTGACGCCGTGGGGATCCTCAACGGCGGTGACACCGCTGCAACCGAGTATTTCGAGCGCACCACCCGCGACACCCTGCGCGCGCGCTTCGAACCGATCGTCTCGGACAAGATGGACGAAGTCGGCGTGGTTCGGTCCTACGATCAGTTGGTCGGGCGCTACGACGCGATCCCGTTTGCGAAGAAACCCTCTCTCGACCTCCGCGGCTACGTGACCGCCCGATCGCTCGATGGACTCTTCGCGGTTCTCGGCGAAGAAGAGCGCAAGATCCGCACCGATCCGGCGGCGCGCGTGACTCCGTTGCTCAAGCAGGTGTTCGGGAAGTAGTTCCCCAACGGAAGCCGCATCCGTTATGCTAGGCGCCCATCCATTCGAGATGCGGAGGATTCATTTCATGAACGCCCGAGTCGCCACGTTCGCAATCGCCGCGCTCAGTCTCTGCTCGATTCCGTCAGACGGCCTCGCGCAGGGAAATTCCGGCAAGACGCGCATCACGATCTGTCATATCCCACCCGGAAATCCGGACGCGCACCGAACGCTGAACCTCCCCGAGCCCGCGTGGCGCGCTCATGAAGCCCACGGTGACACGATCGGTCCGTGTGAGGGATACGACGACGAATACGGGGCGCAGACCCAGCGATCGAAGAAGGTCGGCAAGAAGAAGGACCGCGACGCGCAGCACGGCGGATCCGTCGGCGAGGATGTCGAGGATGTCGAGGAGGAAAGCGCAGCGGACGATCGCGCGGGTAAGCGCAGACACATCGACGAGCGCGATTCCGTGCCCGATGCGGAAGAGATCGACGAGGCCGCTGATAGCGACGGACAAAACGAGCGCCGCGCTGCGCGCCGCGAGGCCCGGACGCGCGATCGGTCCGGAGCCGACGCTGACGAAAGCCAGGCGGAAGGGAGCAAAGCGCCCGCTGACACGGGCACGCTGCAAGAGGGCGACGCGGGCACGGCTTCGGGCGAGGTCCAGAAATCCGATGAGAGCAGCGAGCGCGAGCCCCGCGCCCGTCGCGGCGACCGCACCCCGCAACCCGACGCCGTAGCGGACGACTCACCCGAAGAAAAGCGGGGCTTC
>CAZBSV010000177.1:0-3409 GCA_964494795.1 uncultured Spirochaetales bacterium | reverse complement strand
GCGCAGAACTCTGGACGCGCGCCTACGCGGCGGCGCGGCTGCCCGCGCGACCCGCGGCGAGCCACAAGGGCAGTTTCGGCCACGCGTTGATCGTCGCGGGATCCGAGGGCATGACGGGAGCTGCCGCGCTCGCCGCTGAAGGCGCCGTGCGCGCGGGTGCGGGCCTCGTCACGCTCGCGTGTCCGGCTGGCCTCAACGACATCCTCGAGGTCAAGTGCACCGAAGCGATGACGGTTCCGGTGGCGGATACTCCGCAGCGCGCGTTCGCGGCGAGTGCCGCCGAAGCCATCCTCGCGCTCGCCGCAACCCGGGATGCCCTCGGCCTTGGACCCGGAGTGGGGCGCAGCGAAGAAACCCAGGCGTTGGTCCGGTCGCTCGCCAAGCGGCTGGATCGGCCGCTGGTGGTCGACGCCGACGCCCTCTACGCGTTCGCGCAAGAACCCGCAGGGCTGCGCGGGCGCCAGGCGCCGACAGTATTGACGCCGCATCCGGGCGAAGCCGCGCAGCTGCTCGGGCTCGAGGCGCGCGAAATCAATCGGGATCGACCCGCGGCCGCGCGCGAACTCGCGCGGCGGCTCGGTTCGGTCGTCGTCCTCAAGGGCGCGGCCAGCGTGATCGCCGCACCGGACGGTCGCATCGCGATCAATCCGACCGGCGGCCCCGCGCTCGCAACGGGCGGCACCGGCGACGTTCTGCTCGGCATGCTGACGGCCCTGCTCGCGCAGGGCCTCGACGCGTTCGACGCGGCTGCGCTCGCCGTGTTCGTTCACGGCGCCGCCGCAGATCGGCTTGCGAAACGCGCTGGAGCGTCGGGTCACCGGGCGGGCGAGATCGCGCGCGAGGTGCCGGCTGCCATCGCGGAGCTTTGCGCGGAGCGCAGCGCGCAGGCTCGCGCTCAAGTTCGGGTCAGCCTTGCAGTTTCATTCCCAGAGCCCTGAAGCGACCGCGTCGGCCGCGGCGCGGCTCGCTGCGTCGCTTCCCGCCGAAGGTCTCGTGCTGGTCCTGAGCGGCCCTCTGGGCGCCGGCAAGACGGCCTTCGCCAAGGGCCTCGCGCGCGGTCTCGGGTTGGATCCCGCCGACGTCACGAGCCCAACCTTCGCTATTTGTTCCGAATACGCACTCGCGGATGGGCGTCGGCTGGCGCACCTGGACGCTTACCGCCTCGGCAGCGTCGCCGAACTCGAATCCGCGGGCTTTCTGGATCTGCTCGCGGCGGGTACCGTCGTGATGATCGAATGGGGAGAGCGTTTTCGGGACGCGCTCCCCACGGATCGGCTCGAGATCGAATTCTCGCGGCCCGACGAAACCCCCACCTGTCGACGGCTAAACGCGGTAGCCTCCGGACCCACTGCGGCTCGGGCGCTCGCGCGCTGGCAGGCGGATCTGCTGCGCGAACGCGCACCGGGAGCGCAGCTGGAATTGTCGGAAGAACTGGACGCTTAGGGAAGCATCGGACGGGCAGGCAAGAACTGGACGCATAGGGAAGCATCGGGCGGATCGAAGTCGTGGGACTGATCGTTCAGAAATACGGGGGCACCAGCGTCGGCGATGCGGAGAGGATCCGCAACGTCGCGCGCAGGGTCGTCGCGAATGCGAAGGCCGGTCATCGGGTCGCGGTGATCGTCTCCGCGATGGCCGGTGAAACCGACCAGCTCGTGGCGCTCGCGCACGAACTCGGCGGCGCTCAGCCGCTGGCGCGCGAATACGACGCGTTGGTTTCGACCGGCGAGCAGAAGACGATCGCGCTCGTGGCGATGGCGATCTCGCAGCTCGGTCAATCCGCGCAGTCCTTCAACGGTCGCCAGGCGGGAATCCGAACCGACGACGCGCACATGCGCGCGCGCATCGAGAGCATCGATTCGGCGAGCATCCACCGCGCGCTCGATGCGGGCATCGTGGCCGTGATCGCGGGCTTTCAGGGTTTTGATGACGACGGCAACATCACCACTCTCGGGCGTGGCGGTTCGGATACGACCGCCGTTGCGGTGGCGGCAGCGCTCGAGGCCGACGTGTGCGAGATCTATACCGACGTCTTGGGGATCTACACCGCGGATCCGAACCTGGTGCCGGGCGCCCGCAAGCTCGACCGCATTTCGTACGACGAGATGCTCGAACTCTCGAGTCTCGGCGCAAAGGTATTGCAGATCCGATCCGCGCGATTTGCAATGAGCTACGGCGTTCCGCTCCACGTTCGATCGTCATTCGACGACTCGGAAGGGACGTGGGTTGTCGGCGAGGAGGAAGTCATGGAGCGGCTGGTTGTTTCGGGTGTGACCTATAACCGCAAGGAGGCGAAGATCCGGGTGCGCGGGGTGAAGGATCAGCCGGGCATCGCGGCGAGGATCTTCTCGCCGATTTCCGACGCCGGAATCATCGTCGACATGATCGTCCAGAACCTCTCCCAGGACGGCACGACCGATCTCACGTTCACGGTGGAAAAGGCGAGCTACGGACAGGCGCTCGATCTCGCGCGGCGCGTGGCGGACGAGATCGGCGCGGCTGACGTCGAGGGCGACGAGAATATCGCCAAGGTATCGATCGTGGGCCTCGGCATGAAGGATCACGCCGGTGTCGCGTCGAAGATGTTCCAGGTGCTCGCGGACGAGGGAATCAACATTCAGTTGATCACGACGAGTGAAATCAAGATTTCGGTCGTGATCGATCAGAAATACACGGAGCTCGCCGTGCGCGCCCTCCACGATGCGTTCGTGGATGGGGGCACGGCCGAACCGGTGTCGGAGAGCTGACCGACCCCGCTGACTGAAGGCTTGCAAGATGGAGCAGCGACAGGCCCTGGCGGCACTCGCACTCAGCGGCGCGCTCTTCGCGCTCGCGCTCCCGAGACCCTTCGCCGACCCGATTCCGTGTCCGCACCCGGTCGAATCGCAGGCCGTCGACGGACACACGATCGCGGTCCGCTGTGCGGCGCCGGAGCAGCGCGCCGGGGCGATCCGCGGCCCGGCTCGCAGGCTTTTCGAGCTGCCAATCGAACTCAACTGCGCGGGGGCCCGAACGCTCGAAACGCTGGACGGCATCGGCGCGGTGCGCGCGCGATCGATCGTCGAGGAGCGCGAGCGTCGCCCGTTCGAGCGCGTCGACGACCTGCTGCGCGTCCACGGCATCGGGCCCAAGACGCTCGAGGGGCTGCGCGCCGCGGTGGCCGCAAGTCCCCGTGCAGTGGCCACAGATTCCCATGCAGTGCCCGCGGATCCCCATGCAGTGGCCGCGGATCCGCCAGTAAAGCGCTCGGGTTCAGTAGACTCCGCGGGTTGCCGTCTGGAGAGCGCTTCGTTCGTCGAGGCGCGTCGGGAGGTCGGAGCGAGCCGGGAGATCGGAGCGAGCCGGGAGGTCGGAGCGAGTCGGGAGATCGGAGCGCGTCGGGAGGTCGGAGCGAGCCGGGAGGTCGGAG
>CAZBSV010000176.1:0-1570 GCA_964494795.1 uncultured Spirochaetales bacterium | reverse complement strand
TCATGCTCATCGCGATGCCCAGTACTATCCATTGGTACTTCATATGCTCGGAGCTGCCCGACAGGCCGACGCCCATGATCACCAGGACGATCACTTCGACGGTGACCGCCAGGATCCGCAGGTCCCTCGATCCCGCCTTGGTCGCGACTTTGATGGTCCGCCGGGCGTACGAAAGGGCAAGCAGGTTCATCATGACGAACAGGACCGGCTTGCGGCTCAGGGGAGCGAGTTGCATTTGGTATTCCTTCCAGCGTTCCACGCCGGCGGTCAGGTAAGCCTGGTAGCGGATGCTGGCAATATCGGAATGCTGCTCGGCGATCCCCTTGGCGATGCCCTTCAAAGGGTGCTTGACGATGTTGTCGATGATCGCCTGTTTCAGCGGGTAATCGTAGACGGTCCAGGAGAAGAGCTGCCCCTTGGTATGTCGCGGCGTGGCGGTGAAGTCCAATTGCGCGGCCAGCCCGCCAGGGACGTCCGCGTGCAACCGGCGAATCGTCTTGTTCCATTCGCTGTCCTCTTCGTGGGTGTGGTGGGCTTCATCGTTCACGACGACGACGGGACCGCCCCGGCGCCCGATCCGCGGCGCGAAGTCCTCCACTTCCATTGTCTTTGTCGGCGGCTTGCTTCCAAGCATCGCGGTCATGACGTCGGCCTGCGCGAGCAGGCGCGACGAGATGTGCTCGACGAGACCGCGCAGCTCCTCGACGGCGCTGCCGCGGGGCTCGACGAGCCGCGCCGAGAACTCTGCCGCAACTTGGCAGTTCCACTCGTGCAGCAGACTCGCCTTGGTCGGGAAGTGCAGAAAGAAGGTCGCGCGCGCGACGTCGGCCTCCGCGCAGAGCGCCTCGATCGTCACCGCGTCGAAGTCGCGCGCCGCGAAGAGCTCCATCGCCGCCGAGAAGATCTCCTGACGCGTGCGCTCCTTCTTGCGGGCGCGACGGGTCGAGGCCGGGGCAGCGGTGATCATGGCCGCAGCCTATTCCATAACTGGACTCGAGTCCAGCAATGGTTCAGAATCCGGTCTCGGGAGGATCTGTGATGAAAGCCGCCGTATTTCATGGGCTGGGTCAGGCGCTTACGATCGAAGAACGCCCGGAGCCCAAGCCGGGGCCGGGCGAGATCGTGCTGCGCGTTCGAAGCTGTGGAATCTGCGGCTCGGACCTGCACGCCGCGGACCTTCCGAGCGGACTTCCGCCGGGTACGGTGATGGGCCACGAGTTCGCGGGCGAGGTGGTCGAGGTCGGCGCCGACGCCAAGTCGCTGTGGAAGTCGGGAGACCGCGTCTGCGCGCTGCCCGCGATTGGCTGCGGGAAGTGCCGCGCATGTCTCACCGGTGACGTGATCCTGTGTCCGAGCCTGCGTGGCACGGGTCTCGGTCAGGTGCCGGGCGCGTACGCGGAGTACGTGCTCGCAGGCGCGGCCGAGTCATTGCGTCTGCCGACGGGAGTGACTGTTCGCGAGGGCGCGCTGGTCGAGCCGCTCTCGGTCGGACTGCACGCCGTGAACACCGCGAAGCTCGAGCCGGGAGAGCGTGTGATGGTGATTGGCGCCGGGCCGATCGGGCTCGCGG
>CAZBSV010000175.1:0-3092 GCA_964494795.1 uncultured Spirochaetales bacterium | reverse complement strand
TCGCCGCACTCGTCGTCGTTGGGCCGGTCATGGGCGCGCGTACGGGGTGGGGGCGGCTGGTTTCCGCGCCGCCGGGAACGCAGATTCGCGTGGTCAGCTTCAACGTTGCCGGCGGAACACAGCTGGCCAGCCACATGCCGCGCGTCCTCGCCGAGTTGAGCCCCGACGTGCTGGCGATGCAGGAATGTGGAAGCGAGTTGGCGTCGTCGTTGGCGAAATTGAAGGACTGGCAGCACCACGATTCCGCGGGCATGTGCCTCCTGAGTCGATATCCGATCCGGCACGCGACCGTGATGGATCGGTCGGTGTTGGAAGAGATACGGAAGACCGGCGACATCGGCGGCTCCGGCAATGTCGTGCGCTATTTGATCGACACACCCGGCGGCCCGTTTGAGCTCACCAACTTGCATCTCGAAACGCCGCGAAGGGGACTGGAGCGGCTCAACTCCCTCGACGTCAAGACTCTTCGCGCCAACACCTCGTTGCGCGACATCGAGTCGGGCCTGGCGCGCCATTGGGTGGATGTCGGCTTGATCGAATCACGCGTTCCCTTCGTGGTCGCGGGGGATTTCAACACGCCGGTTGAAAGTCGGATCTTTCAACAGCACTGGGGCGACCTGACCGACGCCTTCTCGCGCGCAGGAATCGGCCTCGGGATGACGCGGCACAATGGTTGGATTCGCGTGCGCATCGACCACGTACTGATCGGCCCGGGATGGCACGTCGACCGTTCCGCCGTCGGCGGCGCCTACGGGTCGGATCATCGCCCAGTGATCGCGGATCTCACGCTCCAATATGGAGACGGGCGAAGTCTCACGAGATAGGCCGTCGATGAGAAAAGTGATCGACGTCGGTCGTCGCGCGAAACTTCCGTGGAGAGGCTCCGCGGAGTCGCGTCTCCCGCGTCAGCCGTGCCACGCGATCGTCGATCCAGATCTTTCCCGATCCGCCGCCCACGCCACCGCGCTTCGCGAGCCGACCTCCGTGCTGGTCTTCGCGATCGGCGTTGCGGCGATCGCAGCGCGCGGCGACCGTTCCAACGCCTCGCCCGCCTAAGCGCCCGGCGCGCTCCCCGCTTCATCAGGACGCCCCCGAATCCTTCCTGCCCCTCGTTCTCTGCGTTTTTGCCCACGCATCCGGCCGCGGGCTAGCCTGTAGCGATGCTGCGCTACCAAAGCTGGGGGCGACTGCCGAAAGCAACGCCGACGGCGATTCGGCGCGTCTCCTGGCGCGGTGAGCTCGCCGACCTGGATCTCGGCTCATCGAGCGCTCTCGCGTACGGCCTCGGCCGCAGCTATGGCGATAGCTGCCTGAACGACGGCGGAATCTTGATCGACACGAGCGGGCTCGCTCGGCTGATCGATTTCGATTCGGAGCGCGGGGTCCTGCGCGCCGAGGCGGGCCTGAGCCTCGAGGAGCTGCTCGCGGTGATCGTTCCGCGCGGCTGGTTCCTCCCGGTAAGCCCCGGCACCAAGCTCGTCACGCTCGGCGGTGCGGTCGCAAACGACATCCACGGCAAGAACCATCACCGCGCGGGAAGCTTCGGCTGCCATGTCCGCCGCTTCGAGCTCTGGCGCTCGGACGGCACGCGGCGCGAGTGTTCACCCGACGAGAACGCGGAGCTCTTTCGCGCGACGATCGGCGGCCTCGGCCTCACAGGTCTGATCACCTGGCTGGAGATCCAGCTCGCGCGCATCGCGAGCCCGTGTCTGCGGCTCGAGCAGATCCGATTCCGGAGCCTCGACGAGTACCTCGCGCTCGAAACCGAATCGAGTGCGGACTACGAGTACACGGTGTCGTGGGTCGACTGCCTGCGTTCCGGCCCGACGCGTGGCCTGTTTCAGCGGGCCAACTTCTCGGAGGGCAGCACCGTGTGCTCGAACGGCGGAACTGCTGGCGCCGCACGTAGCTTTGCGCGCTCGAAGAACGGCGCGGCGCGCGGAAGCCGGCGGCCGCTTCGCGTTCCATTCGACATGCCCTCTTTCGCGCTGAATTCAGCCGCGATGCGGCTGTTCAATCAATCGTTCTTTCGGCTACAGCGAAAGGATCGCATCTCGCGCTACACCCACTATGTGCCTTTCTTCTACCCGCTCGACCGCGTACTCGACTGGAATCGGATCTACGGAAAGCGCGGGTTCTATCAGTATCAATTTGTCGTTCCGAGCGAAGCCGAGCCCGTATTCAACGAGATTCTGCGTCGGATCCGCTCCTCGCGACAGGGCTCCTTTCTCGCCGTGCTCAAGAAGTTTGGCGCGATTCGCTCGCCGGGGTTGATGTCGTTTCCGCGCGAGGGTTTGACGCTCGCGCTCGATTTCCCGAATCGCGGCCAGGCCACGCTCGATTTGCTCGACGAGCTCGACGAACTCGTCGAGCAGGCCGGCGGCCGCGTCTACCCCGCGAAGGACGCGCGCATGTCGGCCGGCAGCTTCCAGAGCTATTTCCCGCAGTGGAAGGAATTCTCGCGCTATATCGACCCACGCTTCTCCTCCTCTTTCTGGCGCCGCGTGACGGCGGGTGCGGGCTCATGAGGCGAATCTTGATTACCGGCGCCGCTTCGGCGATCGCGCAGGAGGCCGCGAAGCATTTTGCGGCGGACGGCGACGCGTTCTTGTTGGTTGGCCGGGACCCCGACAAGCTCGCCGCCGTGGCCGACGACCTCCGCGCGCGCGGCGCAAAGGCGGTCGAAACCGAGGTCGTCGACCTGCTCGACCTCGCGCGCTGCTCGCGGCTGATCGACGAGGCCGTCAAGCGCCTTGGGGGCCTTGACGCGCTGCTGGTCGCGCAGGGAGCGCTGCCCGACCAGGCCGCCTGCGAGGCCAACCCCGTCTTGACCCTGCGCGAATTCTCGCTCAACGCGATGGGCCCAATCACACTGCTGCTGCGCGCCGCCGCCCACTTCGAGAGCCAGCGCAGCGGTTGCCTCGCTGTGATTACCTCCGTGGCCGGCGTGCGCGGGCGCAGGAGCAATTACGTCTACGGCGCCGCCAAGGCGGCCGTATCGACCTTCCTCGAAGGCCTGCGCGGCCGCCTGGGCGCCGCTGGGGTCAGCGTCGTCGACATCCGCCCGGGCTTCGTCGATACGCCGATGACCG